>JBBRTW010000014.1:0-35088 GCA_038244055.1 Tepidisphaerales bacterium | reverse complement strand
GGGGCAGATCGACTAAACAAAATGCGCCCACCGATGCGCGGGGGGTGCGCGGGGGGGGCGGGGGGGGCGGGGATTTTTCGGTGACCTCGAGCGATGGGACCTGGACGGTTTCGCTGGCCAACGCGCGGACGATCGGCGATGTGATCGATCAGATCAGCACGACGACGGGCGGGAAGGTGACGGCTTCGGTCGATGCGGGCGGGAACGGGCTGAAGCTCACCGGCGCGGGAACGGTGGCAGTGGCGGAGGTCAATTCATCCAAGGCGGCGACGGATCTGGGGATCGTCGGCTCTGGCGCGGGTACGCTGGCCGGCGGGCCGATTCTGGCGGGGCTCAATACGGTTCTGGTGGCATCGCTGAACGGCGGCAGTGGCTTCAATCTCGGCTCGATCAAGATCACCAACGCGGCGGGGATTTCCAACAGCGTGAGCCTGGCGGCGGCCAAGAGCGTTCAGGATATTTTCGATGCGATCAACGGAGCGGGGCTGAATCTCAAGGCGGGCTTTAACACATCCGGCAATGGAATCCGGATCGCGGACAACTCCACGGGGCCGGGTCAGCTCAAAGTTGAGGAGGATGGCGGGACGACGGCGGCGGATCTGGCGATCGCGGGGACGGCCAAGGCGGGGAGCAATTTCGTCAACGGCGGCAATCTGCAGCGGCAGTGGGTTTCGGAGACTTCGCTGCTTTCGGACTACAACGGCGGCAAGGGCGTCGGCGACGGCAAGTTCAAGATCACCAATTCCAAGGGAAATACCGCTTCGATCACCGTCAATACCAGCACCGAGAAGAATCTGGGCGACATCATCCGGGATATCAACAATCGGCCGAACCTGGGCGTGACGGCCTCGATCAACCAGCACGGGGATGGGCTGCTGCTGACCGATACCGCCGGTGGATCGCTGAAGCTGAAGGTCGAGAATGTGGATGGGACCTCGGCGGATGATTTGAATCTCACGACCAGCGCCACCAAGACGGCGACGACGATCGATGGATCGTTCGAGAAGACGGTGACGGTGACTTCGACCGACACGCTGGCCACGGTGCAGCAGAAGCTGGCGGATTTGAATTTCGGCGTGATCGCGCAGGTGGTGAGCGATGGCTCGGATACCGCGCCGTTCCGGCTGTCGCTGACGGCCAAGAACGCTGGGCGAAACGCGCGGGTGGTGTTCGACGGGGGATCGACCGATGTGCAGGCGAAGAACCTGGTCGATGCGCAGGATGCGGCGGTGTTTCTGGGGTCGGCCGACAGCACCGATCCACTGCTGATCACCTCGGGTAAGAACCAGATCGCGGGGATCATCAAGGGCGTGACGATCGATCTGCACAGCACTTCGGACAAGCCGGTGACCTTGGGAATCACGCGGGATTCTACCGCGATTTCGGACCAGGTGTCCAAATTCGTGGACAGCTTCAACGCCCTGGCCGACAAGATCACCGCGCTGACGAAATACGATACCACCACCAATACGGCGGGCCTGCTGCTGGGCGATTCAACCGTGCAGACGGTGGAATCCAATTTGTACAACATTCTGGGCACGACCGTCGCCAATGCGGGAAAATACCGCATTCTGGCGGATGTCGGGATCACGCTGGGCGATGGCGGGAAGCTGAATTTCGATTCCGACAAGTTCAGCGCGGCCTACGCGAACGACCCGGATTCGGTGCAGCGTTTGTTCACGACCGCCCAGGATTCGCTGGGCGATGCGACGCCGGCGGCGCAGCTCAACTCGGGGCGGGGCGTGCGCACGCTGGGGCCGGGGAAGCCGGATTTCAAGATCGATTTCCGCGATGGCACGACAGTCAACGTCACGCTCGGCAATCCGAGCACGCTCAAGGAACTGATCGATACGATCAACACCCAGGCGCTCGGCAAGGCCAAGGCGCAGCTTCGCGATGACGGGGAGGGGATCACGTTCACGGATCTGACCGGGGCGACCGTCAACCCGCTCAAGCTGACCGCCAGCGCCGGCTCGCAGGCGCTAATCGATCTGCGCCTGACGAGCGGACCGGTGGGCAACGTCATTTCGGGGGGTAAGATCGTCACCACGAACGCAACCAATGCGACCTCCGGCGGCGTGGGGTATGCGATCGAATCGCTGATGAACAAGCTGATCGATCCGGTGACGGGCGTGATCACCCGCGAGAACCAGACGCTCGATGGGCGCACCAAGCAGTTCACCGACCGGATCGACCAACTCGATAAACTGCTCACGCAGAAGCGCACGCGCCTGGAGACGCAATTCGCGAATCTGGAATCGGTGCTGTCGCAGCTTCAATCGCAGCAGGCATCGATCGGGCAGATCAAGAGCGCGGCGGCGTAATCAATCGGGCAACTCACCGCGGAGGCGTGCCCAGACGATCCGACAACCCCACCCCGCGAATTGAAATCTTCCGGCGGATCGTCAGGGCATGGCACCCATCATCAGGCGATTGCATCTTCAACATTTGCCATTTGACATTTAACTTTTGACATTGAGCACCCGATCAACGACCACTCTCACCCTCTCCACCAGCCCCTCCGCTTTCGCGCGATCGGGCGCTTCGGCGATGATTCGCATGATCGGCTCGGTATTGCTTGGCCGGGCGTGAACCCAGGCGCGCTCTTTTTCCCAGTCGATGCGGATGCCATCCTGCGCGTCCACCTTCTCCGCGCCGAACTCTTTCTTCAGCGCCTCGACCGCCCGATTGGCATCTTCGCGTTTGCATTCGAACTTGGTCTTGATGATTTCGTATTTCGGAATCTCCGCGACGAGCTGGCTGATCGTCTGGCCGGTGGTCGCCATTAGTTGCAGCATGTAGGCCATCCCTACCAGCGAATCGCGGCCGGGGACGATGCGGGTGTCGATCACGCCGCCGTTGCCCTCGCCGCCCACGACCGCGTTCTCGGCGATCATGGCGTGGACGACGTTGGCCTCCCCCACGGCCGTGCGGATCACCCGGCCGCCGTACTGCTGGCACAGATCATCGACCATCCGGCTGGTTGAAAGATTCGTTGCCACCGCGCCCGGCCGGCGCGAGAGCATCAGCTTGGCGGCCAGGGCGAGGCTGTATTCCTCGCCGATGTACTTGCCGTTCTCATCGACGATCGCCAGGCGGTCGGCATCGGGGTCCTGCGCGAATCCCACATTCGCCTTCTGCCGGCGAACTTCTTCCGCCAGCCCGACCAGGTTCTTCTCGGTCGGTTCGGGCTCATGGGCGAACTGGCCATCGGGCGTGCCATTGAGATGAACCACGTTGCACCCCAGCCGCCCGAGCAGGGTCGCCGTCACGACGCACCCCGCGCCGTTGACGCTGTCCAACACCACCTTGAAGCGCTTGCTGGTGATCCCCAGTGCATCGACATAGTCGGCCACGCGCTTGACGTGCAGGGCGTGGGTCTCGCTGTTCTTCTTCGGCGCTACCAGCTTGTCCACGCGGACGTAGTCGGTGGTGCCGGCTTCGTAGTAGGCCTTGATCTCTTCAGCGGCCGATGGCGGCAGGGCGACGGCTGCGGTGTTCAGAAACTTCATCCCGTTCCACTGGATGGGATTGTGCGAGGCCGTCACGATCACCCCCGCATCGGCGCCCAGGTGCTTGACCATCATGGCGACACCGGGGGTGGTGACCACGTCCAGATCGATCACTTCGATACCACTGGCGGTCAGCGCGGAAATGGCCGCATCGCGCACCCAGTAGCCGCTGGGGCGGGTGTCGCGCCCCAGCACCACCCGCAGGTGCGCGCCATCGAGCGGCGGCACGTTCGCCTTGAGCCACGCCGCGAACGCCGCCGCCATCCGGCCGACCACCGGGGGCGTGAGCGTTCCGCCGACCGTTCCCCGCATTCCCGATACGCCAATCATCAACGCTTCCATGTCATCCTTCCAGGAGTGCCGAACATTTTATCGGACGGTCGAATAATTGCTCTGTAACTTAAACCACTCTCTACCCTATCGGCTCGCGGCCCGTTCCAAACCATTATCGGTTTGCCCCCCCACCCCGCAACCCGTATCATTCCAGACGTGATTGATCCACTCTCTTAGCTTCCCGCTTCTAACTTCCAACTTCTGCCCCCAATGTCCAAGAACGATCTCAATCACCGCCTGCCCACGCTGGTCGATTCGCTTGTACAGTCGATCACCACCCAGCCGATGATGCGGCATCTGGATCGCGTGCTGCTGCCCAGCCGCGATGCGATCATCCATTTCGTCGATCTGCTGCGGCAACTGGTCTTCCCCGGCTATTTCGGCAAGCAGGGCCTGACCACCGAGAACATCTCCTATCGCGTCGGCGAACTGGTCATCGAAATCCACGACATCCTCTTCGACCAGGTGCGCTGCTGTCTCCGCTACCGCGAACACTTGCCCGGCGACAATGGCGATGCGGTTGCCGATCCCGCAAACGCCGCGAACGCCGTCGCCTCATCCGCATCCCAATCCGCAATCGCCAATCCGCAACCGGCAATGGCTTCCCCCCACACCTGCGACATCCAGGCCGTCGCGGTCGTCTCCGCGTTCATGGATCGCATCCCCAATCTCCGCGCGATCCCGGCCCATGATGTACAGGCCGCCTTCGATGGCGACCCGGCCGCCCATTCGACCGATGAAACCATCTTCTGCTACCCCGGCCTGTTCGCCATCTTCGTGCAGCGCTTCGCCCATGAGTTCTACAACCTCGGCGTGCCCCTCCTGCCGCGCATGATGACCGAATACGCCCACTCGCGCACGGGCATCGACATCCACCCCGGCGCGAAACTGGGCGAATCCTTCTTCATCGACCACGGCACGGGCGTGGTCATCGGCGAGACCTCGACCATCGGCAAGAACGTCAAGGTCTACCAGGGCGTCACCCTCGGCGCGCTGGCCCCGGCCTACGGGCAGGCCCTCAAGGGGCAGAAACGTCACCCCACTATCGATGATGATGTCACGATCTATTCCGGCGCTACCATTCTCGGCGGCGAAACGATCATCGGCAAAGGCTCGGTGATCGGCGGCAACGTCTTCATCACCTCGAGCGTCCCCCCGCATAATCAGGTGGTCGCCGAGCCGCCGAAACTGAAATACCGCGAGCGCATTCCCAAGGGCGAGCGAAAAGTATTCGTCGATTTCCAGATTTAATTTAGCCCGGCGTGAATACACGCCGGGGAGCGCCCGAAAACAAGCAGCGATCATCGCGGAAGCGGCGCTCGCGCACGAAATCGCAAACAATCAAACGGCAATCATCGGAAAACGATTACACCCGCCATGTCCATGAAATTCTCAACCCCCGGAGATCCCGTGCCACTCCGCACATGCCTCGCCCTTCTTCTCATTTCCCTCATCCCCACCGCCGCCACCCGCGCCGCCGATGCCCCTCCCACCGACCCGCTCGCCCGCTGGCGCGCCAACGTCACCATCGCCCCCCTCTCACCCACGCCCGACCGCCACACCATCCACAGCTACTACCTCACCTGCCCCGAGAGCCCCGATGGAAAGCGGGTGCTCTTCTACACTTCCACCACCGCCGATGGCCAGACCGGCGACATCCGCATCATCGACCGCGCCAACGGAACTGAAACCATCATCGCCAAAAATGTTCACAGCGAAGATGCCCACCGCGCTGCCTGTCAGCAATGGACCTCAAACGGCGCGCGGGTTGCGTTCCACGATGTCCGCGATGGCAAGTGGGGCGTCTATGTCGTCGATCTCGACACGATGAAGGAGCGAACCATCGCCCTGGACCGGCAGATCGGCTTCGGCCAGCCCGCCGGCAATCTCCTGCCCCTCTACGGCTGCCACTGGAATCCTGGCCAGCATCGCGATCTCGAACTGGCCGACCCTGCCACCGGCGACATCCGCACGGCGCTCAAGATTGGCGAAGTCGAGAAAACCTACGGCGACTGGCTCAAGAAACAGTTCGCCGACAAATCCACCTCGATCTTTTTCCCCGTCGTCAGCCCGGATCAGAAGCGCGTTTTCTTCAAGATGGCGGCCGGCAATGGCGGCGACAATTTCGCCGCCAAATCCGCCAGCGCCCGCGAAGGCCTGATCGCCGCCGACATCAACGATGGCAACTTCCTCTTCCTCCGCCCCAAGTGGGGCCACCCCGCCTGGTACCCCGACTCGCGCCACATCATCGAAGTCGGCAATCTCTGCTTCGACAGCGGCGAAAAAGGCAAGATGACCCGCATCGCCGAAGTCCCAGTGCTTAAAGGCGGACCGCACCTCTCCGTCAGCCCGGATGGCAAACTCTTCGTTACCGATGGCGACCTGGGCCCGCTGGGCGACAAACCCGGCCAATGGGGCATCATGGTCTGCGACATCAATGGCGGCAAAGACCGCTTCCAGGTCCTCCACAAGTTCGACAATTCCCAGGGCGCTAAATCCTGGCGCAAGAACCACCCGCACCCGATCTTCAGCGCGGATGGCAGTCGCATTTATTTCAATACCAACGAGTCGCAGTGGACGCGGTTGTTCGTCGCCGAAGCCGGCAAGTAAGCCCAGTGCCGCGCCGGCCGCCTACAATGGCGTGATGTCCACCCCCATCCACCCCGACGTCCGCATCGGCCACGTCCATCTCAAGGTCGCCGATCTCCATCGCTCCATCGCCTTCTATGAAGGTGTGCTCGGTTTCAATATCACACAGCGATACGGGCCCAGCGCCGCGTTTTTGTCGGCCGGGGATTACCACCATCATATCGGGCTGAATATCTGGGAGAGCAAGAACGGCCCGCCGCCGCCCCCGGGCTGCACGGGATTGTTTCACCTGGCGATCGTCTATCCCACCCGCGCCGCGCTGGCCGATGCCCTGCGCCGGGTATTGGCGGCCGGGATCGACCTCGATGGCGCGAGCGATCATGGCGTGAGCCACGCGCTCTACCTCCGCGATCCCGATGACAACGGCGTCGAGTTGTATTGGGACACGCCCGCCGACCAGTGGCCGCGCACGCCCGAAGGCGACCTGGCGATGTTCACGCGAACACTCGATCTTCAAGCGCTCCTGAGCGAGCCGGCGGCGTGAATACGAAGCGTTTCGACAACGCGCAATAACCGAGCGCCATTCGGTGTTTTCGGACAAGCCGGGACAGAGCGTCGGGAGCGGAGCGACCAGAGCGCCGTCCCGGATGGCGTGGAATGCAATCAGCGTTAAATCGCGCGGGATTATTTTCCGAGGAATCGACTCGGAGCGTCATTCAGCGACCACTGGCCGCCGGCGACGCCGGCGTCAGCGTTATATACACCGCCTCGCTGCGTCGTCCATTCGAGATCAGAACCAGCGCGTAACATTTCTTATCGGCCGACGGCTGATGATCGACGTGGCTGAAGAGTGTCGTGGTCGCCAGCAGAGTGGCTTCGCTGGGCGTGAATCGATCGCGCTCCGCCCGGTGGATTTCAGCTTCCAAACCAATGGTTCGCGCTGAACGCTCCCAGGAGAGTTTCACCGCGCCGTTCTCAACGATTACGGCCTCCAGCGCGGGCAGAGGCTCCGGCAGGGGGGTCGGGATGAACTGCCGACAAGCGCCGGGCTGCACCTCCGCGCCGGGCATGTCGACTCGCGGCGAGGCCAGCGCCTGCTGCCGCGCTTTGCGGATGATGGCCAGTATCGCCTGGTAGTTGGTATCCTCGGTCGAGGTAAAACTGACCAGCGGATTGCCCTGGGTATCGGGCTGCGGACGGACTCGCGCGGCGTAGGCCGCCACGGGCTGGATCGCGTGGGCATAGCCGTTGACCAGCAGGCGGATGCGGCGCTCGGGGCTGGCGGGGTGGTCGCGGCAAGCCGCAAGGCCAAAACCCTCCTTGTTTGAGGCCAGTGGCGCGCGCAGGATTCGGCTCAGTTGCGGGTCCTTGAGGTTCACCCAGTCGCTCTCGAAGCGCTTGGGCGAATGGCATTTCATGCACCCCGCCTGCTGCATGCGCGCGCTCAGGTCGGTTTTGATCCCTTCCCACTCGCGGATGGCGCACCCCTCCTTCGTGTAATCCCATGTGCCGTAATACAGGCCATTGGAGTCGATCCAGGCGTAGAGTAGATCGCGCTCCTTGGCTGACATTTTCGGGATGTATTCCTTGTGTCCGCTGGCGATCAGGTCGGCCAGCGGTGCCGCGCCCGAGCCGTGCTTTCTCGGCGCGAAAATCTGGCTCGACCAGTAGGCCGTGCCGTTCATGCAGTCGATCCCGGCGATCCAGTAGGCGACGAGCTGGGACTCGCAGCGGTTGGCGAGGTTCTCGTAACTGATGTTGAAGTGCTCGGTCCACCCACCCGTCAGATCGATCCCGGCCGCGATCCCCTTCTCGCCGCCATGGCAACTGACGCAATTGCGCTCCAGCACCGGCTGAACCATCGAGGGATAATCGACGTATCCGCTCCCCCAGCTTTCGGCCTGGAGTTGTCGCGGCTGGCGGTTGAGCGCGGCCGACACTCCGCCGCTGGCGGGCGTGGAGGATTTATGCTCGTGGCAGCCGATGCAGGAGCGCGTCGTCCCCGGCGCGGCTTGCACGAACGTCCGCATGCTCTGGATCAGGCGGTGATTCTCATCCAGCGCCTGCAGGTAAACCGCGCGCCCGGAGGGAACCTCGAAAAATGCTGACCCATCTTCCTCCACCGGCACGATCCCCAGGTAATTCTTGGCGCTGAAGGCCAGCGCGGCGCTGATGAGAAACGTCTGGTTGTAAGGCTGCTTCCCGCCCGGCGAAGCGCTGATGCGCGAGGTTTCTTCGATGACGCGGAGATATTTGACCTCCCCGCGCTTGACGCCCTCCAGGCCGTTGTAGATGTCCTGAACGAAGAACCGCCCGGTGGTCGCTTTGCGGTCGGTGGTGTCGGTCAGCACCCGCGGCGCGGGCCGCGGCCGGACGAGCATGGGCGAGTGCAGGCAGATGTCGGGGTCGGACATGACAGTAACGCGCTGACCGGCGCGGTCCATCATTTCCAGACGGTTGCGCTTCTCGCCCTTGGGCCGGCCGCTGAAGATCACCAGATCTTCGGAGAGGGGCCAGGGCTCGCAGGAATCGCCCCGGTCGAAGGTGGGGTCGGCCGGATGTTCGAGGTTGGCGATCGCAGCGGCGTTGTTCTTGCCCAGGCCGGGGTCGATCAGCGCGATCGAACCGCGCGGCGTGCCATTGTGCTTGGCCAACGTGGCGACGATCAGGTTGGAATCGGGGATCGGCCGGGCATCGAGCACCGCCTCGGGCAGCACCATGTTGTTGGCGAAGAGCGCGGTTTCGTTAGTACCATCGGGGCAGATGGTCCAGAGCGATTGAATGGTCAGGGCATTCTTATCCACATACTCCCAGCGCCCGAAAAGAATCCGGCCATCGGGCAGCACGGCCGGGTCGAATTCATTGACGTTGTTGACGGAAATGGGATGGATGTCCGAGCCATCGGCGTTCATGACGTGGAGGATGCTCACCCCTTCATTGGCGCAGGGCACCAGCCCGCTCGGGCGTGTGGAGAGGAAGACGATCCGGCCATCAGGGAGATAGGCCGGGGCGATATCATGTTGCCCGTTGTGCGCCCCCTTGTAGCTGGCGCAGGTGACGCCCGGGTCGGTCAGTTGGCGCAGGTCTTTGCCATCGACGCCGAGTTCATAGATGCACGTATTGCCCGTGGGCGTGGCCTTGAAGCAGAAGAGGAGTTTTTTGGCATCCCAGGAGAGCTCGGGATGAGTGTACACGCCCAGGCCGAGCGTGCCGGGGGTCGTGGGGTCGATGACGGGCCGGATTTTCCAGTCGGTTCGCGGCGCGGAGGGGTTCTCCAGGACGTAGATTCCACCGCCGCCGGGCGGCCACTTGTAGTAGGTGTCGTAGATGTGGATGCCGGTGTAAGAATGGCGCTTCACGAAGAGCAGGGGGGCATCGAGCTTCGCCAGCATCTCCCGCTCGGTCCGCGCCCCGGCCGCCCCGACCGGCGCGGCCGGCCCGAGATCCCCCGAAATCGCCACGGTTGCAGCGGCCAGACTCCAGAGAAGGGCAAGCAGTGCGGGCCGCAGTAGGAAGGTGTGTTTCACGGGAATCCTGTGATTTCAGATCGATGGATCAATCCTCCTCCTCTATAGCCGAGGCGGGGGCCTCTGTTTCAGCGCCTCGGCCCATTTCGGCAATCTCGCACCTGATATGGTCAAATTGCTCCCAGCGCGTAGGATATCGCCCATGAGCGAAGGGACGCATAGTTATTACGACTGGCAGGTATCCACCCTGATGCTGGCCTACGATGCGGTCGATCCGATCGCCCGCGATGATGATGCGCGGCTGGAAGAGCGCGAGAAGGCCGTTGCGGTGGAACTGCACAAGATGGTGCATGAGACCCTGCCGGAGGATTACAAGCGTAATCCCAGCCGGGATTTTCCGCCGGCGGTGGTGATTCTGCTGACCAAAGCCACGCTCCGCCGGGCGTCGGAGATTGTCGGACTGGTTTGATGGCAGCGGTCGGGTTGACCCAACATCGCATTTGTTTCATTGGGAGAGCATGAGCATGTCGCAGGCATTGGCTGGAAAAGTGGCGCTGGTGACCGGAGCTTCGCGCGGGCTGGGTAAATCGATCGCCCAGCGGCTCGGGCGGGTTGGGGCCAAGGTCGGGGTGAACTACTTCGGCAGCGCCGAACTGGCCCGGGCGACGGTGGATTCCATCGTCGCGGCCGGCGGGATTGCCATCGGCTGCAAGGCGGATGTGCGCGATGAAGCGCAGGTTCGCGAGATGGTGCAGGCGGTGACCCAGGCGTTCGGGCCGGTCGATATCCTGGTCATCAACGCCACCGGACCGCAGCCGTTCGTGACCATCGAAAAAATGACTTGGCGCGACTGCCTCGACCAACTCGAGTTCTTCGTCAAGAGCCCGCTGATTTTGGTGCAGCAGGTGCTCGGGTCGATGAAGGCGCGCCGCGCCGGCCGGATTATCAACATCGGCTCGGAGGTCTTCGATCGCGGCGTGCCGGAGTTCTCCAACTACGCCTCGGCCAAGGGCGCGCAGCTCGGCCTGACCAAGTCCTGGGCGATGGAACTGGCCCCCTTTGGCATCACCGTCAATCTGATCGCCCCCGGCTGGATTCCCACCGAGCGGCACGATTCGGACCCGCAGGAAATGAAGGATGCCTACGCGGCCGCGGTTCCCATGAAGCACATGGGGGAACATGCCGATATCGCGGCGGCCGTGGAGTTCCTGGCGGGGGAGGGGGCGAAGTTTATTACGGGGCAGAAGATCAGCGTGAATGGGGGGAATACTCTGGGGTAGTCCATGGTCAATGGTCCATGGTCAATTGTTCATTGTCCGTTTTCCGTTTTCCGTTGTCCGTTTTCCGTTGTCCGTTGTCAGTTGTCCGTTGTGAGTGGTGGGTGGTGGGTGGCGGGGTCGGGTTGGCGCTGGGGGCTTTTCGGGGTTGGGGGACAACACTGGGCGCGGGTTCGGATATCATCCTTTGCGATGAGGCAGATGCGATTTGTTTTTTTGATGCTCTGGGCGGCCGGGTGGGCGGTCTGCGCGGGGGCGGATGAGGCGGGGTTGCAGGGGTTGCAGTTCTTCGAATCTAAGATCAGGCCGATTCTTGTGGGGCGGTGTTACGAGTGTCACTCTGGCGCCGCGAAGAAGCTCAAGGGCGGGCTGTATCTGGATTCGGCCGAGGGAGTCGCCAGGGGCGGGGAATCGGGCGCGGTGGTGGTGGCGGGAGCGCCGGCGAAGAGCAAGCTGATCGAGGCGGTGGGGTATGCGAATGTGGATTTGCAGATGCCGCCGAAGGATAAATTGAACGATGGGCAGATCGCGGATTTGAAGCATTGGGTGAAAATGGGCGCGCCGATGCCCAAAGGGGACGCGGCGAAAGTGGCGGCCAAGGAGGAGTTCGATCTGGCCAAGCGAAAGGCCGCGCACTGGGCGTGGAAGCCGGTGCAGCCCCAGACGCCGCCGATGGTGAAAGATCAGAAATGGCCGCGAAGCGAGGTGGATCGATTCGTGCTGGCCAAGTTGGAAGAAAAGGGCCTATCGCCCGCGCCGGAGGCGGATCGGCGGACCCTGATTCGGCGGGTGTATTTCGACCTGACCGGCCTGCCGCCGACGCCGGCCGAGGTGGAAGCGTTTGTGAATGACCTGGCCGGCGATTCCTTTGAAAAAGTGGTGGATCATCTCCTGGCCTCACCCCGCTTCGGCGAGCGCTGGGGAAGGCACTGGCTCGATCTGGTGCGCTACGCCGAGACGCTGGGGCACGAGTTCGATTTCCCGATCCCCCACGCCTGGCGCTATCGGGATTATGTGATTCAAAGCTTCAATGACGATGTGCCGTACGACCGGTTTGTGATGGAGCATGTGGCGGGGGATCTTCTCAAGGATGAAGGGGGGAAGAAGAAGTTAGAAGTTAGAAGCGAGAAGCGAGAAGGTCCTTCGTCCGTCGTCCGTGGTCCGTTGTCAGTTGCAGCGCACGGCACCTCTTCCACAACTGACAACGGACCACGGACAACGGACAAGCAATTGACCATTGACCATGGACAATGGACGCGCTCCGTCATCGGCACCGCCTTTTATTTTCTCGGCGAAGGCACCCACTCGCCGGTCGATGTTCGGCAGAATCAGGCCGACACGATGGACAATCGGATTGATGTGCTGGGGAAGACTTTTCTGGGGTTGACGGTGGCCTGCGCCCGATGTCACGATCACAAATTCGATGCGATCTCGACGGCCGACTATTACGCGATGTACGGATATCTCAAGAGCACGCGCTATACGCAGGCGGCGGTGAATGAGTTGGAGATCGAGTCGGCGGCGCGGGACCTGGCGAAGGTGAAGGGGCAGTTGCGGCGGGAAGTGGCGCGGGCGTGGATGGTGAAGGCGGATGCGCTGGCGGAGGCATTGCGGAAGGATGAAGGGGAGGGTTCAGGGTTCGGGGTTCAGGGTTCAGGAAAGGCGAAGGATGAAGGAGGAAGGATGAAGGATGAAGGGGAGGCTGGCACCGCGAAAGTGATCGGCGGGGCGGTGGAGAGTTGGCGGCGCGAGGGGGCGGCATTCGAGGTGTGTCGCGCGGGTGATTTCGTGGTCGGCGCTGGGAAGCGGGCGGTGGAGAAGGTGATGGGCGGGGGCGGTGTGCATAGCGGATTGCTCTCGAACAAGCTCGAAGGCGCGGCGCGGTCGGGGACATTTACGATCGATGCGAAATACCTCAACATCCGCGCGGCGGGGCATGGGTCGCGGATCAATGTCGTCATCGATAATTTCACGATCATCCGCTCGCCGATTTACGGCGGGCTGAAGCACGACATCAACTTGGATAAGCCGGTGTGGATGAGTTTTGATGTGGAGATGTGGCGCGGGCACGAGGCGTATGTGGAGGTGATGGATACCTCGGTGAGCGATCCGGGCGGCCCGGGGGCGGCCAAGGAGGGATGGGCCTGCGTGGAGAGGATGGAAGCATCCAATGATTCGCGAAAAGGCGAGCGCAAACCGCCCGCCGCCTCTGCCAAACCGCGCGCGGCGGGGGATCGAAGGGCGGTGGGTGAAAAGTCGGGCGATGGAAAGCTGGCGGCTGAAAAATCGGTGGATGCGAAGGCCGCGGAATCGAAGGTAAAAGTTCGCGAGGCGATCGCGCACTTCGGCGAGGGAAAATTGGGCGATGGGGCGCAGGCCTCCGAGCGCGTGGCAATTCTAAACTGGGGAATCGAGAAGGGCCTGCTTGATGGCGTCGATCCGGCCGTCGCCGAAGCGCTGGCGAAATATCGTGAAGCGGAGGCCAAACTCCCCGCGCCGGTCTACGTCCCGGCCGCGGCCGATGGCGATGGCGTCGACGAGAAAGTCTTCATCCGCGGCAGCCCGAAGAATCTCGGGCCGGCGGTGCAGCGCAGGTTCCTGGAGGCGCTTGGAGGAGAGCAAAAGTTAGAAGTTAGAAGCGAGAAGCGAGAAGGTCAGTCGTCCGTTGTCAGTGGTCCGTTGTCAGTTGATGCGAGCGACGGCGCAGCCACGGCGGACAACGGACAACGGACTACTGACACCACTCACAACCGGCAACTCTCCCTCGGCAGTGGTCGGCTGGAATTGGCCCGCCGCATCGCCGACCCGGCCAATCCGCTGACAGCGCGGGTGATGGTCAATCGCATTTGGCATCATCTGTTTGGCCGGGGGATCGTGGCATCGGTGGATAATGTCGGCGTGCTGGGGGAGCGGCCGAGCCATCCGGAATTGCTGGATTATCTCGCGGGCCGTTTCGTGAAAGAGAGTTGGTCTGTCAAGAAGATGATCCGGTCGATCGTGCTCAGCAGCGCGTATCGCATGTCGAGCAGGGGGGATGAATCGGCCGACCAACTCGATCCATCCAACATCCTCCTCCACCGCATGAACGTCCGCCGCATGGAAGGCGAGGCGATTCGCGACACGATGCTCTATCTCTCCGGCCGGCTCGACGAAACGATGGGCGGCCCGAGCGTGGCGGTGCATTTGACGCCCTTCATGGAAGGCCGCGGCAGCCCCGGCCGCAGTGGGCCGATCGACGGGGCCGGCCGGCGCAGCATCTACATCGAAGTCCGCCGAAACTTCCTGCCGCCGATGCTGCTGGCGTTCGATACGCCGATTCCGTTCAACACGATGGGGCGGCGGAGCGTGTCGAACGTGCCGGCGCAGGCGCTGATCTTGATGAACGATCCGTTCGTGGCCGAACAGGCGAAATTGTGGGGGGCCAAAATCGCCCGGCGCGAAGGGACAGCGGCTCATCGCGTGAATGTGATGTACATGGAAGCATTTGCCCGCCCGGCGACGGAGAAGGAAACGGCGGTCGTACTGGAATTCATTGAGAAGCAGGGGGAGGAATTGGGGATCGCGAAGGAAAAGCGAGCCAGCGATGCGCGGGTGTGGGCGGATGTGGCGCATGCGCTGATGAATGCGAAGGAGTTTGTGTTTGTGGAGTGAAAGTATGCACTGCAACCGCTTCATTACCCCAACGATCTCCCGTCGAGAAATGCTCCGTCGCTGCGGCGGCGGTTTTGGCGCGGTGGCGCTCAGCTCGCTGGCGGCGGAATGGGGCATGGCGGATACGCTTGCGTCCGCGAAACCGCAAGTGACGGATGGAGCGACGCTGCACGGGGGCATGGGTTCCGGCTTGCAGCCGCGCTCCCCCCATTTCCCCCCCAAAGTCAAGAACATCATCTTCCTCTACATGGATGGCGGCGTCTCGGCCGTCGATTCGTTCGATCCCAAGCCGCTGCTCACCAGGGAAAACGGCACTCCCTTCAAGATGAAGATGGAGCCGACCCAGTTCAATAACAATGGCAACACCCTCGGCTCGCCGTGGAAATTCAAGCAGTATGGGCAGTGCGGCATGCCCGTCAGCGAGCTATTCCCGCATGTGGCGAGCTGCGCCGATGACCTGGCCGTGATTCGTTCGATGACCTCGAATTTCTCCGAGCACACCAACGCGAATTATTTCCTCCACACCGGCTCAGGGATGCAGGGCCGGCCGAGCATGGGGGCGTGGGTCGGTTACGGCCTGGGCAGCCAATGCCGCAATCTGCCGGGGTTTGTCGTGCTCAATGGCGGCCTGATTCCGCCGGGCGGGCTGGATAATTTCAACAGTGGCTTCCTTCCCGCCAGCTATCAGGGATCGATTTTCAAAGCGACAAAGCAGCCGGTCGCCAATGTTCAGCCTCTGGAACCCAGTCCCAGGTTGCAGCGATCGAAATTGGATCTGGTTGCGCGTCTCGATGGCGAACTCACCGGCCGGGTCGGTCATGTCGATCAGATCGAATCCGCCATCGCCAATTACGAACTCGCCTTCCAGATGCAGAGCGCTGTCCCCGAGCTCATGGATCTCTCCGGCGAAAGCGATATCACCAGGCGTCTCTACGGCCTCGAAGCCGCCTACGACAAGACGCGCCTCTACGGCATGCAATGCCTGATGGCCCGCCGGCTCGTCGAGCGCGGCGTGCGCTTCATCGAGCTGACCTGCCCCGCCATCTCCGGCAACGACCGCTGGGATGCTCATGGAAATCTTCGCAAAAACCACAGCGAAAATGCCCTGGCCACCGATCAGCCCATCGCCGGCCTGCTCAAAGACCTCAAATCGCGCGGGCTGCTCAATGAGACCCTGGTCGTTTGGTCCGGCGAGTTTGGCCGCACCCCCTTCGCCCAGGGGAGCGATGGCCGGGATCACAACCCCTACGGCTTTTCGATCTGGCTGGCCGGCGGCGGCGTCAAGGGCGGCACGATGTACGGCGCTACCGATGAGTACGGCTACAAGGCGGTGGAGAACAAATGCATGATGCACGACCTGCACGCGACCATGCTGCATCTATTGGGATTGGATCATAAGCGGGTAACCTACCGCTGGGGCGGAAGGGACATGCGCCTGACGGATGTGCATGGGGAATTGATTCAGGGAGTGCTCGCGTAGGCTCTGTTTTCGGGCTACCAGAATTTCCACCATGGCTTTTTCGGGATTTGAGATGGATTCTCCATCGGCGTGTCTTTGTCAGGAGGATCGGAGGTATTGATCCGCACCCGCACCTCCTCTCCATTGGGAAGATACTTGTACGCCCCCGAACTGGCCCAGTCGCCATTGGAATCCGGGCCGCCAAACACATGCACCCGATCGCCGATCTGGAGCTTGAGTGATTTTCCGGGCAGTTGCGTCCGCACCAGCAACGGCTGATCGCGGCCTTCGGATTCCACCATGAAGCCGCGATCGGTGAGCCCGGTAACCGTGCCTTTCAGAATTGCGATCATCGAATCTCCCAAAAACGCCCCGTGTTATTCGCTCCAGTGCTATGGGCCGCGGCGGCCTTCAAGCAGATTGGCCGCCTTCGCTGCATCCCCTTCCGTCAGCGGAATCTCCGGCGGCCGCGAATAATCGATCGCCAGGTCCAGCCCGCATTGGTCATAAACATTATTGAATGCCGCCTGCAAATCGAGCGGCACCGATTCATCGCGCCCCAGCAATGGCACCGAAATGGTCGGCAGCGATTCCTTCAGCCCGATCGGCCAGATTTCCGTCATCGGCCGCTTCCAGGCCCGGCTGATGAACGCGAAATAGGGCATCGAAGGCAGCGTGCCCACCATCGGCGGCCTGCGCCCGCTGCGCAGGAGATCGATCTCGATCAGATGGGCACGGCTCAACAGGTACTTGCCCCGCTTCTCGAGATATTCTTCGAAACCATCGCCGGTCTTGTTAGTTGGAGACAAAAGTTCGATGGCCGTCACCAGTTCGCGGTTGGCGCAGTCTCGGATTTCAAGGCTCACCTGCGGAATCTGCTCGGGCAGCAAAGTGGCCATCTCCAATGGTGCCAGTGATCCGGCACCATCCAGTTTGGTCGGATGCCCCGTATGGCTCACCGCCACATCAGGGTAAATGCTTCCCGTTGCCAGAATCGACACCCCCTCGTCAGGATCGGACATGACCGTGACGAACCGCTCCTGGCTCAGCGCCATGTACCGCGGCCGAAGCAATGGCACGAGTTGCCGCGCGATCTCCGCGATCAACTGATGATGAACGCTCTGCCAGAGCGACCCTTCAAGATACGGGTCCATGCCCGGAAAAGGTGACGGCATCGCAAACTCCCGATAGCTGCCCACATAGACTTCCAGAGTATACTGCGCCGCCGATTCGCAAGCACGATCGCAAAAAGCCTCGCGAACATCACCTCGCCATGGGAGTATTTCAGATTGCCGCGCCGCGGGGCGCTGCCACAGGGAAACAAATCGCATGAAATCATCGTCAAAAATGACCAAACACATTCTGGCCGCGATGACAATCTGCGCGGCGGCGGCCCTGTCCACCCTTCTCGCGGCTGGCGGCGGCGGGGGCAAAGCGGGCTCGCCCACAGTTCCTCCCAGCGCCGAACCCATCCTCTACAACCGCGATATCCGCCCCATCCTCTCCGACAACTGCTTCTACTGCCACGGCCCCGACAAGAACAAACGCAAGGCCAAACTCCGCCTCGATGAGCGCGAGGTGGCCATCGAGAAGAAAGCCATCGTCCCCGGAAAACCCGAAGAGAGCGAGCTGATCAAGCGGATCAATTCCAGGGACTCCGATGAACTGATGCCCCCGGCCGAGGCGCACAAAACACTCTCGGCCGCCCAGAAAGACACGCTCAAACGCTGGATCGCCCAGGGCGCGGTCTATCAGGCGCATTGGGCGTGGATCACCCCCGTCCGCCCGCCGGTCCCGTCCGTCGCCAACGGCCTGTGGGCGAAAAATCCGATCGATGCCTTCATCCTCAAGCAACTCGAAGCCCGCGGTCTCGCGCCATCCAAAGAGGCCGATCGCGCCACCCTCCTGCGCCGGCTCAGCCTCGATCTGATCGGCCTTCCGCCAACGCTCGCCGAGGTCGAAGCCTTCATCAAAGACGCTTCGCCCAATGCCTACGAAACCCAGGTGGACCGCCTCCTCGCCAGCCCCCATTACGGCGAGCGCATGGCCGCCCCCTGGCTCGATGCGGTGCGCTTCGCCGATACGGTTGGGTTCCACGGCGACCAGAATCAGAATGTCTTTCCCTATCGCGATTACGTGATCGATGCCTTCAACCGGAACAAGCCTTTCGATCAGTTCACCATCGAGCAGATCGCCGGCGATCTCCTGCCCAGCCCCACCACCGAGCAGCTTACGGCCACCTGCTTCAACCGCCTGAATATGGTCACCCGCGAAGGCGGCGCGCAGCCCAAAGAGTATCTCGCCAAGTATCAGGCCGACCGCGTGCGAACGGTGGCGACGACCTGGCTCGGCGCGACCTTCGGCTGCGCCGAGTGCCACAACCACAAGTTCGATCCGATCACGCAGAAGGATTTCTATTCGCTGGGCGCGTTCTTCGCGGATGTGAAACAGTGGGGCGTTTACAGCGATTACACCTATACGCCCAATCCGGATTTGAAGGGGTTTACCAATGATTATCCGTTTCCGCCGGAAATTGTGGTGGAGAGTGGGTATTTGAAGCGGCGGGAAGAAAAGCTGTGGAAGAAGGTCGATGATGTGCTCGGGGAATCGGCGCGGCGGCTGATGGCGGACCAAGTGAATTTGAAGGCTAACGAAAAGGCATTTGAGACCTGGTGCGCGGGTGCGCGGGGGATGTTGAAGGAGGGATCGGCTTGGGTGGTATTGAAGCCGCTCGGTCTGACGCAGGCCAAACCCGCGCCGAAGAAGCCCGCCGCGAAGGCAAAGGCCGCGGCCGCGAAAGCAGCCGAAGCGCCTCCGGCAGCGCCGGCGGTCAAGGCGGAGAATGTTTCCGCGCTTACGGCCCAGGAGGATGGCAGCATCTTGTTCACCGGCGCGGCGGGAATGAACGACAAGGTGGAATTGGAACTGCCGGCCGGGCCGATCGCTTCGCTGCGGATCGAAGCCCTGCCCTGCGCGAACCATGAGAACAGCATCGTGCGCGGGAATGCCACGAGCACGATGGTGCAGATTTCGGCGGCGATCCGAAGCGGTGGGAAGGATAGGGCAATCGCTTTCTATCATGCCGATGCGGATTTGAAGGATCCGCGCTATGCGAATGGGCATGAGCTGATCGGCGTCAAGGATTCGTGGAAGACGGCGGCCGCCAAGAAATCGCAGAAGCAGACGGCGGTTTATTTGCTGGATGCGCCATGGCAGGCGAAGGCGGGGGATCAACTGGTTCTGACGCTCAATAAGAACGGTTTGGGATGCGTGCGGATTTCGGTGTCGCCAGCCGTGATGGGCGCGCCGGCCGATCCGAAACTGGAGGCGGATTTGCCGCGGGTGATTCCAGTGCCGGGCGGCGCGAATGAGAATTTGGAGATCGGGCGGGCGGAGATTGCGACGCTCTGGCGGATATATCTGACCAGTACGGCGGCCGATCCCACGGGCGTGGCGGAGTATCGGAAGATTTACAGGGAGATTCAGGAATGCCGCGGCGGCAAGAACCCCGTGCTGATCACCGAGGCGCTCAAGCAGCCGCTCACCATGCGCATCCTCCCGCGCGGTAACTGGCAGGATGAATCCGGCGAAGTCGTCCTTCCTTCCGCTCCTCATTTCCTCCCTGGCGCGCAGGCCGCTACATCAACTGCGCAAAAGCGCATGACGCGCCTCGATCTCGCCAAATGGCTGGTATCGCCCGAAAATCCGCTGACTTCGCGCGTTCTCGTCAACCGGATGTGGAAGCAGTTCTTCGGCAATGGCCTGTGCAACTCCGTTGAAGATCTCGGCGCCCAGGGCGAATGGCCCAGCCATGCCGAATTGCTCGATTGGCTGGCCGTGGATTTTCGAGAGTCGGGCTGGGATATGAAGCGCCTGGTGCGCATGATCGTCACCAGCAATGCCTATCGCCAGTCTTCCAATCTCCGCCCCGAGCTGCGCGAGCTTGATCCCGCCAATCGCCTGCTGGCCTCGCAGAATCCGCGCCGGCTGGAGGCCGAGTTCGTCCGCGATAACGCCCTCGCCGCGGCTGGCCTGCTCAATCTCGATACCAGCCAGATCGGCGGCCCCAGCGCCAAGCCCTACCAGCCGCCCGGCTACTACGTGAACATCCAATTCCCCGACCGAAACTACATTTCCGACACCGATGATCGCCAGTACCGCCGCGGCCTCTACATGCACTGGCAGCGCACCTTTCTCCATCCCATGCTCGCCAATTTTGACGCCCCTTCGCGCGAGGATTGCATCTGCACCCGGAATGTTTCCAACACGCCGCAGCAGGCGCTGACCCTCCTCAATGATCCCACCTTCGTCGAAGCGGCGCGCGTCCTTGCCGCCGATGTGATGACCCGCGCCAAGGATGACCCCGCCCGACTCTCGGCCATTTACCAGCGCATCCTCCTCCGCCTCCCCCGCGATAACGAGCGCGCCTCACTCGAGAAATTCATCCAGGCCAATCGCGCCTATTTCAAGACCGCCCCCGATGAAGCCAAAAAACTCATCCACGTCGGCAACTCTCTCGTCCCCGACAAGATCGACGAAACCGAACTCGCCGTTTGGACCAGCGCCTGCCGCGTAATCTTAAACCTCCACGAAACCATCACGCGATATTGATTCGCACACAGGGTCAGGAGCCGGCCACTAAAACCGCCCATTGCAAGATAATCGCTCCCCGGCTCCTGACCCTTTTCCGCCGCCAGCAACTGAGGTTTGACCTTCCCGAACCCCGAACCTCGAACCCCGAACCCCGAGCCCCGAACCACGAGCCCCGAACCTCGGACCCCGAACCCCGAACCCTGAACCCTGAACCCCGAACCCCGAACCCCGAACCCTAAACCCCGAACCCTCCCCCACCCATGACCACCCCCACCTCCCAATCCCAGCTCCACCGCCGCACCTTCCTCGCCCGCACGGGCCTCAGCCTCGGCGGCGCGGCCCTCGCCTCGCTCCTACCCTCGCGACTCGCCAGGGCCGCCGATTCATCGAGCTCCTCTGGTTCATCCTTCATCCCTCATCCTTCATCCTTGTATCGGGGCATCATCCGCCCCACCCATTTCCCCATCCGCGCCAAGCGCGTCATCCACCTCTGCATGGCCGGCGGCCCGTCCCATCTCGAAACCTTTGACTTCAAGCCCGAGCTCAAGCGCATCAATGGCCAGCCCTTCCCCGATTCCTTCACCAAGGGCCAGCAGCTTGCCCAGCTCCAGAACACCAAGCTCATCGCCCGCGGGCCTTTCGTCGAATTCCACCAGCACGGAAAATCCGGCCAGCCCATCTCCGATCTCTTCCCCCACCTCGCCAAAGTCGCCGATGACCTCTGCATCATCCGCTCCATGGTCACCGAGCAAATCAACCACGATCCCGCCCACGCCTTCATGAACAGCGGCTCGATTCTCAAAGGCCGGCCATCCATGGGATCCTGGCTCGTCTACGGCCTGGGCGCGGATACCGACAGCCTCCCCGGCTTCATCGTCTTCATCTCCCAGGGCAAAGGGGGCGGCGCCCAGCCCGTCAGCGCCCGCCAGTGGTCCAGCGGTTTTCTCCCCACTCGCTTCCAGGGCATCCAGTTCCAATCCAAGGGCGATGCCGTGCATTACGTCGGCAATCCCGATGGCGTCTGCCAGTCCACCCAGCGCCTGGTCGTCGAGGAAGTCCAGCGCCTCAATGGAATGCTGGCCGAGGAACGGGTCGATCCCGAGATCGCCACCCGCATCGCCCAGTACGAGATGGCCTTCAAAATGCAGACCAGTGTCCCGGAGCTGACCGATTTCGCCAAAGAGCCGCAGCATGTGCTGGATAGCTACGGCATCAAGCAGCCGGGCGATGGCTCGTTCGCCAGCAACTGCCTCATGGCCCGCCGATTGGCCGAGCGCGGCGTGCGCTTCATCCAGCTCTACCACCGCGCCTGGGATCATCACGGTGGCATCGAAACCAACATGCCCGTGGCCGCGAAAGAAACCGATCAAGCATCGGCCGCCCTCATCCTGGATCTCAAGCAGCGCGGCATGCTCGATGACACGCTGGTCATCTGGGGCGGCGAGTTCGGCCGAACCCCCATGGGCCAGGGCACCGGCCGCGATCACCACATCAACGCCTTCAGCATCGCCATGGCCGGCGGCGGCATCAAAGGCGGCGTCAACTACGGCGCAACCGATGAACTGGGCTATCGCAGCGTGGAAAAAGTGGTGAGCATGCACGATGTCCATGCGACGATGCTGCATCTATGCGGGATCGACCACGAGCGCTTCTCCGTCAAGTTCCAGGGCCTCGATGCCCGGCTGACGGGCGTGGAGCCTTCGAAGGTCGTGCAGGAATTGATCGCCTGACCCGATCGAGGCGGCGGCCAAGCGACGGCACGTCGAATGCATTCTTTTCACATCCAGGACTCAAACAGAAAGCCCCGCCGCGGGCAATGCCGGGCGGGGCGTTTGATTTGCTGATCTGTTCGACTGTTCGCCAAAACTAAAAACGTAAAGGGGCGAATGCTTTGCCGAAAGGGGCTTTACGCCGCCTTCCGACCTCGCCCGCGATTCCGCCGCAGCAGCGCCGCCGCCGCAGCGAGAGCAGCGAGGCCCAGGCCCGTCGGCTCGGGCACGCTGGTCACGCCTTGACCGGCCAGTTCGAAGGCCAGTTGCATATCCGCGGCGAACTGCGGCGATGAACTCGGGATCGCCGAGCCGGGCATCGCCTGGCCGTAGTTATTGGCAAGCTGCAGGAGATCGTTCAGGCCAACATCGCCCGAGTAATCGAAGTCGCCATCGTACCAGCTCGTCGCTGGTGACGTCGCCAGGCCGTAGTGGTTGGCCAGACGCAGCAGGTCATTCAGGCCGACATCGCCGGACATATCCGCGTCGCCCGCGAGCGTCGTCCGCACCAGGATAGCCGTGCCATCGACGGTCGAGCTCACGCTCTGGCCGAGGTTCCACGATCCACCGCCCGTGCCGAGCAGGTCACTTGCCTCAACGTAACCCACAGCCAGCCGCTTGCTGGAGCCGATGCTGGCCGCGATCTCGTTCGAGCCGATGCCCTTGCCGAGCCAGTCGCCGCCGTTGTAGGCCGCAATAATGGCCGCGCGGATGCCGGTGGGGCTGGCATCCAGGAGCGGGCTGGTCCCTGCGTAATCCACCACCATCGCGTTGTTGTGGAGGTTGACGTTGCCGGTGGGGCCGGTAATCGACAGGGCATTGACGGTCAGCACCTTGAGCGCCGCGCCGGTGATTTCCGCCGTGCCGCCGTTGCTCACGATCAGGGACTGCACCGTCTGCGTCGCGGCCGCTTCGAACGTCGCGCCCGAAGACACGGTCACATCCGTCGAGCCCGCGATCGAGCCGGTCACCGTCAACTTGCCGTTGGTGATGGCGGTCGAGCCAATGTAAGTGTTGGTGCCGCTCAGGGTGGTGGTGCCGCTGCCCATCTGGGTCAGAGCGCCGCGGCCGCTGATGGTGTTGGCAACCGTGGTCGCGTCGGAGCGGTTGAAGCCCAGGATGCCGGGGTTGGTGATGGTGACCGGCCCGGTGCCGAGCGTGCCGGCCGTGCCGCCGGCGCCGACTTGCAACATGCCGGTGACGATGGTCGTCGCATCGTAGCTGTTGGTATTGCTGAGGACCAGCGTGCCCGCGCCGACCTTGTTCAGCGCGCCGTTGGAAACCTGGCCGGTGATGTTCAAGTCGATCGGAGCCGCCGCGGAATCATCCACGTTGACCGTGCGCACCACGCCGCCGAAATTCATGTTTCCGCTGATGGTTCCACCCGAAGCGCCGCCGGTGGCGTTCTCGAAGTGGATATCGCCCAGGGCCGATGCCGTCGGGCCGCCGAGGAGGCTGACGGGGAAGTCCACGGTGTTGTCCTGCAGGACCAGCATCGGGTTGATGGTGGAGTTAAGCGTCGCGCCGGCGGCGGCGATGTTGCTGATCGCGCCGCTGCGGTAGTAAAGGCTGCCGGCCGCCAGGGCGTGAGTGGTCAGATCGAGCGTGCCGCCTTCGACGCGGACGATCGAGTTGGGGTTGGTCGAAGTGATGCCCGACCCGCCCACCTGGATCGTGCCGGCCGAGACCAGCACCTGCGGCGTGGTCGAAGTGCCGGTGAAGGCCAGCGTGCCCAGTGTCGTCGTGCCGGCCGCATTGCGCTGGAGCAGGCCGCCGGCGTTGGTGAGGTTGTTGGAGGCGGCGACCGAGAAAGTGCTGACGTTGCCGAGGGTGCCGCCGGTGAAGTTAAAGGTCGAACCCGCGCCATCGAGCGCGATCGGGCTGCCATTGAGTTCGAGGTCGCCCGTGCCGGAGAGATTGACGGTCGCGTTGCCCGACAGAGCCGCGGAGGTGCCGCTGGTGAAGCCGGTCCCGCCAGAGTTAATTGAGAACGAGCCGCCCGAAAGCGTGAACACGCCGGTGGTGTAGGTTGCAGCGCCGGTGCCGACTCGGGCCATGACCACCGCATCGGCCGTTGCCGTGCCTGCGGGCATGATGAACGTGCCTTTGCCGCCGCCGACGCCGGAGTTGTTATTGACGTAGCCGATGTTCAGGCTGCTCAAAGTCGCGTTGAACGTGCCGCCGGTGAGATCGACCATGCCCTGGGATATCGTTCCAGTGCCGTTGACATCGTTGTAGCCGATGCCGAGCGTCGCCTTGGTGCCGCCGGCGAATCCGGCCAGGTTCCACGTGCCGCCCGTCCCGGCGAACTTCACGAGATCCTGGATAGCCCCGTTGGGCTGCGACTTCCTGTGGCCGACGAAGATCGCATCCACGTTGAAGTTATTCAACGCGTTGCCCAGGGTCAGGAATCCCTGCAGTCCCACGAAGCCGGTGTAGCCGGATTCTCCGAGGTTGATCGAGCCGACGGTGATGGTGTTGGTGCCCGAGGTCGAAAGCTTCAGTGTGCCCAGCGCGTTGTCCGCGGCGGTGTTGGCGGCGGCCGTCGCAGCGTTCCAACCGAGATTGATCGAGGATGCGCTGGTCGATCCAGTGATCGAAACCGATGTGGCGGCCGATAGATCGAGCATGCCCGCGACGCCCGAGCCGGATGGTGTGTTTCCGCCAGTGTTGTGGTAGCCGATGTTCATGGCTCCCGTGTCCAGCGCCGCGACGAATGCGCCGCCGGAGACCGTCAGGTTCGAATTCATATTGGCGAAAGTCGCCGTCGTCCCGCCGATGGTGACCGGCCCGTTGATCGTCAGGGTGCCGCCGCCGGACACGGTCAGGTTCGCATTAATGCTGGCGAGATTCGCTGTGGTGCCGACCGTGAGCGGCCCGTTGATCGTCAGAGTCTGGTTCGTGCCCAGCACGACCGCGTTCGGCGTGGCATTGGTGTTCTGGACGCTCAAGGAGGTGAAGGTCGCCGAAGCGCCGGGCAGGTTGAGCGTGCCGATATTCGTCCTGCCCGCGGCCAGGCCGAAGGTCAGAGCGCCGAGGTTCTGGTTGACGCCAAGCGTGAGCGAGCCCTGGTCGAAGGTCAACGCAACGGAAGTGGCGTCGCCGTGGGCAATAACACCGTTGAAGGCGGTGCCACCCGGGCCGGCGATAATGAGGGTCTTGACGCCGGGCGTGCCGCCGGCGGCGGAAGTGATCGCCCCGCCGATGGTCAATGACGTGCCGGCCAGCGCGCTGTTGTTGGTGATCGTGAAGGAGCCGGTTGAGGAATCAGCGCCGAGCGTCACAGCGCCGCTGCCCAGGTCCAGGGTATTGGTGCCGTTGAACGCGATGTTGGCATTGTTCACCCAGGTTTGGGGATTGTTGGTGGTGAGCTGGTGATTGATGCCCGGAATCGAGGCGTCGAGCGCACCGGTGATCAGGGTCAGCGGGCCGGTGCCGATGGCCGACTGGCTGCCGATATTCAGCGTTCCGCCGGCCAGGATCGTGCCGCCGCCATAGGTATTGTTACCCGAGAGCGTCAGCGTGCCGGCTCCGACTTTTGTCAGGGCGAAACCGAGTGTGGCATCAGTCACATTTCCGCTGACCGTCAGCGAGGAACTGCCATTGACCGTCCACGTTTGACTTGCGCCCAGCGTCACACCAGCGCTGATCAGGTTAGGGCCCGATCCATCGGCGACGGTGATGCCGTTGCCGGCGATGTTGCCGTTCAGACCGGTCGCGTTGATCGTCAGCGTATTGGTGCCCGCGCCCGAGGCGATGGTGGTGCCGGCGGTGTTCGCCGTGCCGGTGCCCGAGAAGTTCAGGCTGTTGATGGTGAAGCCCTGATCGAGCGTGGTGGTCGTGGTCGAGGCCGAGGTGGCGGTAAAGGTCACGTTGGAGTTGAGATCGGGCAGAGCCAGGGTGTTGGTGCCGCCGCCATACGAGGTGACGAAGTTGGTATTGCTCGAGCCGTCCTGCGTCTTCCAACTGCCGTCGATGCCGCCGTTCCAGAAGGACTGGGTGTTGCCGGCCAGGAGCGAGACGGTGAGGACTTCCGAAGTCGCGGTCGAGTTGGCCAGAGAGAGCATATAGGTGCTGCCGCCGATCGACAGCGAGGGGGTGCCGAGCGTGAGATACGCGCCCAGGCCGCCCGAGGCGGTCAGGAAGGTGTAATCGCCCGGAGTCAGGCTGGTCGCGCCGGTGAGGGCGGCGAAGTTGATGACGCCGCCGCCATTGCCGACCGATGCCAGGCCGGTGACATTCAGCCGGTCGATATCGGTCGATCCGATGTCGAAGCTGAGTGTCGGAGCGACGTAGCCGGTTGCGGCGGCGCCGCCGATGGTCAGGGCATTTCCGGTGAATCCGCCCTCTTGAATCAAATTGACGATGCCGATGGCGTTATCGATCATGGTGAACGCCGACGCGATCGGATTCGCGGGCGAGCCTTCCCGCAATGTCAGCGTCGCGCCCTCATATGCGGTGGCGGCGTTGCCGATGTTGATCGTGCCGGTGCCGGGCAGCACCGCGAAGAGGCGCGGAGTCGTGCCGGCATTGACGGTGATCGCCGTGTTGCCGAGCCCCGCGGCGGGGCCGGATAGAACGAGCGTGCCGCCGTTCACAGCCGTCGGGCCGTGATAGGTGCTCGCGCCCGTCAGAGTCCAGGTGCTGGTGTTCTCTTTAGTGATGCGGGTGTCGCCGTTGCCGACGCTGACGTAGTTTGTCGAATCCGAGATGACGCCGGTGATCGCGTTGCCGGTGGAAGTTCCATTCAGATAGAGGTTGTCGTAGTGGGTGGCGGGGGACCCGGTCAACTGGCCCGTCACATTGCCGAAGGTCACCGAAGTGGTCGTGGGCACCACGGTCGTATTGTTGCCTGTGTTTCCGGCCAAACCGAACGAGGAATAACTCTGCGTGTATCCGTTGGCCCCGGTGAAGTTAATGGTGCTGACCAGGTTATTGGCGGCGGTGCCGTTGCTCAGCGCGCCGAAGGAGACAACGCCGCCGGTGGTGGCACCGCCGTTGTTGCCGACATCGATCGTGTAGGTGGTGCCGCTTGCGCCCGCCAGTGTCACGCCGTTTGCGGCCGTGGTCGCCGCACCGTCATTAAGAACCTGGAACGTGGACAGCGTGCCCATGCTGATGGCACTATTGAGGAGCGTGGTGCCGCGAACCGATAGCGTCCCGCCGCTGATGGTGGTCGCGCCGGTGTAGGTATTGTCGGCCGTCAGAATCCATGTACCCGCGCCGGCCTTGTTCAATCCGGTCAGAGCGCCGGCCGCGGTGTTGCTGTCGGCGATCACCGAATTGAAGACATTCAATCCCGTGGTCGCCCCCGCGGTGAGCGTGAAGACCTGAGTGCTGGCGGCGGTGTTGACCGGCACGATGCTGCCGTTGAAGACCATCGCACCGGTGCCTTCGAAATCGAACCCGCCGCCCGCGGCGGTCGTGGCGTTGCCGAAGGTGAAGTTTCGCTCCATGGCGAAGGCCGGGCCGGTGTACTGAAGCGATCCGCCACTGAGAATCACGTTGGAAGCCGCATCGGACTTCGCGCCGATGCTGCTCGGCAGGCCGCCGTTGGCGAGGACCGGAACCGACAGGAATCCGCCGCTGATGGTGGTCGTGCCGCTATACAGATTGGCGGAGCTGGCCAGAGTCCAGGTGCCAGCGCCGGTCTTGAGCAGGTTGGTGATGTTGGTGCCTGAGCCATCGGCGATGGTGCCGGCGAGGGTTGCGCCGCCCGTGGCTCCAGTGCCGGCACCGGTGAGCGTAATGGTCTGAGAACCGGTCGTGGCGCTCGATATGATATTGCCATTGAGGGCCAGTGTTCCGGCCGTCGTGCCCGATGCGTCGAACCCGCCGCCGTTGCCCGTGATGGTGAAGTTGCGATCGGATGCGGCCGCGGTCGTGCCATTGTAGCCCAGGAGGCCGCCGTTAAGGATGACGTTCGCTGCCGCATTGCTCGATGCGCCGATGGGGCTGGCGACGCCGCCGTTGGACAGGGCGCTGGTCATGAGCGTGCCGGCATTGATGGTCACCGGGCCGGTGAAGGTGCTGGCGCCGCTGACCGTGAGCGTGCCCGCGCCGATCTTGGTCAAACCGCCGCTGGTATTGGCCGTGTTGAGGGCGGCCGAGGTGACTGTGGCGGCGGTGGTTGCGCCGCCGCCGGTTAGAGTGATCGTGGGCACTTCGCCTGTGGCGTAGGTGCCGGGGGCGGTGATGACGATGCCGGTGACCTGGCCATTATTGATCAGGGCATATCCCGCGGCAGGAGCGCCGCCGCCGGCCGGCTTGCTGAATTGAACCATCGGAGCGCCTGCATGACCCGCGCCGCCGGTGACGGTCAGATTGGATTGAGTGACTCCAAAGCCGGAGCCGCCGTTGAAGGCGTTGGTCAGGGTGCTGTTGAAGCCGTTGGTATCGAAAGTGAGGCCGCCGATAAAGTTCTGCGATGAATCGCCCGTGGCGGCGGTGTTGTCGATTGCGCCGAAGATCGTGGAGGTGAAAGTCTGGTTGGCGGCGGTCGATGGAATGACCGCGGTGATGGCGGCATTGGTTTGAATCGTGCCGCCGGCGAAGTTCAGGTATGCATTGTTGCCTGTACTGCCGGCCCCGGTGCTGCCATTGGCAATCGCGAGGCCGAGGGTCAATGTGCCGGCGGCGAGATTGAGCAGGCCATTGGTGTTGGTGATGTTTCCGTTGGTTCCGTTGCCGAAGGTGAGTTTCTGGGTCGAATTGGTGATTAGCCCACCGGTGATGTTGAGCACGCTATAGCCGTTGCTGCGATCCATGATGACGCCGAACTGTGAGCTGGCACCCGCGTGGAGCAGTTGGCCGCCCGGTCCAACCGTGAGTTCAGCAAGGCCGCCGCTTATGCCGGTGGTCGGCGAGTAAGCCATGAGGAGCCATTCGCCGGCCGTCGTGTCCAATGTTCCGGTGTCGCCGATATAGACCACACCCGTGCTTGTCGCGCCGTTTGAAACCGCAAACCGGCCCTTGGGCGCAAAGGTTCCGCCGGTGATGTTCAGATAGCCGTATCCGGCCTGCCCAACGAAGTTAACCGAGTTGTCGTTCTTGGTGGTGGTGTCGACGAATGTGCCGCCGGTCTGATTGATAACGCCCACCGCGTTGGCGACCGATCCCAGTGAAAAGCTGTAATAGTTGCTGATGCTCCCGCTGAGGTTGACGATGCCGGTTTGCGCGGCCGTGTTGCCGACTATGAGCGCCGATCCGCCGGTGGTGGTTCCGTTGCCCGTCAGTGAGCCCGTAATGTTCAGCGATCCGTTGCTGACCGTCGTGTTTCCAAAATAAGTATTGGCCGCGCTCAGCGTCCACGCGCCGGGGCCGGCCTTGGTGACGGCCGTCAGGGCCGTGCCGCTGCTGTTGGCGATCGCAGTGCTGAAGACGTTGTTGCCGGATGCGGCGTTGGCGGTCAGTGTCAGGGTCTGCGTACTCGCGGCCGAGTTAATGCCGGCCATGCTGCCGATGATGGTCAGCGGGCCGGTGCCCTGGGAATCGATGCCGCCGCCCGTCGCGGTGGTGGCGTTGCCGAAGGTGAAGTTGCGGTCGGTTGAAGTGGCCGCGCCCGTGTAGCGGAGCGTGCCGCCGCTCAGGATGAGATTGCTGGCCGCATTGGACGACTGCCCGATACCGCTGGGCAGACCTCCGTCGGCCAGTTGGCTCACACTCAGCACGCCTCCGCCGATCGTGGTGATGCCGGTATAGGTGCTGGCACCAGTCAGGGCCTGGGTGCCCGCGCCGGTCTTGGTCAGAGAGAGCGTGCCGCCGCCGGCGTTGTCGCGAAGGACGCCGCCAAAGCTCGCCGTGCCCGCCTGATTGATCGTCAAGACCGTGCTGGTGCCCGCCGCGTTCTGAACGAACGCCGTGCTGCTCACCGCATCCACGGAAGAAAGCGTGGAAAGGCTCAGGGTGGCCATGCCGATTTGCAGCGTACCGGTGCTGCCAGCGCCGAAGCCGACCGGGCTGACGAAAGCGGTGGTGCCGATGAGCTCCAGCGTGCCGGCATTGATCGTCGTCGGGCCCGTGTAGACGATCTGGACGCCGCTCAGGGTTTGTTTTCCCGATCCTGCCTTAACCAGACCCAGAGTGCCGGGTGTGCCGCTGGTGTTTGTCTGATAATTCCGGAGGAAGCCGGCATAGGAGTAATCGGCGCTGTTGTTGATAGTAAGCACAGAATTGACGCCAAACACTTCAGCCTGCGAGTTTTCAACCACGCCGCCCAGTGAAGTGGGTTCGCTCAATCCCGCAATCGTCTGGTTGTTACCGAATAGCTTGAGGTAATTGTGGTTCGCGCCAGTGTTGATAAACGAGACGGCCGAATTCGGGCCGAATTGTTGCCCGATCGTGCCGGCGGTGGCGACAGTGCCGATTTCCACGGTTGAGCTGTTTCCACCGTCAAAAACGAGGTTACCCGACATGGCGAACGCGCCGCCGGACTTGGCGAGAATCAGCCCCCCGGCGGTGGCGCCGGAGATCGTCGTAGCGCCCGTGAAGGTATTGCTTGCCGAGCCGTTCATGACCAGGATGGATGTGCCAGTCTTGGCGATGCCCAGAGTTCCCGCGCCGTTGGTGATCGCGCCGTTGAAGAAAGCGCTGGTCGTCGCCACGCCCGCGCCCTGGATCGTCAGGGTCACAGCGCCGGTGGAACTGGACGTCACTCCGCCGTCCAGGTTCAGGAAGGCGGTCGTCGGGAGATTGAGCGCCAGGTTGTCGCTCAAGGTCAGCGGGCCGGTGACGGTCAAGGCGTTGAGATTGCCGCTACCCGTCACCGTCAGCGCCGTGCCCGCGCCCGTGCCCGTCTGCGTGATCGAGGGAATCGTGGTATTGGCCGCGATGTCAATCGTCGCGCTGGTGCCGGCGGCGAGTTGGACGGGGTTGGAGAAGGTCGTCGCCAACTGAGCGGCGGTCGCGGTGCTGAAGACATTCGCGGCCGCGCCGGTTCCCGTGTTGACCGGCATCATCACGTTGCCGGTATCCGGGCCCTGGTAGCTGACGACATCGAGCCCGTTGCTCGCATTGTTGTTGACGCGATCGCTGAAGACGTGAAGGCCCGGGGTGAGATAGACAGCGCTGGATACGTTTGCAACGCCGGTGGCCGAACCAATGAAAGCGTTCCCATCGATGAACAACTGTCCGCCGTCATCGGTGTTGGTGTTGAAATTGTACATTCCAGCCGTCGTGATATTGAGCAACCCGGTGAACTGGAAGCTGGTGGTGGAAGGAAACGCGGTTGAAGCGGGCGCACCCGTGTTGATGAATGAAACCTGCTGGCCGGTCGCCGGCGTATTGAGGTAGGCGGCCGCTCCCGTGGCGTTGCTGATGGCCTGAGAGGCACCAAGGAAATTGGTTGCGGCCAGAGAGGTGATCGAAGCGCCGTTCTGATATCCCTTCTCGAACAATCCCGGCGTGGTGGCCGCGTTCAGCCCGCCCGCCAGGCTCGGCGTCAGATGCAGGACCGGATTGGTGCCCGCGAGGTTGATGATTGTGTTAGCGCCAAAGGAGTTGACGCCCTGAGTGACGGCATCCGCCGCCGAGGCGAATCCAACCAGGTTGCCGCCGTTGACGTTGATCGTGCCGGTGATGGCGTTGGCGCTCGCGCCCGTGCCGAGATTGGCCAGTCGCGTCATGCCCGCGCCCGAGACGGTCAGGCCATTGCCGCTGCTGGTCACTTTGCCGACAAGCGTCAAAGAGCCGGTGGTCGGCCCGAGGGTCACGTTGCCGGCCGTTACAGTTACGGGGATATTGAGCGCGCTGGCACCGGTGAGTGCCAGCGGCGAAGTGGCGCTGTTCTGAACCACGCCGGTCACATTGGCGCCGATGACGCCGCTGACGGTGGTCGTGCCCGTGCCGCCGCCGGAGTTGGTCAGCGCGCCGGCGATGTTCAAGCCGCCCGTCGAGATCGTGGTCGCGCCAGTTGAGTTGTTGTTGATGGTCAGATCGGCCGTGCCGGTGACGGCACCCGAGACGGCCAGCGTTCCCTGCCCGGCATTCACCCAGGATTGGGTGCCGCCCAGGATGACCGGTGCGCTGATCGTGTGGGTGGCGGTCACACCCGACTGCACGACGATGCCCGTGCCGGCCGAGTAAGCCGTCGAATTCTGGTCCGAAAAGCTGCTGGCGGCATTAATCGTTAGCGAATTGGTTCCGCCTGCGGTAAACGCGGCGGTCGCCGCCGGGCCGCTTCCACTGAAGCTCAAGCTGTTAACGACGATGTTCTGCCCCAGGATTGTGCCGAAATTGCCCGTATTGGCGGTGGAGGAGCCAATGAAAACATTGCTCGTCGAGCCAGGAATCTGCGCGTTGGTGCCTGAATTATAAGCGTTGAGGAAGTTGGTCGTCCCGGCTGAACTGCCGCCCCAGACATTGCTGAGGCTCCCATCCCAGAAAACATTCCCGGCCACCGCGTCCGCGACCACCAATTGCTCGATCGTTGCGGTGTTGTTCAGATAAACGATCTTGTCAGCGGGTCCGGTGAAAGCGCCAAGAGTGAACTTGCCCGTGAACGTGCTGCCCGCCGCGAAAGTCATCAGATTGTATGTTCCATTGGCGATCGTGGTGCTCGCAAGCTGATTCAAGTTGATAATTGCCCCGCCGGCCGCGACGACGACCTTACCGCTTCCCGAAACGGTGGACGGAGTGATGACGATTTGATCCGTGGTGGTGTTGCCGATATCGAAACTCAGCGTTCCAGCGGTGGAAGTGCCGCCCAGGGTCAGGAAGGTCGTCACCGCCGCGACGGCGTTGCCCTTGATCGTCAGGGTGTTGATCGAGCCATCCTGCAGCGTCAATGTGCCGGCGCTGGTGTTGCCGATCGTCACCGTGCCCTGGGTGTTCTGCAGCGTGGAGATCCCCGTGCCGATCGAAACATTGTTCACGATCGAAAGCGTTCCGCCGTTGACGGCGACGCCGCCCGTGGTGGCACCCGTGGTCGTGCCCGAGCCGCCGATGATGGTCGTGCCGGCCGGGGTCAAAGTCAGATCCTTCAGGACGAGAGTGCCGGCGCTGACGGTGGTGGTGCCGGTGTAGGTGTTGGCACCGGTGAGGGTCCAGGTGCCCGTGCCGGATTTGGTCAGGGGTGTGTAGTTGCCGGCCGTGACGCTGCCGCCAGCCTTGTCGGCGATCACGCCGCTGATGATGCTGCCCGTCGAGGTGCCCTGGAGGGCCAGCGTGTCGTAATTTCCAGCGCCGCCTCCCCCGCGGTTGATGACGTTGCCATTGATCGTGACATTGGTGTTGGCGATCAGTGTTGTCGTCGAGCCGTTTCCACCTGGAAGGTTCACATCGGTGAAGCTGATTCCGTATCCATTGCTGCCGCTGAATGTCGTGGTGGTGGCGGTGGCGGCCGCAGTCGTCGGAGCATTCAAGACCCCGAACGCGACCGTGCTGCCGGTTGTCGCACCGCCATTGTTGCCGACGTTAATGACGCCGGTGGTGCCGGTGAGATTGACTGCGCTGCCCGTGGCGATGGTTCCGGCGGTATCGTTGAGAATCTGCAGTGTTGAGGAGAGCGTGATCGGAGTGGCGTTGGGAAGCGCGCCGGCTCCAGTGAAGCTTAGCGTGCCCGCCGACACCGTGGTTGAGCCGGTATAGGTGTTGACGCCCGAAAGAATCCATGTGCCTGTGCCGGTCTTACTGACCGATGTCGTCAACTGACCCGCCGTGCCCAGAACCGCATCGCCGATATTGGCGGGGAATTGGCCCGTTCCCGCGGTCGAACCCGAGAAAGTCAGCGTTTTGCGCTGGTCGGTTCCGGCCGCTCCGGGATTGGTAAACGTGCCGACGAACTTCAATAACCCGGTGCCGGATTGGGTCAAGGTCACCGCGCCGGTGCCGCCGGCTAAGGCGATGGCGCGATCCGTCGTTTCGCCCGTACCCGTGTAAGTCAATCCTGCCGCATTCGCGCCCGAGCCCAAATTGATCTGACCATTGGCCGCGCTGCTGGGCGCGCCGAGGTTGCTGGTGGCGGTGCCGCCCACAACGCTATTGAAGGCCGCGGCGCTGAGGGTGCCGCCGTAGACATTAATTGCGCTGTCGAAGGCGTTCTGCCCGCCCAGAACCACGGTGCCGACGCCGTTGATGCGCGGGTCGCCGATGATGACCGTGCTGCCAGCGCCCAGGACGCTGCCGGAAACCGTCAGAGTGCCGCCGCCGCCGCCCAGGCGGTAAATATTGCCCGCATCGGCCGTGAGCGTCGCCGCCGCGTAGGTCCCGGAGCCCTGTGAGCCGAGGAACATCCCACCGCCGCCCAGCGTGGACATATCCAGTGTCGTGGTGGCGGCCAGTGTCGTGTTGATGCCAAAGACGCCGCCCGTTGCGACGCCGGTGAGCGTATTGGTGAACGCGGGAAGTGTGCCCGCGAAATCGTATCCGAAGCCGGTGCCGCCGATCGCCGTTGCGCTGCTGTTGATGGTGATCGAGCCCGTGCCCTGGCTATTGGCGGCC
>JBBRTW010000013.1:0-35366 GCA_038244055.1 Tepidisphaerales bacterium | reverse complement strand
TCGTGACGCAAAACCGCCCGACGCGGGCGGCGGGAAGGCGGACGAAATTGAAATCGTGTACCCTAACATCGAAGCCATCCGACTCGACCAGTGCATGGGAAATCAACCCTAACGGCGGAAATCAACCGGACAGTAGTGATGGCGAATGGCGAATGGCGAATGGCGAAACAACTTCCAATGCCCAATTCCGAATGCCGAACGACCCGCTCGGGTTGGGGCGGTTATCAATCGTTCAGTGTCCCTGCAAAGCCCGCGCCGAGCATCGAATCCCCTCTTCCCTACACCCTATACCCTACACCCTTCTCTATCCCCTCCCCGCCTCCGCCATCCTCCGCGCCAGATCCTCCCGCAGATAGGTCTTGAAGGTGGGCACGCCCTCGCGTTCCCAGGCGTTTTCGATGGCCTGGGCGACGGTTTGGTTGGTTTCCATCAATTGCCGGAAGGCCTGGAATTCCAGGGAGCTGGCGTTGGGGCAGCAGTGGGCATCGTGGGTATCGGCGCGGAAGAGCACGCCATGGCGGTCCGGCCGGCGCTCGATGACCAGTTTCATGTGGGGGTAGAAGCGGTTGCCCAGGCGCAGGAGCATGCGCTCGTGGCCGGGCTCGACGCGGCTTTCGAAGACCGAACTGTCGTAGAAGCAGCCGGGATCCAGAGCCCGCAAGGTGTCGAGGCGGGCGCGAACCCCCGAGGGCGCATCGCTCTCGTAGGCGACGGCCATGTACAGGTCGATCGCCTTCCATACCACACTGGGTTCGGGCCATTTCATCCGTTACCGCCTCCCGCCGCCGCACCATCCGACGACACGGTTCCCGGTTTATTACCTACGACAGGGATTGTCCGTTGGCCTATCTTAGCGTTATGGTGAATCTAAGAATATAATACGCCCCGCCAAACGAGGAATCAGTAGATGCCCAACAAAGCCCGTCCTGTCCTGGTTGTCGAGGATGACCCCGAGATCAATGAATTGGTCGGGGCGTACGTCCAGATCGCGGGCTACGTCTACCACCGGGCCCTGACCGGCACGCAGGCGGTTGAAAAGGCCCACCAGTCGCATCCGGCCTTGATCGTTCTGGATGTCATGCTCCCCGATCTGGACGGATTCGAAGTGGCGCGGCGGCTCAAGGCGGAGCCCGATACGCGGAATATTCCCATCGTGATGCTGACGGCGCTGGATCGGGAGGAATACCGGCAGCGGGGAATGTCGGCCGGGGCGGTGGGGTATTTGACCAAGCCGTTTGATCCGGATGAGCTGTTGGCGGAGATTCGGAAGAACGCGATGCCTGCGAATGGGAGTAATGGGCAGCATTGAAAGGAGGGTGGCACTAGTAAGTACTCTTACCAGTGGGGTGCGGCTCGATTGGGGAGGCTTGAGTTTAGCGCATTGGCTGCCTCCGGCAAGGTCAACGTTGACCGATGAATCGGCTTGGGGCGCGAAGATGTTTTCAGGAAGCATTATGGGGCGGGATGCGTTGAGTTTAGCGCATGAGCTGCCTCCGGCAAGGCGGGCGATGGTGATGTTTAGGCCGACCGAGCGGACATGACCTTTTGGAAGCGCGAGAAGGGGAACGGGCGCAAAATAAAGAGGGCGGTGCCTTAGTTTGTTCAGCACCGCCCTTGCCGTATGGCAGACCGCCGGGCGCTCAGGTCGCACTCCTGCGTTGCCCTATCCTCCCGGCGGCGCAATTAATTTACTCAATGACGAGTTCTCAAGTCGATTCGGAATTGCGCCCGCGCCAATGCGTTTAATGAGGTAGCTCGGTATCTCAATGCCGACATTTCATGCCGGTGGCAGCGAATGCGCTAAACTCACCGCTCGAGTGCCAAGACGCGCCATTGTATGCCGCATCGCCGGGAAGCATGAGTTTAGCGCATTGGCTGCGGCCGGCATGGTGGGGCAAGGATGATCCATAATGATGGTGCTGTCCGACGCCACTAGCCCTGATGACCGTCAGGGCACCCGTCCCGAATCCGCCCGTCATGCCGGTGGCAGCGAATGCGCTAAACTCACCGTTCGAGTGCCAAGACGCGCCGTTGTATGCCGCATCGCCGGGAAGCACGAGTTTAGCGCTTTGGCTGCCGCCAGCATGGTAGGGCGATGATGATGATGAAAATTTAGGAGTCGCCCGGATAGCCGACGCGGCATTCATCCCAAATCCGCCCGTCATGCCGGTGGCAGCGATTGCGCTAAACTCACCGCTCGAAAACCGAATTGCGCTGTTGCTCGGCGTCGCGCCACGATGTTAGCTCCGGCCCTTTATCGCAGTTAATGCGGCACCAGCCACCCCATAAACCCCTTCGCCAGCATAAACAAAACGAAAAATCCGCCCACATCCGTCACCGTCGTCGCGAAGATCGTCGCTGACTGGGCTGGGTCGAAGCCGAGCTTCTTCATCAGGAAGGGGATGCCCGCACCGCTCGTGCAGGCGAGGGTGTGGTTCAGAATCAGGGCCAGCCCCACGACCGCCCCGAGCGCGCCGCTGCTGACCCATCCGGCCTGGCCGTGGTGCCAGATGAGGGCTACGGCGGCGGTGATGATGCCGACGATGATTCCCGTCGTCACGCCCACGATTAATTCCCGGCGAAGCACATGGCGGAGGAGATTGCCATCGACTTTTCCCATGGCCAGGCCGCGGATGCAGACGGCCATGGCCTGGGCACCGGCGTTACCGCCCATGCCGGCGACGATGGGCATGTAGATAGCCAGGAGGGTCAGGCTCTTGAGCGTATCTTCGAAAGCGCCCACCACGGAGCCGGCCAGGAATGCCGTGGCGAGATTGACCACAAGCCACCAGACGCGGGTTTTGAAGGAGTAGGTCCAGGGGCTGGTCAGGCGCTCTTCAGCGCCAGCGCCGAACATCTTCTGGACATCTTCGGTGGCTTCCTGGCGCATGACGCCGACGACATCATCGACCGTGATCAGGCCGATGAGGTGGTTCTTCTCATCGATGACGGGCATGGCCAGGTAGTGGTACTTATCGAAGAGGTGGGCGACTTCCTCCTGGTCCATCGTGGCGGGGACGCTGGCGATTTTGCCGATCATGATCTCGCTGAGGCGGCGGCCGGGGCGGGCGAGGATGAGGTCGCGCATGGAGAGCACGCCGAGGAGATGCTTGCGCTTGTCGACGACGTAGACGTAGAACATCTGCTCGAGCACTTCGCTGAGGCGGCGGAGTTCGACGATCGCCTGCTCGACGGTGAGGTCTTCATCCAGCGCGGTGACATCGGTGGTCATGATGCCGCCGGCCGAGTCGGAGGGGTACTGCTCGAGGCTGCGCACCTCGGCGGCCTGCAGCACGGCCATTTCGTTCACCAGGGCATCGTGCCGCTCTTTGGGGATGTGGCCGAGCAGATCGACGCGATCATCGGGGTCCATCGCTTCGAGGACCATCGAGCCTTCGGGGACTTCCATTCCCGCGATTACGATAGCCCCGTTGACCGGGTCCATTTCGGAGAGAATGCGGGCGGCCGTTTCGGGGTCGAGGTACTCGGCCACTTTCGCGGCAAGTTGGCCGGGCAGGCGGCGGAGGACTTCCGCGCCATCGGGTGCGGGGATTTCCTCGATTTTCCGGGCGACCGCGCCGGGGTTGTCGAGCATGGCTCGATCGACAATCGATGCCACCGACTCGGCCAGCGCGCTTTCGCCATCGGCCTCGCGCTCGGAACGGGGTTGTTCGTCTTGTTCAATCATGAATTAGTCCAACGCAGCGTACCAGAACATCGCCACCGCTTCCTTCACCAGATCGTGGTTCGACCGCAGATGCGTATCCAGCCCGCCCATGTCAAACCCCGCTTTCACCAGAAACTTCGCGGCCGGGAAATTATTCGTCAGGGTCTGCATCGTCACCGCCCGCAACTCCATTTCACGCGCCTTGGCGATCACCTGATACATCATGGCCGTACCGAGCCCCTGCCGCCGGAAATCGTAATCCACGCGTAATTCCAACACGCGCATCGCCTTTCGCTCCGCGTCCAACTGGGCGACGATCAGGCCGACGAGCTGGTCATCGTGCTCGGCCGCCAGGGCGATTCCGTTTTCGATACCTTCCAACACCTGCCTGATTTCAAATCTCAAATCTTCATTGATTCCATTGGCATCCACCAGTTTTTCCCGCAGGGGCCGCTCCTGGATGCCCCATGTCACGAGCAGGCCCTCGCCGCCGCGATCGATATGGAGATACTCGGTCGATTCGATGGTGCCATCGAGATCGATCAAGCGCTCCAGGTCATCAGGTTGGGCCGGGCGTATCTGCATGGTGGGAAAATAACATATCCAAAGTTACACTGCGATGTTATGCCGTCCATCGACATGCCGCTGGATCAATTGCGGCAATACAAACCGTCCCTGTACCGCGAAGACGACTTCGAGGCGTTCTGGGAGAAGACCGTCGCCGATGCCACCCGGCCGCCGCTGAATGCGGAACTCATTCCGTACGATCTGCCGGCGAAGGGGCTGGTCTGCTATGCGGTGCGCTTCGAAGGTTTTGGCGGCGGGCGCATCGCCGGGTGGTACATCCGCCCGGCGCGTTCCGGCAAATTCCCCGGCCTGTGCATCTATCACGGCTACAGCGGGCGCGGCACCCGGCCGATGGAGATGCTCCATCTGGCGGCGCAGGGCATCTGCGTTTTGTCGATGGATTGCCGCGGGCAGAATGGGCAGTCGCAGGATTTGGCGGGGTATCCTGAAGGACATCAACTCGGGTGGATGACACAGGGGATTCGCGATCCGAAGACGTATTATTACCGCTACGTCTATGCCGATGCGCTGAGAGCGCTGGAATTGCTGGCGCATCGGGATGAGGTGGATGAGAAGCGCATGGCCATCACCGGATTGAGCCAGGGGGGCGGGCTGACTCTGGCGGTGGCGGCGCTGTCGGAGCGGCCGATTTTGGCGCTGCCGGATATTCCGTTTCTGTGCGATTTCCGGAGAGCGATCGAGATCGCGCCGGCCGGGCCATATTCGGAGATTCCGGCGTTCCTCAAGAGTTTCCCGAATCTGCACGCCGAGGCGATGCGGACGCTGAGCTATTTCGACATCCTCAACCTCGCGCCGTGGATTCGCTGCAAGACGGTGGTCAGCAACTGCCTCTGGGACGATGTCTGCCCGCCGAGCACGATCTTCGCGGTGTATCACCACATCCGAGCCGAGAAGAAGATGTCGATTTACCCGTTCCACAAGCACGAAGTGCCGTACGATCATCTGGAGACGAAATTCCGGGCGATTGTGGAGGTTTTGCAGCCGTAATGTCCCGCCTCCGTATCACTTTCCGCCGCTTCTTCGCCCACCGCGAGCCATGGGTCTTCGTCGCGGCGCTGGTCATCATCCTTGGGATCTGGGGATTCGCCGCGATCACCGAAGATGTCGTCGATGGCGACACGATCCGCTTTGACTCGGCCATTCTGCATGCGTTTCGCCAGCCCGCCGATCAGAACCTCCTCATCGGGCCAACGTGGATGTTGACGGTCGTTCGCGATGCAACGGCGCTGGGCGGGGCCCTGGTGATGGGGCTTCTGATCGCCACCGTGGCCGGGTTCTTGCTTCTCATGGGGCGGGTGAGAACGGTGGGGTTTCTCCTCATCGCGACGGTGGGCGCAACGGCCGTCAACAGCACGATCAAACATCTCATCGAGCGGCCGCGGCCCACACTCGTCCCGCACCTGACCGATGTCTCCAGCGCCAGTTTCCCCTCCGGGCACTCGGCCATGTCGGCGGCGGTCTATCTCACACTAGGGGCGCTGCTGGCCCAATCGGTGAAGCGTCGCCGCGTCAAGATTTATTTCATTTCCATCGCGATGCTGATGACGGGGCTTGTGGGGATTTCGCGGGTGGCGCTTGGAGTGCATTACCCAAGCGACGTGCTGGCGGGGTGGAGTACGGGGCTGGTCTGGGCGCTTCTCTGTTGGCTCGTTGCCCGGTATCTTCAAAGGCGGGGCGCGATCGAGAAGGAAGTTCAGCCCCTTGATTCCGACCCGGCCGATGCCTGAACCTTTTGTGGTGCGGGCTTTCAGCCTGCATTTGGCATCTGACTGAAATTCCGTTAAGAGCAGCCTGAAAGGCCGCACCACAACCGCGCCAACCCCTGGAAAGCAACGCATCTATGAAAATCGGAACGTATTACTATCCCGAGCAATGGCCGCGCGAGCAGTGGGAGCGCGATTTCGACAATATCGCGGCGCTGGGATTGCAGATGGTCCACATGGGCGAATTTGCCTGGTTCACGATGGAGCCGCGCGAAGGGGAGATCAATCTGGACTGGCTGGCCGAGTGCATTGAGATGGCGGCCAAGCGGAAGCTGTCGGTGATTCTCTGCACGCCGACGGCCGCGCCGCCGGTCTGGCTGGTGGAGAAGCATCCGGAGATTCTGCCGGTGGATGATGCCGGCCGCAGCATGCGCTTTGGCGGGAGGCGTCACTATTCCCCGACCGCGCCGGCCTATCACGAGGCGGCGCGGCGGATTGTCGGCGCGATGGCCGACAAATTCGGCGATCACCCGGCCATCATCGGCTGGCAGATCGACAACGAATACAGCTCCGATTTCATCGATCAGAACGATCATGCCGTGGCCGGGTGGCGTGAGTGGCTGCGCAAGAAATATTCGGCGATCGAGGCGCTCAATAAGGCTTGGGGATGTCAGTTCTGGAACACGTATTACACGGATTTCGCGCAGATCCTGCTGCCGCCGGATCGCGATCCGAAATACGGCAACCCGCACCATTATCTGGATACCAGCCGTTTCTGGTCGGCCGCCTTCGCGCAGTTCAACCGCATTCAGGCGGAGATTCTCCGCGCCAAGGTGGGACATCGCTTCATCACGACGAATTTCATGCCCATGCATCCCGATGTGAGCCCGGCCGACATGGCGGGCGATCTGACGCTGATGTCGTGGGATTCTTACCCCTGCCCGGGGCAGGAACACGCGCCCAAAGATCAGAACTACCGCATCGGCGACCCGGCGCAGATCGGCTTCATGCACGATTACATGAAGAGCTTTCACAACCGCTGGGGATTGATGGAAGTTCAGCCCGGGCAGATCAACTGGGGCAACGCGCCGGTGCATCTTTTCCCCGGCGCGGTTCGGCTCTGGCTCTGGACCGCCTTCGCGCATGGCGCGGAATTCTCGACGACCTACCGCTATCGCCAGCCGCGCTTTGGAATCGAGCTGTTTCATCATGGCCTGGTCGGCCCGGATGGGGTTACGCCGACACTGGGCGGCCGGGAGTTTCAGCAGACGATCGATGAGATCAAGCGGCTGGATCTGTCGACGGCGGGCGTGGTTGGCGCGATTCTCGCGGGGGCGACGCCAGCGGTGACCGCGGCATCTGCTGCCGCAAAGACCGCCGATGCGGCATCTGCCGCCGCAAAAACCGCCGCCGCGCATGCTTCGCCCGCGGCGGTTGCAGCGCCATCGACCGCATCATCCAGCGCGCCGCCCGAAAAGCCGCCGGCGGCTCCCATCGTCACCGCGATTCCGGCGATCGGACTGGTTTTCGATTTCGAGCAGATGTGGTGGTTCAAGATTCTGCCGCAATCCAGGCGATGGAGTTACGAGCATTTGATCCGCCTATGGTACGCGGCTTTTTCGCGCCTCGGATGCGCCATCAAGGTGCTCCGCCCCGATCAGGATTGGCCGGCCGATCTGCCGATTATCGTCGCGCCGGCGTTGCAGATGGTGGATGATTCGACCATCGACAAAATGACGAAATACGCCCAGGGCGGCGGGCATCTGGTGCTGACCTGCCGCACAGCGCTGATGGACAAAACCGGGCAGCTTTTTGAAGGGCCGATCGCCAAGCCGATCCTGAGCCTGATCGGCGGCGCGATCGAGGCGTACGATGGGCTGCCCGAGGGGGCGATGGGCAAGGTCGATCTCGACGGCAAGGAATTCGAGTGGGGCATCTGGGGCGACCTGCTCTACAGTGAGCCCGAGACCAAGATCCTCGCCAAGTACGATGACCAGTTTTACGAAGGCGCGGCGGCCGTCATCCAACATAAGGTCAACAAGGGGCTGGTGACGTATTGCGGCGTTTTCGGCGAAGAAGCCTTCACCAACGCGCTGGCGGAAAAACTCGCGACCCAGGCCAAGGTGCCCATCACGCTGTTGACGCCGAGAGTGCAAATCCTCCGGCGGGGCGCGTATCGCGTGCTCCTGAACTACACGACGGCGACCGTGGACGCCCCAGCGCCGGCAAAAACGCGCTTTGTCGTCGGCGCGAGAAAAGTCGAACCGGCCGGCGTGGCGGTTTGGAAAGAGTGAGGCGGGCGGGTTTTCACGGCTTGACCAGCGCCTCGGTCAAACTCACATTATTCTGTTTGGCATTGCGCCCCTGATGGCGCACGATCTCGAACAGCAGGTCCGCCTTTTTTCCGGGCGCGATCGCCGACGTGAACTGCACGGTCTGGAAGTCGAATAATGTCGGCCCCAGCAAGCTTCGGAACAGGACGTGGCCTGGAAAACTCCGGCGGATTTCCACCTCGATGGGCTTGGCGGTGTAATTGCGAATTCGCTGCGAGTAGACCTCGCGATCATCCCAGCCGGCCACGGATGAATTCACTTCCACCTGCACGCCGCCACCCACCTTGCGGAACACATCCGCGCCGTTGATCTGCATCCAGATTTCATCGCGGGCCGATCGCAGCTTGATGAGTTCGAAAATCACATTCGGATCCGCGCCCAGGTTCAGCTCGATCTTGTCGCCGATCGGAATGTATTTGACCCTTTGCGCCGTGAGATACGACAGGCCGCCGCGGCCGTTATCCCGGAACACGCGCACGATGCCATCGGGCAGGGGGGTCGTGCCCAGTTTCGATTCCCTATTGTTGGCAAGCAGGTACATCCGCACGAGCTGATCCCCATACTCGACCGGCCGGTAGCGATACTGAAACTTCATCGGCACCACGCCGGCTTCCAGCGAGCGCATGCGCTTGGACCAGCCATTGCGAATCGTTTCAGTCCCCTCGATTGAGTAGATGAAATATTCGGAGAGGCCCTCCTTGATGATCTCCTTCTCATGGGCTGGCGATGTCGTGGGGGTGGCCGGGGCGTCGATTGCGGGCAGCTCCATCGACTTCTTGGCCGCCAGTTTCCCCCAGTAATGCTTCTGCCCCTCTTCCATCCGGCCGACATCGCCGAGATTCACCTGGGCGAGCTGGGCGATTTTCTCGACCAGGTTGATCGTTCCCACCACCAGGCGCACCCTGGCATCCTCGTACTCTTCCCCCGAATTGTTATGCACGCGCACGAAGCCTTCGAAGCCGAGTTGCTTTTCGTTTTTATCCGCGATGCAGACATAGTCGGCGGACCAGGTGATCCCGCTGGTGAAGTACGTGATCTCGATGGTCGCCTCGCCATCGAAACCGCTCTGCACATTCCAGTAGAGCATCTGCGGCTTATCGTGCGGAAAGGTGGTGTCCAGAACATCGAGTTGTCCGGCATTGGTAAGAAAGCGCAGCTCCACCGAGCTCGAATCGATCAGGGTATTGGCCCAGGAGAATTGCAGGGGGTTGATCCCCTTTTTGAAAGTCACGGTGCGGGTCTCGCGCACGAGGGTGATGTCTTCGCTGTTGTAGATCGTCAGTTGGACGGTGTCGCGTTTGGGGACGGTTGAAAGATCGACATTGCGCGCGGATGCCCATTGCGATATCCCCAGCATCGCCATCGCGAACACAATCCGAAGGAACGAAAACGGACCCATAGCGCCGGCCTTCCCTGATGAACCATCAATCACCATATCGCTGTTTGACGCCGGTGGGGAGCAATGGTTGCAGGCTATTTTGGCTGGTGCAATGGGCGGGGGTATTGGCGGGGGGGCGGTGGACGTGATGCTATTCGGGAGCTCGAAGCACTTCAGGATCGCGCTCAGATCGCCGGGCCGACAACATGGGTCTCGATGGATTCCGCGCCGCCCAAGGTGGTGAGAAGTCTGGCGAATTGATCGGCCAGGGATTGCAGTTCGGCGCGGTCGATGGCGCGGGTGGTGGCGTAGACGACGCCGATCACGTTTCGGGTTTGCTCATTGCCGGGATCGGTCAGGCGGACCTGGATCGTCATGGACGACAGATTATCCAGGCGGGCGGGACCTTCAAAGTCACGCGAAGGGAATTGGGCCGGCAGGGCCTGGAGGATCCAACGGACCATTCCCGGCTCGATCCGCGACACGCCGGCGGCGGAAATGTTGCCGGCCAAAAGCCATTCGCATCCGGCCAATCCGCTTAGTCCAATGAAAGGTCTTGCGAAAACCCGCGCTGTTTGGGTTGAGGGGCGGGTCCTGCTATACTCCCGTCGTCTGGTGCGAGTTTGCTCCACTGGCAAGCTAACAGCTTGCCAGTGCCATCCACGCAATTGAAATCGGATTTATTAGAGGCGAGAAGGTTAAATCTATGGCGCGTTCGGCGACCCTGACCATCGGCGATAAGAAGATCGAGCTCCCCGTCATTGTTGGCTCGGAGGGGGAGGTCGCCATCGACATTTCCCGGCTCCGCCAGGAAACGGGCGCGATCACTTACGATCCGGCCTTCGGCAACACCGGCTCGTGCCAGAGCGCGATCACCTTTATCGATGGCGAGGAGGGCATTCTCCGCTATCGCGGCATTCCCATCGAGCAACTGGCCGAGAAGAGCAACTTCATCGAGACCGCCTGGCTGTTGATTTTCGGCAAGCTCCCCACGTCCGATGAGCGTAACCGTTTCTCAGCGCAGCTCGGGCGCAATGCCCACATCCACGAAGCCTTCAAGCATCACTTCGAAGGTTTTCCGGTGGATGCGCCGCCGATGGCGATGCTGTCGGCCATGATCAACACGCTGGTCTGCTTCAATCCCGAGTTCATGGAGATCGACTCGGCCGAGAAATTCGAGGAAGCCTGCGCCCGCCTGATGAGCAAGGTGCGCACGATCGCCGCTTATTCGTATCGGATGAGCAACGGCCTGCCGTATATCTACCCCGATCCGAATCTCCCCTATATCGCCAATTTCCTGCACATGATGTTCTCGATGCCGTACGCGCCTTACGAGGTGCATCCGGAAGTCGAGGATGCGCTGAACATGATCCTGCTGCTGCACGCGGATCACGAGCAGAACTGCTCGACTTCGACGGTGCGCGTGGTCGGCTCGGCCAAGGCGAATCTGTTCGCCTCCTGCGCCGCGGGCGTGTGCGCCCTCTGGGGCCCGCTGCATGGCGGGGCGAATGTGGAGGTGCTGGATATGCTCGGCCACATCCACAAGGGCGGGATCACGGCCGAGGAATATCTCAAGCGCGTCCGCAATAAGGAGAAGGGGGCGCTGCTGTATGGCTTCGGGCATCGCGTCTATAAAAACTTCGACCCCCGCGCCCGCATTCTCAAGGAGGCGTCGGATAAGGTGCTGGCAAGGCTGGGCGTGAAAGACCCGCTTCTGGATATCGCCCGCAAGCTCGAGGAACTGGCGCTCAAAGACAGTTATTTCGTGGATCGCAAGCTTTACCCCAACGTCGACTTCTACAGCGGCATCATCATGAAGGCGATCGGGATTCCCGTGAACATGTTCACGGTCATGTTCGCGATCGGCCGAATGCCGGGCTGGATCGCGCAGTGGAAAGAGCAGCGCGAAGACACCAGCGCCCGAATCGCGCGGCCGAGGCAGATCTATACCGGGCCGACGAAGGAAGATTATGTGCCGATGGAGGGGCGGTAAGTTAGAAACCAGCCGGGGCGGCTTATGATTTGGGGCGCGGTTGGGTTACGCGCAGGGTCGTGCCGTCGATGGCGACGGAGGCGCTGGGGGATGTTGTGAACGAAGAGGATCTTCGAAGGCGCTCCAGGTCATCCAGCAATCCCTGTCCGGCCAATATCAAGACGGCCTCGGCCTGTTCCTGATCGACGCCTTCAAAGTCAGCATCGACGTTGAACCTTGAGGCGGCTTGACGCCCGCTATGAGAATAACGTTCTCCAGGCGTTCTAATGTGATGGTCCCGCCTTCACGCTGATCGTCCCAATCTTGTAGCGCTTCTGCCCATCATCATCCTCCAGCGGCAGAGCGAGTTGGGGCGTGCCATCTCGTTTGCCGACCGACACGTAGAGGGTGTATTGGCCGGGCCTGGTCACGGGTGCTACCTGTCCAACGCGGAAATGGGATGTGTGGGGGTGGGTTGGGATGGAGTCGGCCGGACCGGTTTTCAGCGTTCGCATGTCGAGGCTCTCATCCGAGAGCACGGCCACCAACCCACCTTTCTCATCTTTGAGTGTCAGGGCCATGAATCCGCCGGGGTAGCAGGGGGCGACGCCGGCATTGGCCCAGGTGGATGAGACTGTGAACTCCTCCCCGACCGTGATTTGGCGCGGCCGGGTGATTTCACGCAACTGCAGGCGATAGCCCATTCTTCGGTTGATCCGGGCGATCAATTGGCGATTCTCCTCCAACTCGGTGCGCGGCCAGCCGTGGATGGACATGTAGCTGGCGTGGTAATCCTCCACCGCCTTTGCCAGCAGCGACCCATCCCCCCAGGCGCCCTTTTTCTTCGAACCGGCGTAGTGTTCATGCTCCAGGATCACCGGCATGGTCGGCCAGAATGCCTGAGCCATTCCATCGTGATACCACTGCCGGGGCGCGGGTTGCACCAGGATGCTGTCATCGCGCAGGGTCACTCCCCTGGAAAGCGCGTAATCGGTCTGCGGGAAATGCAAGCCCGGCTTGTCGTGTCCGGCGACGTCATCGCTGATGCAGAGAAGCGTGCCGGGGAAATGCTTGCGATGCAGGTCGATGTGCGTCTTGACGATGCCCAACTGGCGATCCTCGGGAACTCGGCTGCTCATTCCGGTGTGGCCCTCGCCCCACAATCCAAAGCTGCCGATGTCGATGAAGGCGACATTGGAATTGCCCTCGTACCGGGCGGACATGGCGGCCAGAAAATGCTCCAGCTTCTCCAGGAAGACGGGGTCGGCGAAATCGGGGTCCCAGGCTTCACCTTTCTCGCTGGGTCCTTTTCCGAATTGGTAAAAGGTTCCTTTAGCGCCGGCCGACTTCACCCACTCGGGCGTTGCGAAGCGCAGCCAGTTTTCCGAGCAGGTGATGCGCAGGGCGATGCGCTTTCCCCAGGCGATCCAGCGCTGGGCCGGCGTGTCGAGAAGCGCCCAGTTGAACTTACCTTCCGCGGGCTCAAGAAAAGCCCAGGGGACGCGCAGATAAACGGTGGAGAGCCCGGGAAAATCGTCGAGCGTGTCCGAGGGTTCCAGCTTGGATCCGTAGTTCGCGACGATGTTGGAGTAAAAGTGCATGGTCCAGCCCATGTCGGGGTTGACCAGGGCCTGGCTCGTGTCGGTTGGGCGGAGGGTGATGGAATCCTCGATTGCGGGATTGGCGGGCTCATCGCCGGCAATGGCCCGCAGGGCGAGCGAGCAGGCCAGGGCCGCGGCGGGGAGTTTAATGAAGTCGCGTCGATTCATGGGCATGTGGATAGGGTCGCTGGAATGGACGGTGGAATCAACCTTCCGAGCAGCGCGGGCGAGAGCGTGAATTCGAAATGCCGGCCTGTATACTTCCATCATGCCCAGACTTCGCAAGCCCGCCTTCCTTTCCGCCGTTCTCGCCGCCGCGCTCTTTTCCGGCTGTGTCGAGCAGGAGATGACCATCGAATCGAACCCGCCCGGCGCGCTGGTTTTTCTCAATGACCAGGAGCTTGGCCGAACGCCGCTGACGCGCGATTTCAAATGGCATGGGGATTACGACGTCCAACTCCGTCTCGAGGGATACCAGACTCTCAAGACCCACCATAAGGTCAAGGAGCCGTGGTGGAACGATGTGCCCTTCGATCTGCTGGCCAATCTCTGGCCATTCGCCCTGCGCGATTCGCAGCATATGTCATTCAATCTGACACCCGTCGATGCTTCGCAGGATCAACCCCAGAACCTGCTGGCCCGGGCGGAAGACATGCGCGGCCAGCTTGAATCGAGCCAGTACACCCGGCCGGCCACGCCGCGGCCCGCGCCGGCCACCAAAGCGACCACAAAGCCAACGACGCTTCCCTCAACCCGGCCGACAACGCCTGCCAAATAGCATTAGCCGGACTAATAGATCGTGCGCGATTCGCCGCTTGTAGTGCCGGTGCCTCGGCTGCCAAAGCAGGCGGGAGGCCCGCACCACACGCGCATGATTGCGCTCACTCAATTAGAAGAAAGTTGAAATCCCCCGACGCTCTCAGGCCGCCAGAATCGACCGCCCGCGGCGCCGCTCAAGTGTCACGGCCGGCTTTTCCTCCAGCCTTTGAAGGGCTGATTTGTCGTTGCGGATGACCACGGTCTCCCACAGGTCGATGCTGTCGAGTTTGTAGCGGTAATCCACCGTTACGCCCGTCCGCTTGATTAAATCCGCCAGGGGCAGATCGCTCCGCCAGCCGAGCTTCGTGCAGAGGGGGCAAATCCATTTCTCGATCAGGGCGATAAAGCGGTTGGTGCTCTGGAAATGGTTGAGGATTACAATCCGCGCGCCCGGTCGGGCCACGCGCTGCACTTCGCGAACGAGTTTGTACGGATCGCTGACCACGCTGATGACGTGGCTGATGAAGACGTGATCGAACGTGTCATCGCCGAAGGGGAGTTTCATCGCATCGGCCTGAAAGACCTGGGCGTGGGTCATGTTGCGCTGGGCGATTTTTTTGCGGGCCTCGCGGAGCATGCCGCTCGACAGATCCACGCCGTAAATCCGGCCATGCTGCGGGTAGTACGAAAGCGACGCCCCGGTGCCGATTCCCAGGTCCAGCACCTTATCCGAGTCGCCGATGTTCATGTGGCCGATGGCCTTGGCGATGCGCTTGCGCACGAGCCGGCCGAAGGTGGCATCGTAGAAGAGGGATTGGAGGTCGTATATTTTTTTGGTGCTATGTTCCTGCATGGGCGGGCCTTCCCGAGATCTCGATCCAGCGGCCCCAGCCGTGTCGGCCGAGGCGGGTTGATCGACCGACACTTTAGTGGGATATGAACAAAATTCCAACTGTGGAAGGCTGGGAAATCGGGGGTGGGTATGGGAAAGGGTATAGGGTGTAGGGTGTAGGGTATAGGGAAGAGAACGTATTGGGCGCGAAACGTGCTTGGCGATTTCGCGGTTGGAACGGGTTGCGACCGAGAATTGCACTTCGCGTCAGCCGATTGATGAATTGGCCTGCCGTGTCTGGTCGCCGCATGATCTATACCCTACACCCTATACCCTATATACCCTCCCACCTCTCCCCGTCAGGCAGTTCCCCGATCCAGCGTATACTCGCCAGCAGAACGGCCGCGTGGCAACGATTTTCCCCGCGCATCCGTTGACGTTGGGCTGGGATTCTGCATAGTGTTCCGGCGCAAGTTGTCCTGTGGGTTAGCCAACCGTTAACCTGCGGGGCCGTTCGATCGGCCCCATCGTCTAGAGGCCCAGGACACCGCCCTTTCACGGCGGCGACGCGGGTTCGAATCCCGCTGGGGTCACTCTGTTGGTTCGTATCGTCCTGGCAAAATCCAAAAACCCCGGTCCAAAAGACCGGGGTTTTTGGTTTTGGTGGATGGAGTCAGACATGCAGCACCCGGCCAGGGCGCACTGATGGAGGCAGAGCGCGAGGAGGGCGAGGCGCTGGACGAGGCTCGCCTGGATGGGGGTTTGGGGATTGTGCTCGGCGATGAGGGAGTCGAAGCGGATTTTGTGCTGTTTACGCCGATCGCGATGGATGATGGGCTGGAGATTGGGCGCGGTGGGCGTGGAGATGGCGGACATGGGGCGATATTTCCGATCACCATCCCCATAATGAACGCCAGGTACAAGTAGAAGAAAGGGATTTGGCTGATCGTCTGGTAGCCGAGCAATTTCATCGCGGAACTTGCTTCGCGGTAATCGCTCTCGTTGTATTGAACTTGCATGACCAGATTCATTGGACCGCCTTGCATAGCGTTCACCGATTCCCCCCGCTCAAAAAGAACTCCATCAACTCATGCCCCTTCTCGATATGCAGATCCGACTCCCGCGCGGCGGCTTCGGTGTAGGGGCGAGGGAAGGCGTTATTCACGCGCGTCCCGGCCATTCCGAATAGCGTCGGCGCGTAGCCGTGTTTGCGGGTGGCAATATTCGTCGGGTGATCGGGCATGACGAGGATTCGCCACTCGGGGTAGGTCTTGAGTTTTTCCAATACCGGGCCGACGACGTGTTTATCGATGGCTTCGATGCTGGCGATTTTGGTCTTCCAATCGGCCTGATGCGAAGCTTCATCCGGGGCTTCAACGTGCGAGAAGACCAGGTCGTATTGATCCAGCGCCGCGGCGGTGGCGACGCCCTGGCCGATGTAATTGGTATCGTGGAAGCTGGTCATCCCCTCGACCTCTTTGCATTGCCAGCCGAGGAGGACGGCCAGGCCGCGGAGGAGATCGACGCCCGTGATCATGCAGCCGCTGCTTACGCCGAAGCGCTCGTTGAATTTCGGCATGGCCGGGGCGTGGCCCTGGCCCCAGAGCCAGACCTGGCTGGCGGGGTTGTTGCCGGTTTCCAGGCGGGTGGCGTTGATTTCATGGGCAGAGAACAGCTCGCGCGAGCGATCCATGATATCGCGGAGGATTTCGCTCCCCTTGCCTTTGGGGAGCCATTTGCCGATCGCCTCTTCGGGGATTTCGTGCGGCGGTTTGGTGGAAACATCGAACGCTTCATGCCCGCGATAGACCAGCAGATTGCGATAGGAGACGCCGGTGTGGAACTCGAAGCCGGGGAGTTTGAGCTTGCGCGATAGGTCGCCGATGAGTTTTTGAGCTTCGGCGTTGGAGATGCCGCCGGCCGAGTGATCCTTCATGATCCCATCGACCACCGTGACCAGATTGCAGCGAAAGACCCAGTCGGTGGCGGAGAGGGGGATGTGCTGGGCGGCGGCTTCGAGCGGTGCCCGGCCGGTGTGGTAGGTGGCGGGTGCGTAGCCGAGCAGGCACATGGTGGCGACATCCGAGCCGGATTCGAAGCCATCGGGGATGGTGCGAACGGTGCCGAGCCGGCCGGTGGCGGCGATGGCATCCATGTTCGGCGTATGGGCGGCCTGCAGGGGCGTCTTGCCGTTGAGTTCCTTTAAGGGGTCGTCGGCCGCGCCGTCGGGGATGATAATGGCGTATTTCATTGCACCAGAAACAGGTTGAATTCTCAGGCCGGCGGCACGATCTCCCCATCGGATAATTACGCTCCGCCCGTGGGCAGGGAGGATAATCGAAGGGCATGGGGATGGCTATTGGGTTGGTTGGCGCATCAGGATGCCGGTGTGGATTCCATCGCGCCCATGGCCACAAATCGGCCGTTTTTCGCCTTTCGCATCTTTTCGCATCGCCCATCCACGCCAAAACGTGAAATCCCACCCCTGCCTATGGTATAACCCCGGTCGGCCGGTCTGGCGGCTTCACCCTGGAGAACCTCCTCATGATCCTCCGCACCCGATTCGCGCTCGCCTGCCTTGCCCTCACCGGGGGGGCGATGATTTGCACTTCCTGCAACGAAAATATCCCGCCCCCGCAGCAAGATACCCGCGTCGAAGCGCGGCAGAAATTCTTTAACGATCTTGCCAAGGCGAAGGCGACGTATTCCGACTCGCGGGCGCAATTGACGCCCGGCGGGCCTGCCGGCGCGGCGGGCCAGCCCATCGGCGGGGGGGGCATGAACCTGGCGCTACCTGCGGCGGCCGAGACGGCCGCGCCGATCCCGGCCGAGCCGCCGGTCGCCGTTCCCGCCAATGCGGAGTGGTCGCTGGCCTGCATCTCTCTGAGCACGCCCGACCGCTTCGCGCGCATGTCGCAGATGAAGGCGTATCTGAGCTCCAAATCGCCGTTTAAGAACTGGTACGTCATTCACGATGAAACCAAGAGCACGCTCTTCTACGGTTTCTACGCCTCGATTTCCCACACCGATCCCAAAGGCGCGCAGGCGCAGGCCGACCGCAAGGCGCTGTCGGAGTGGGTCGATCCGGGTACGAAGGAGCGGCCGTTTACCCAGGCCATGTTCACTCGCCTGGCCGAGCCCGAGCCGATCGCGCCGGCGGAGTGGAAGTTGAGCAATGCGCCGGCGACGGCGTACTGGTCGATTCAGGTGGCGGCGTTTCAGGGCAATGGTCGGAAAGAGACGGCGGTCGAAGCCGTCAAGGAAATGCGCGGCAAGCATATTGACGCCTTTTACCACCATGGCCAGACGATTAGTTCCGTCTGCATCGGCGCCTGGCCGGCCAACGCGGTTAAGCAGCAGGATGATGACCATGGCCGATCCGTCAGTCCCGAAGATCAGGTGCTGGTTAGCGATACGCCCCTGCCCGCGAAGTATAAGAATGCAAGAATGCAGGCGGCCGATGGCACTCGCATAAAGGCCGTGGCCCAGCGAATCGAAATCGCCGATGAAACGCTGGATGCGGCGCTGAAGCAATATCCATATCACCTGACCAACTCGCGCGTCATCGAGCGCGAGGTCAAAACCACCGATGGCAAAAAGGTCATGGTGCCAGACCCAAGTTTCCTGGTGATGATCCCCCGGAACGACGCCGCCGGACTCGCCGCACAGGGATGGGGAAACAGCGGCGGCGGACAGGCGGCCGGGAATACGACGATCCAGCCGACGCGCGATGTGCCTACCGCTACGCCTGGCCGCGGGGCGACAGGATCAGGCCGGCTTCGGGGCTATGGCGAAAATTGATTCGGATATTCCAACACATCCACATCCACATGTGACGTGTCATGCTGAGCGAAGCGAAGCATCTTGCCTGAAGGGTGAGGGATGTTTGAAAAGCGAGAGTGGCCTCGACGTTCGAAGCCAGATCCTTCGCAAGCTCAGGATGACAGTCTCGACTGATTCTTCAATCATGAACCTCCTGATCGCCACCACCAACCCGGGAAAGATCAAGGAATTCCGCGAGATGCTGGGGCACACGGGCGTTTCGTTTTCCGATCTATCGAAGAGCACGGGGACTCCCGCGCCGGAAGAGACCGGGCACACCTTCCGCGCCAATGCGATCCTCAAGGCTTCGTATTATGCGAAGCTGTTGAACACTTATGCGGTGGCCGATGATTCGGGGCTGGAAGTCGATGCGCTGAGCGGCGCGCCGGGCGTCCACAGCGCTCGGTGGGCTGAGATGAACCAAGCCGGCAAGGGTGATGCGGACAACAACGCACTGCTACTGCGGCAGATCGATGCGGTTCCCGATGAGCAGCGCACCGGGCGATTCGTCTGCGTGCTGGCGCTGTCGGACCCCGCCGGGCGAATCCTGTTGACCGCGCGCGACACGGTGGAAGGAAGAGTTCTCCGCCAGGCGCGGGGCAGCAATGGCTTCGGATACGACCCGTTGTTTCTAGTTGAGTCCATGGGGAAAACCACGGCCGAACTCGCCCCCGATGAGAAGCACGCCATCTCCCATCGCGGCAAGGCGCTCCGGCATCTTAGGGAACTCATGGGCCGCGCGGGGTTATGACGCCGCGTGGGGTTACGAACATTGAATGGAGGGTGGCGCTGGCAGGCTGTAAGCTTGCCAGTGGAGGTCATCCCAATCAGCAATATCATTCCATCAAAGGCAACAAAGGAGGCTCCCCCAGCATGATCCCCAGCGCCTGCCGCCACTCCACATAGAAATAGGGTACGCCCAGTTTCTCATGCGCTTGTTTCAGTTTCCCATGCAGCCGCTCGTAAACATCCTGCTGCCACTGCTGGGCCGTCGAATCGCAAAAATAAACCCGACACCCGAAGGGCCGAATCCCATGCACGCCGCAGAGCCTGGAAATCTGAAAGGGGCAACCGCTGCCATCCCAGGCCAGCATGGCCGCCGATAATCGCTCCCGCTCGGGCTGCCCGAGCCCAATCAATCCCCGATAAAACGCCCCCAGTTCCATCGTCGTCGCGAAAAGCCGATGGCCGTATTCCTCGAACCGGCAGCAGCGCCCGGAGACGATGCAGACCGGCCGGCGCGTTTCGATCTCGGCCGCCAATTCCGCATAAATCCGGCCGATTTCGTCGGAAACGTCGGGCCGGCGTGATGCGGATAACACACCCTCCCGCACTTGGGCCATCGCGGCCGGATCGATGGAAACGCTCATGGAGGGATGATATCGCACACGATCGCAACTGGATATCGCCGGTCATCTCAACTGGGCTCCGATAGACGCCGATAATATTCCCATGAAGACCCAATCCCCCGCCGCGCCGGCCGACAAGGCTCAGAATATGAATCGCCGCCGCAGCGTCCGCAAACCGCATGTGGCCGAAGCATGGATCTGCAGCCCGACGGCGACGAGCCTGGATGCAAAAATCGAAGTGATCGCGATCAACCTCTCGCGGCATGGCGTGGCCTTCGAACTTTCCACTCCCCTGGCCACCGGCGCATTCCACGCGATGGAAATCGGCGTCGGCGACCAGCGGCTGATTTCGGAGATCCGCATCGTCTCCTGCCGGAAAACGGAGAACGGAAAATACGAGGTCGGGGCTGAGTTCTGCTGAGGCCGGGAGCAGTGCCTCATTTTTTCGGAATGCTCTGAGTTGTGGCGGGCCGGCTGGTCGGGGGATTCTTCTGGAGGGAATTGAAGATGACGGCCTGCAATTTTTGCTGAAGGGCGCGCTGGGCATCGGGGGTGGAGGCGAATTTGTCGGCCGAGATATCGGCGGCGACGCTGCGAAACACCTCGCCCATTTCCTTGAGAACCGCCGTTTGCGACGCGATGTTTTCCGGCGTCGCGCCGGCATAGTCCGACAAAACAACCCGCCAGCGCCCATCGACTTTCGCCAGCCGCAGCGATCGCGCCTGGCCGGGCATTTTTACTGTCGCCTGATCGCCAGTGACCAGAATTTCCGCTTGTTCGAGCTTGGCGATGGAATCGCGCATGGGGGTGCCTTTAGTGAGCGAGTCGCCATTAACGCCATACTTGGTTTTGGCGATGTCCCCGAAGGCTTTGGCGGCGGCGATCTGTTCGGCGTATGCGTCGGCCAGGGCGATTTCCTGGGGCGTGGTCGCCTGGAACTGGGCGCGGACGGCTGCGGAATCGGCGGCTTCAATGGCCTCGAAGAGGGCTTTTATGGCGGCCCTGGGGCCGGAGACGTCAGGCTTGGCCTCATCCGCACGGGCGGCGGTGGTCAGGGGGATCAGGACAAGGATGCAGGGGATGATGATGCGGGCGAACATGGGAACTCCGTGGGTCGGGCCGGGGTGTTATTGAAACTGTATCCGGGCGGGGCGAGGGGGGGAAGATGATGGTGGAAGGCGGAAGGATGAAGGCAGAAGGCAGAAGGATGAAATGGAGGGGTGGCCAATGGGTGATTCGGGTGATTCATTGGTGGAATGGCGCTGGCGTCGAGGGCGTCTTTGGGGTTGAATGTTTTTGTTCGCGATGGGGCCCCACGGGTAAGACCTGAGAGTCTTACCCATGCCACCCACGCATGCCACCCACGGTCGCCACCCACGCAGGCCATTCGCAGTTGGAGTTTGTTGCTGATGTCGTTGAAACGCAGACCACAGTTGGAAATGCTCGAAGACCGCCGGCTGCTGACGGCGATTCCGTTCGGATTGTTCGCCGCCCCGGCCGGTCTCCCTGGCATCGGTCAGACCCCCGTGGCGGTGGCGGCGGGGGATTTTAATAATGACCTTAAGCTTGATCTCGTCGTGGCGGGTGGGACGGCGCAGACCATCTATGACACGCATGGTGTCCCGCACAACGTTTTCAATGGCGCGATGCAGGTGCTGCTGGGGACGGGGGGCGGGGGCTTCGCTCTGAGTCCCCAGGTGATTACCTTGAAGGATCAGCCGTTTTCGATGGTGGCGGCCGATTTCAATGGGGATCATTTTGTCGATCTGGCGGTCAATGCGGGGCAAAACGTGCTCTTTTTCAGCGGGACCGGCACGGGGGCGTTCAAGGCGGCGGCGTTTTACCCGGCTAATTCGCTGGGCCCCGGTGAGATCGTGGCGGCGGATGTGAATAACGATGGCCGGCTGGATATCGCGGCCTCGGGGTTTTTGCAGTCGGGCACCGATCAGTTTCATCAGCCGATCGTGCAGTCGGAGGTGGCGGTGCTGCTGAACCTGGGCAAATCGGGATTTTCCGCGTCGGTGCTGACGCATATCGCGGGGACGGCGCTGCCCTCTCTCGCGGCGGCGGATTTTAACGACGATGGCAAGACCGACCTCGCGGTGGGGCTGGTGGATCAGGTGAAGATTCTCTCCTCCAACGGCGATGGGACGTTCTCGTTTCCAACGGCGATCATCAAGCCGAGTTTCGGCAGCCTGAGCGCTGTGAAGCTGAATGCCGATGCATTCGCCGATCTGGTGTGGAAATCGGGCTCGCGGACGATTTCCTACGCGCTGGGCAATCCCGATGGAACTTTCGGTGCGGTGCAGGATATTTCGACGGCCGCCAAAGGCGGCGCCGTGAGCGTGGGGGATTTCAATGGCGATGGCGCGCTCGACCTGGTGACCATCCACGATGCGGCCGGGTCGGGGTTTTATCTCGGGAATGGCGCGGGGGCGTTTTCGGCCGTGAATGATCTGACGACGGCGATGCCCGGAATCAGCGGGGATTTTAATGGCGATGGCCGCGCGGACCTGGTGGCGGCGGATGGGAAGACGATCTCCCTGGCGGTCGCGCCGCTGGTGTACGCGCGGCCGGACCGCACACTGGTCATCACCGGCTCGCGGCGGGCGGATGTGATCTCGGTCACGCTCTCGGGAGCGCAGATGGTGACCATGCGCAATGGAGTAGCCTATACCTCCCGCGCCTCGCGCGTCCGCCGGATCGAAGTGACCGCCGGGATCGGCGATGACAAGATCACCATCGACCCATCCATTTTCGCCGCGGTTTACGTTTCCGCCGGCGCTGGCAACGATACCGTGACCGGTGGAAGCGGGAACGATACGCTCCAGGGGGATAACGGCAATGACGTTCTGATGGGCGGCGCGGGCAACGATGTCCTGCAGGGGGGCAAAAACGATGACGACCTGTTCGGCGGGGCGGGGTCGCTCGATTCGATCTATGGGAACGCGGGGAATGACACTTTTCACAAGTCGGACTTCAAATCGGAGTGGCTGGATTTCTCCGGGGGCGATCGGGCGGTGAGTTGAAGAATGTGGAGTTCGTGTATCATCGGGAGTGTGCATCCATCGCGCGGGAAAATTCTGATCGTGGTTCTGGCGGCGGCCGCGTTTCTGCCGTTTCTGGGGAAGCGCGATATCGTGATCAGCCACGAGGCGCGGGTCATCCAGACCGCCCGGGAAATGTCCGAGGCGGGCTGGCCCTGGAATGCCAAACCCTCCCTGGTGCCCCGCGTGGCCATCGTTCGCCGCGCCGATGGGGCGCTGCGACTGGAGCCTGACCCATCGGCCGAGCGGTTGAGCGTCAATCCCTGGCTGGTGCCGGTGCTGAACGATCAAATTCGCCTGCAAAAGCCGCCCCTTCCGTACTGGTGCTGCGCGGCATTGTTCAAACTTAATGGTGGCTGGAGCGAAGGTCTTTCGCGTCTGATTCCCGCCATTCTCGGCGCGCTGGCGACCTTGCTCATCGCAGATATGGCGCGTCTCGCCATCGGCCGACGTGCGGCGCTACCGGCGGCGCTGGTCTGGATGTCGGCCTATTTCATTCCCGATGAATTTCGTAAGTCGATGGCCGACCCGTATCTGGCTTTTTTCTCGCTGGCGACGATTTGGGGGTGGATGAAAGCGAGCGGGAAATCGTGGGGGCGTGCGGCCAAACCGGAAGCGGCCGCGCGCGATCCGGGCGGCGTGAAACATGAAGACATGAAACATGAAGAGGGGAAGGGAAGCGCGTTGTTCCTTTTGCTGGCCTATGTGTCGATGGCGCTCGGCCTGCTCGCCAAAGGCCCGCCGCTGTTCGTGCATCTGCTGATTCCGATCGTCCTGTTTCATTTCACGTTACGCCGGCGCTTGCCCGGGCCGTGGTGGGGGCATTTGATGGGGTTGGCGCTGGCGGCCGCGATTGCTCTGCCGTGGCCGATGTATGTGCTGAAGCACGTGCCCAACGCCAGCGAAATGTGGAAATACGAATCGGTCGGCGAAATGACCGGCGACAACCTGGAAAACGCCCGGCCATGGTTCTTCTACCTGCCCTTGCTCTTTCAACTCTCCCTGCCCTGGACGCCTCTGTGGATCGTCGGCCTGATCCTGCCATTTGTGCGGCATCGCAAGCGACCTTCATCCTTCATCCTTCATCCTTCATCCTTCCCCTTGGCCTGGTATGTTGTGGTCGTGATCTTCTTCTCCTGTGTCCATCTGAAAAAGGCGGCGTATTTGCTCCCCGCCATGCCGGCGCTTGCTTTAATGGTCGCGCAAGCGATGGTCGCCTTGATCGCGGGCGCGCGCCGCTTTGGACCCCAGTCTTTCGCGGTCTTTCTGCTGGCCGGACAGTCATTGATTGCCGTCGGGTTCGCGATCGCGATCCCGTTTCTGCTTCAGTCGGCCGGCCTGCCGCTCATGATGGGCATCGTGGCCGCCGCGCCGCTTGCTTTGGCGACGGGTTCACTGCGAATGCTGAACCGACGCCGCCCGGGCGCGTGGATGTTAATGACCGCATCCGCGTTCATCTTGTCGGTCGTGATTTTCCTCAACTTCAATCGCACGCCCCTCGAAAATGCACGTTCCCCGCGACCGGCCGCCGAGGCACTGCTGAAACTCCTGCAAAACAATCCCGATTCAACTGTCTCCTCCGAGCGTCTGCCGGCCGAGGCTTCGCTCTATCTGCCGCTGACACTTGCCTTCGACCCCCGCGCTTCCACCCTCTATCACCTTACCGATGACCCGCATAACCTCGCCGCTCCGACGCGCGAGACTTTCGATGCGATCTATCCGGGAATGCTGATTCTCTCCATCGAGCGCGTGGACCTGGGCAAATCGGTGCATCCGCGCTGGAAACTCTTCAAACTCAAGGTGACTCCGGGGCGTATCATGGCGGGAGGAGCATGGTGATTTTCTGATCGCCCATCGGTCAATGATTGGTCAACATTCGAATAAAGGCCGGCCGATGATGCCGAAAACCACCTCCAGCAACCCGGCGCGGGCTTTGCGGTAGGGGATTGTGAATCGATGAAGTCTTCGACTGCGCATCTCGATCGATTTCTGTCCGCCGTGCATCGGCGATTGGTGGTGCTGCGCGGGCTGGAGCGCCTGGGAATGTGCGTGCTGGCGGGGTGCGCGGTGGCCCTGGTGCTGATGGGCGTGGCCTACTGGCGGGGACGGCCGGGCGGGCAGATGGGCGCGGCGGCTCTGGCATTGTCGGCGATTTGCGGGGTGGTCTGGGCGATCTTCTCCCGGCCGACGAAGCTCACCGCGGCCATTGCGGCGGATCGGCAGTTGCGGCTGGCGGAGTTGCTGACGACGGCGCTGATCTTGCGAAAGATGGGGGATTCGAGTGATGCGGATGCGGGGTTTCGCAATGCCCTTCTGGTGACGGCCGATGCTTACGCCGCCGCGACAAGCCCGACGGCCATCATCCTGAATCGCCTGGGCGCGCGGAGCTGGGGCGGAATCGGGCTGGCGATGGCGCTGGTCGGCGCGATGGCGATGCTCGGCCACGATCCGGCCCGCTCGCAGGCATCGGTTGCCGCGACCGGGCCGAAATCGTGGATCGATATCGAAGACCAGCAGGGGGCTAATAAAGGAAATGAGACGCGCATCGCGGCGGGCGTCGATATGCGGCGGGTCCGCCCGGGAACGGGCGGCGATGACAATGACCCGCTCAAATCAGGCACGGCCGCGGCCGACCAGGGCACCGAAACAGCGACGGGCGGGCAATCAACCCAAGCAACAGGAGGCTCGGCGCAGGCCGGCACGGGCGCGGGCGGCGGCAAGACGGATGCGACGGGTTCGGGCGGTGGAACAACGCCGGCGGCTGGCGGGGGAACGACTGGCGGCGCTTCGACGAAAACGGCCGGCGGCGGCACGGGCGCTGCGACCTCCGGCTCGACGGGCGACGGCGGCAATACGGCGGGGTCAACCGGCATTCGACATCCCGCGCCACCCTGGCGGACGAGTGGATGGTCTGAAGATCGAGCGGCCGCCCGGCTGGCGGTAAGGGTTGGACAGGTCCCCGATGCGTATCGGGATATGGTGCGCGACTATTTCGAGCGCGATTAACCCTCGCCTATCGACTACTCAACAATCGTCACATCCACCCACCGCCGTCCCCATTCCAGAGCCTGATCGTGTGTCGGAAAGAAGACATCCAGCTTCCTACCTTTGATCGCCCCGCCGCGATCGATCACTTCCACTTCCTTCACATCGTATCCGGGAATCACCAGGCGAGTGCCGAAGGGAAGCATATCGGTATCGGCGGCGACGAACTTGCCGCCGTTGTAGGCGATGGTTTCGCCGCTGGCGGTGATGCCCTGGGCTTCTGGCCCGCAGCATTTTTTGCAGGGGCAGTAGGCGGTCACTTCCATGCGGAGCGTGCGGCGCTGTTCGATGGAGGCCGGGCGGTTGGCGTAGGCGGTGAGCTTGGCCGGGCGGAGAAGCTCGGTATCGATGGCGGCGGGTGGGAAAATCCGCAGTGCGGTGGTGATCGCGGGCTTGGCGGAAGTGGCGGCCTTCTTCGCGGGCACTTTTGCGGCGCCGATGAAGAGGATCAGCGAGGCAAGGCCAGCGCCTTTGAGGGCGTGGGAGAGAAAACGCACGAGCGGGTTGGATTGGGCTGTCATCATTCAGATTTCCTTTGGCGTCCTGCTTGCGGAAATCCCGACTTCTGGTGCGTGGAGACTACACGAAGAGCCAAGATCGGCCAGCCAAAATTCAAGCCTGCAGCCTGAGCGGGCCGATCTATATCAGTTCTTCCTTTTATCCCTCTCCGAAAATGCAGTCAAACCACCCCAAGGCCGGTGCGGATTATCGGACTGAGCTAATTCGCATCCTGTTAAGGACTTACCTCAAAGGTGGCGATTGTGCGGGATGATGCATTGGGGCAACGGTTCATTGGGCGACAAAGGTCAATCCGGGGCGGTTAGGCCATCCGCCTTTTACACTCATCGCCCGATCTATAGAATCCGGCCATGATCTACAGGATTGATGTGCGCACTAGGACGGATGGGGGAGTCGACCGGGCCGGCGAAGCGGTTCGTAAAGAGATCGCCCAGCTTGGCGCAACTCTCGGTCCAATCAGTACATGGCGCATCTTCCTGATCCAGACCGACGCGCCCCGGGCGCAGGTGGCGCGGGTGGCGGAAGAGCTTTTGGCCGATCCGGTGGTGGAGGAGGCGATCCTCCTCGATGGGCAGGCGGGGCATTCGGCCAACGGCAAGCCGCGGATTGAAGTGCATCTCAAGCCGGGTGTGATGGATCCGGTAGCGAGTTCCACCGAGATGGCGATTCGGGATATGGGACTGCCGGCCGCGCAGGTACGGACGGGGCGGGCGTTCGTGATCGATGGCCAGGTCGATCGGCCGGCGCTGGAGCGGATCGCCACACGCATTCTCGCCAATCCGGTCATCGAATCTGTCCATTTCGAAGCCTTCATCCCCAAAGATTTCGCGGCCGGTCATCAATACCAACTGAAGCTGCGGCATGTGCCGATCCGCGAACTGAGCGACGAGCAACTCACCAAACTCTCGCGCGAGGGGCATCTGTTTTTGTCGCTGGCGGAGATGAAGGCGATCCAGACCTACTACCGCGAGCAGAAGCGCGAGCCGACGGATATCGAACTGGAGACGCTCGCGCAAACCTGGAGCGAGCATTGCGTACACAAGACGCTCAAGAGCGCGGTGGAGGTGGAAGTCAGAGATGCGAGTGGGAAGACGATCGGGTCGCGGCGGTATGGGAATCTGATCAAGGAGACGATTTTCGACAGCACGATGGAATTGCAGAAGCGAGAAGTTAGAAGCGAGAAGCGAGAAGGGGAGGATTCAACTCGCAACTCGCAACTCGCAACTCACAACTCCTCCGGCAACTCGCAACCCGCCACTCGCGACTCCTTCTGCCTGAGTGTCTTCGCCGACAATGCCGGCGTGGTGGTGTTCGATGAGGTGGATGCGGTTTGTTTCAAGGTCGAGACGCACAATCATCCCTCGGCCATCGAGCCCTACGGCGGCGCGGCGACGGGGGCGGGCGGCGTGATTCGAGATATTCTGGGCACGGGGCTGGCCGCGCGGCCGGTGGCGAATACAGATGTGTTTTGCGTGGCGCATCCGGATCATTGGACTATTGGCGACACCAGCACCTCATTCAATCCGCAATCCGCAATCCGCAATCCGCAATCTTCCCCACTCCCCAAGGGCGTGATTCACCCGAAGCGCGTTCTCCAGCAAGTCGTCGCCGGCGTGCGCGACTATGGGAACCGCATGGGCATCCCGACTCTCAACGGCGCGGTTTATTTCGACGATCGTTATCTCGGCAATCCGCTGGTCTTCTGCGGGTGCGTGGGACTCATTCCGCGCGACAAGATTGAGAAGCAATCGGGTGCCGGCGATGCGGTGGTGGTGATGGGGGGGCGGACCGGGCGGGATGGAATCCATGGCGCGACTTTCAGCAGCGCGGAACTGACGGATACGCATGCCGATGAGTTCAGCCATGCGGTGCAGATTGGCAACGCGATCACGGAGAAGAAGGTGGCGGATGTGATTTTGCAGGCCCGCGATCTTGGGCTTTTCTCGGCCGTCACCGATTGCGGGGCGGGCGGTTTGTCGAGCGCGGTAGGCGAGATGGGCGAGAAGATCGGCGCGCGGGTGGAGCTCGACAAGGTGCCGCTCAAATACCAGGGGCTGCGCTACGATGAAATTTGGATCAGCGAGGCGCAGGAGCGGATGGTGCTGGCGGTGCCGCAGGCGAAGGTGGCCCAGCTTCTGAAATTGGCCGAGAGCGAAGATGTCGAGGCGACGGTCATCGGCACGTTCGGCACCAAGGATGCGGAGCTGGTGTTGAGCTATGAGGGGACGGAGGTCGGAAGAATGTCGATGCGGTTCATGCACAAGGGGATTCCGATGCCGACCCGCAAGGCGGTGGTAGTCGATCAGGCGATGGGGGGTGGCACGGGCGTCCCGCTCGTGAAAGGGGGGAGCGCTCCACATGTGATTTCCGTCCTCGGCGACCGCCCCGCGAAGATCAGCAACCCGCAGGCGTTCAAAGACTCACTGCTCCGCGCCCTGGCGCATCCGAATGTCGCCTCCAAGCACTGGATCATCCGCCAGTACGATCATGAAGTGCAGGGGGGCAGCGTGATCAAGCCGCTGGTCGGCCCGGAGCAGATCGGGCCATCGGATGCTTCGGTCCTGCGCCCCAAGCTGGGGACTTCCAAAGGCGTTGCCCTGGGTTGCGGGATGGCGCCGCACGTTCTGGACCCGTATGAGATGGCCATCTGGTCGATCGATGAGGCGGTGCGGAATGTGGTGGCCGTCGGGGCCGATCTGACGAAGACGGCGATCCTGGACAATTTCTGCTGGCCGAGCGTGGATGATGAAATCACCATGGGCACGCTGGTCCGCGCCTGCGAGGCCTGCCGCGATGCGGCGCTGGCGTATGGCATTCCCTTCATCTCCGGCAAGGATAGTTTACACAACCAGTTCACCAACCAGGAAACGGGCAAGGTGCTGCGCATTCCCAACACGCTTCTGATCAGCGCAATGGCGGTGATCGAGGATGTGCGCAAATGCGTGACTATGGACTTGAAGGGGCGGACCCATCGCGTGGTGATGATCTCGGCCAAGCGTCCGGGCGAACTGGCGAACCTGGCGGCCACGCATAGCGCGGTCTCGCGCGTGATTCGTGGCGGCGGGGTAGTGGCGTGCCACGATGTATCTGATGGCGGCATCGCGGTGGCAGCGGCCGAGATGTGCATCGCATCGGGGCTGGGATTGATCGTGGGCGCGGAGTTGTTCGCGACCGATGCGGCGTTTGCGGAAGGGCCGGGGCGGTATCTGGTGGAACTGGGCGATACGCTGACGAGCGAACAGTTGGCGGCGGAGTTGGGCAGCGTGGCGGAGGTGACGGAGATTGGGTTGGTGCAGCATTTCAAGAAGTTGACACTGACGACGGCCAGGGAGCGGGTGATGGAGATTGGGATTGAGGAGATGACGGCGGCCTGGAGAGGGACGCTGGATTGGTGAATGTTTGCAATCCTGGGTGCCATGCTTAGACCCGCCGCCAGCAGCGTTCATTCGCAGGATGGCGCTTTCGGCGGGGATAAGCATGTGCGGCGCGGTAACCTCAAGGCATGTCCGATCCCAACGAATCCAAACCCATCACCTTTCGCAAGAAGTGCAAGCGATACAACAGCTAATACCGCCATTGCATACGTCAAACGGCACGCGCCCGAGTTCCTCGTTCAAATGACCGATGCGCAGCCCAACGGAAAAAGTTCGATCCGCTTCTGGCAGCGAGGGGGCGACTACGATCGGAATCTACATTCGACTAAAGAGATTTGGGAAAAGATCAGCTACGTCCACAACAATCCCGTCAAGCGTGGGCTATGTAGGCGCGCCGATGAATGGAAATGGTCGAGCGCGGCGGACTATTCCGGGTCGGGGAAGGGATTGATCGAACTGAATCTGGAGCAATTGCCGCGGTATATGTTTTGACGGGAGCGCGGCACACCCATGCTTATCCCCGCCGAAAGCGCGACGCGGCGAATGAGCGCATCTGGCGGCGGGTCTAAGCATGGCACCAGAGGGGCATGGCACCCGAGGGGCATGGCACTCGGAGGCAAGTCAGTTGCCGATCTTCACATCCGCGCCATTGATCGATAGCACATCGAAATTTATTTCCTTCCCATTCACCGTTCGTGACATCGGCTTGCCGGATTTGTCGCGGGTTAGTTCCAATGCGAGGTCGCCGAGTTTGACTGATGTGTGCCAGTTTTCCCTTTCGAGGGCTTGTGTGAAATGGGCGGCGGAAATCGCGGCGGAGAGTTTCTGGAGTTCTTCATCGCTTTCACAGGGCGCGGCCTGTAGGAGCATGGCGAGGCGGACGTGCGCATCGGCCAGCTTCTTCGCATCGCCCCGATAGTGATACGCCGTCAAGCGGGCGGATTGGAGTTTCAGGCCATCGGGGTCGGATTGCAGGAGCAGTTCAGGGGTCTGGCCGGTGCAGGCGGTCGTGGTCAGGATGCGGGCGAGGATGGCGGATTGGCCAACCCGCATGGCGAGAACAGCGTCAGGATTGCCGAGGATTTTGATCGGTTTATCGAGCGAGACCTTTTTGCCTGCGAAGATGATCGCCTCGGCGCGGGAGGGGATGAGGAGATTGGTGGCCAGGGATGGGATCTCCTCGGGTTTGCTGGCATCGATATCGATCGTGGCCAGAATGACCCCTTCGTGCTGGACGCAGACGGGGCGGTAGGGGGGATGGGTGGGTTTGTTATGGCCGGAGCGGTCGGGGGTTTTGACTTTGCCATAGGGGGCGTCAAAGAGGTCGGGGATGAGGGCGATCACGGGGGCGTCGCTGAATTTGCCGGCGGCCGGGGCGGAGGGGTTGGGGGCGAGTTCGATGGAGATGAGCTTGTCCTGGGCGTTGTAGTCGTGGCTGGCGCTGCCGATCGAGAAATCGGGAGTGAGGTAGTGGTAGCGGTCGCCGCCAGGGAAATCATCCCAGCGGGAGAGGATGATGCGCCTGGGGAGCGTGGGGATGGCGAGGGTCTTCTCATCGAGGCGGTAAGAATTCGCGGCCAGCGCCGAATCGACGAACTCCGCCTTCTCCAGATCGACGCCCGTGATGGGAATTTCAGAGCGAAAACCTTCGATGTAGGTGAACCAGTCGATCCCCGCGTAGCTGGAGATGAAGTTGTAATTCCGGCTGTGCGGCCCGGCCAACGCCTGGCGCGGGGCGAAGTAATTGCCGGCGATATCCATCCAGAAGTAGTCGATGATCGCCTTGAACTTCTCGCGCGCCCCCGGGGCCTTGGCGTAGACGTACCCCTGGTAGAGGCAGTTGAGATCGCAGTTGTAGTAGGTGGGGCTGTCGAATTCATGGATGCCGGTCTTGCGGGTGTAGTCGATCCATTCATCGAGCAGGGCGTAGCCGTCTTTGGCGGCCTTCTCATCTTTCATCGCCTCGCCGATGAGAATGAGATTGACTGTTTTCATGAGGAAGATGTTGGTGTAGTTGACCTTGACCTTGCGGTTGCGCAGGGCGGTGAAAGAGGCGCGGGCGTGGGCTTCGAGCGTGGCGCGGAAATCGGCGGGGAACTTTTCGCGGTGATTGAGGAGGATCGGCCCCAGCGCCTGGGTGCAGAACGTGTTGGCGTTCTCATCCTTGATTTCCGGATGGCCGACCTGCCAGGGGAATGAGCCGTAGGCGGGGGATTTTTCATCCATGTTCTGCTGATCGAAGGCCAGTTGGAGCAGCGCCTGGGCGCGGGCAGACTGCCCGCCGGTGATGAGCGCGGCCAAAGCGCCGTTGGTGAGATCGCGCGTGGAGGGCTGCGGGTTGGGCTTCTTGAGCGAGGCCTCGAGACGGGAGACAGTCGCGGCGAGTTGATCGCGTAACTGGCCGATGCGGATGGCGCGGTCGTGCTCGGGGAGCGGGGCGGCCGAAAGTTGCGGCGCGAATGAGGCGCAGGAGAGGAGGATCAAGATGGCGTGGGCGGCCGAGTTTTGGAATGGGGAGGGCATGGAGGAGATTGTGGCATAGAGGCGGCCTGGGAGCGAGGGAGGAGAAGGCGAATGTAAAAGGTGACGAGGCAAAATGTAAGAAGTAGCATGGAAGCGGTGTGAGAATGAATCAATCCCTTGCCGACTCTGCGGGGCACTGCGCCTCTACGGGATCACCGGCAACGGCCCGTGGCTGTCGGCGTTTCTCACGACCCCTGCTCGCGCAAGGAGTTCCTTCTCATCGTTCTATTGTCCCATTGTTTAACTTGCCTCGAGGGGCGGAGGTCCCACCGACCTCCGCCCCGCGTTTGACTCGCAACTCGCAACTCACGCCACCGGCGGCAGCACCACCCATTTCCCAACTTTCTGCGTGCCTTCCCATTTTTCGACCACCAGGGCCATCGTCGCGAAGGGGATCGCATCCCGATTCGCCCTGGCGTGGGCCCTGGCCTCGCGGGGGGTCATCCCGACGCACACCACCCGCCGCCGGCCATCTTCCAACTCCGCGACGACGCGGTAGGGGGCGATGCCGCGCATGGGGGGGAAGTGGAATCGCCCCACGACCCTGGCCGGGGCATCATCCAAGGCAAAACTCTGATCCGGGCAAAAGCTCGGCCGAGCCGAACCCGAAACCAGCCGAATTGTCGAAGCAACCATGACAAACCTCCTGAAAAGGCCCCGCGGGTGCTCTCAGGTCGCTTCGACAATCGAAGCGCGCACGGAGACCGTGGCGGGGGTCAGGTGGGTTTGAGGATGGGTGTGTCAGCCGGTCATGGAGGGTTCCTGTGAGAGTTCGTGCGACCATGTGGATTACGAGCGCGGGGGGGCGATCTGACACATTTTTGAGTCCTGTCGCCATTCAATTCTCCTTCGTAAATGCGGCAATGAAAACCTCCGGCGCTTATACTATCGCTCCAATGACCAAACCAGACGCGATCGCGGAATCCAGGCCCCTCGATTACGCTCCGGCCCCATCGGCCAGGCACCGTTGGATGCGGAGGATCCAACGGTGGGGACTGGCGTTGCTTGTGTTGACCACCATTGCAGTGTCGATTCATTACGGGCCTGTGGCGTGGAAGCGCTATCAGTTGCTACAACTTCAAGAGGCCAACATGACCGCGGAGTTGCCTCAGGATCGGCCTGTGTGGGAGGAGGATCTTGCGGCGGCGGCAGCGCTGATGGCGGCCTATCCCGGGGAATATCAACGGGACGATTTTGGGCGGGCGATGCGAATCGATGGTCGGTGGTCGAAATTCATTCCCGAATTAAAAATGAGGCTCATGTCAAAGGACGCGACGACATTCCTCCATGAGCGCTTTACCCCCTCCGGGCAGCGCCGGCGCGGCCATGAGGCTTCGGGCGTGGCTCCAACACCCCATGTTTAAAATGGTAAAGTAGTGGCCATGTTAGTGCCCATCCTACTATACTCGCGGTCGATCAGAGCGGCATTTGGCAGTGGAAATTCCGCAATCTGACGATACAGTCAAGTGGCGAGCTTTTGTTCACAATGGAGCAGCGTTAATGACTGTGCAGGATTTGGCACGACGGGTGGTGAAGCTGGAGCAGACGGTGGCGGAGTTGTCGGGCACCGGCCCGCGCAGCGGCCAATGGTACGTCGAGCGCTCCGGGCAGTTTCAGAATGATCCGGTGTACGATGAGATTGTTAAGCGCGGGCGGGCTTATCGTCGATCGCTCCGCACAGAGACGAGCGGTAAGGGGCGGGGGGCAAAGCGTTGATCATCCTGGACACCGATATCATCTCTGTCCTGGATACCCGAACCGGGCCGGCTTATGGGAACCTGGCGATGCGATTGTCCGGCCCGGACGTGGATCGGGTATGCATCACGATTATCAGCGTTGAGGAGCAGATGCGCGGATGGCTGTCTTATATCGCAGCATCGCGGACGACGTCGCGCCAAATGGAGGGGTATTCGCGTTTGCATCGAATGTTGCGTGGGTATAAGGAGCAGGAAGTTCTCGAATTTGATCCATCATCGGCAGGCACCTACGATGATCTGAAACGCTTGAAAATTCGGCTCGGCACGATGGATTTGAAGATCGCGGCGATCGTGCTGGATCGTCGGGCTTTGCTTGTGTCGCGCAACCTGCGCGATTTCAGGCGTGTTCCGAATTTGAAAGTGGAAGATTGGACCCAATCGATCTCGTAGAATGCGTTACAGGCATTTGAGTAACCGGGGTGCGTCCCGGCTTGCCTGAATTCGCTCAATGTGCGCGGCTACCCGATTTCCCATTGTCTCATTGTCTCATCGTCCCGTTGTTTCACTTTCACTAATCCTCTCCGTCGGGTCCTGCGCGCGGTCGTTTACTCTTCGAGATCCGCGTCCTGGGCCCAGTTGGCGGGGGTGGATTGGCCGGGGGTGATGCGGGGGACGAGGTGGAGATCCTGGGAGTCGACGGTGTGCTGGATGGCGTTGGGGGCGGTGTAGATGGCGATCTGGACCTGCTGGTTCCAGAGGTGGGCCTGCTGGGCTTCGATATCGCGGTGGAGGTGGTTGACCTTGAAGTTCAGCTCGAGGCGCTGCTGGCGGAGTTGCAGCACCATGATGGCGATGGCCATGGTTGCGAACATGCAGAGAAGCATTTTGACCATTTGGCGTCCGGAGGAGGATTAACGACGAAGAAGAGGATTAACCACGAAGTACACGAAGGGCACTAAGAAGAGAAGAGAGGGTTGAGGGTAGAGAATAGAGGGTTGAAAAATGGTGGCAAGGATTGCTGGAAGGGTAAGCAGCTTATGGCAGTGTCACGCGGCTCGATTGATTCATTCAATTTTCAACTCTCTAATTTCAACTTTCTACCTTCAACCCTCTACCCTCAATTCTTGTATTTCTGCTTCGTGTTTTTCGTGTCCTTC
>JBBRTW010000012.1:0-35497 GCA_038244055.1 Tepidisphaerales bacterium | reverse complement strand
CGGGGGGGTGGGGGGGGGGGGGGGGGGGGGGGGGGGGGGGGGGGCCCCGGTGTGGGGACGCGCGGGTGGGGATGAAGCGGCGGGGCCGCGCGAGGGGCTCGGCGCGGGGAGCGCAGTGGCGGGAGGGGATGAGTCGGCGGGGTCGATTTCGAAGCGGACGCCGATCTGCCGGCCGAGGACGCGGGAGAGGCCATCGCGGACCATTTCTTTTTTGCCGTTTTTCTCGAGGCTGCGGGCGAACTGGCCAAAACTGCTGGCGAAGCGGACGATGGCCTGTTGGTCTTCGATGGCGGCGAGTCGGCCGTGGGAGAGGACGCCGTAGAGGCCGGACTGGCCTTTCATTTCTTCGAGGAGGGAATTCCAGGCGCTGGTCATGTCGGGCTGGGGGATGGCTTCGACGTTGGTGAAGGGGATAGCGGTGGTTGCGGGAGAGGGCGTGGCTCGAGATGGGATGGCGTCGGGGCTGGTGTTGGCGGTTTCGTATGACCCGGTATTTTCGGAAGGGGCGGGCACGTCGGCAGGAGCGCTGGCAGCGGACTGCATGGCGAGCAGTTCGGAGAGGGACGGGCCGGAATTGTCCCAGATTTTTCCGGGGCGGGGGAGGTCATCCTCATCCTCATCGAAGGTGAGGGCGGGTGGCGCGGAGACGATGGGGGCGGCGGATGGAGGGGCGAATTCTTTGACGATGGCTTGGCGGGCGGTGATCTGCGGGGAGATGGGGGGAGGGTTATTTGTAGCATGGGCATCCTGCCCATGGGAGTGGTGGTTAAGGTCGGGAGCTGGTGGTGTTGAGTCGGCTATTAAGGTGTGCGGTGGGTGGGCCGATCCCGAGGTTGACGAGAGAGGGTCAGGAGCCGGGGGGCGGTTTTCAACTTGGTGGGGGATTGGGGTGGCTGGTTCCTGAGACTGTGCGGGTCCTGGTATCGACGAGAGAGGGTCAGGAGCCGGGGGGCGGTTTTCAACTTGGTGTTGGTTTTTGGTGGCCGGCTCCTGACCCTGGCTGGGGGTGGTGGGGGGTTTCAGGGCGGGGCCGTTACTGGCGTTTTTTTTTTGATCGCCGGCGGCGGAGGATGCGCCGACGCGGGCGAGGAGCTCGGAGATGGGCGTGAACTGCTCGGCGAGTGAGAGGCGGACGAGCGTGGCATCGAGGAGGGCGCGGCCGGACTGGCTCTGGCGCATGTGGCGGCGGAGTTCTTCGATGATGGTGATGCTCTGGGTCAGGCCAACGGGATCGAAATGCTGGGCCTGGGCGGTGAGATCTTTGAGGGGGATGCCGGGGACTTCAACGAGCTCTGATTCGGGGCCGCAGGTGCGGAGGATGAGGAGGTTGCGGAGGTGATCGACGAGGGAGGCGACGAGGGCATCGGCCGAGAGTCCGCGGGCGATCATGGCGCTGGTCTGCTCGAGGACGGATTTGACGTTGCCGGTGCCGATGGCCTGGGCGAGGTCGAACATGAGCTGGGCCTTGGGGAGGCCGAGAAGCTGCTCGATCATTTCGACGGTGAGGGTTTTTTCGCCGACGCTGAGGAGGCGATCGAGGAGTGAGAGTGAATCGCGCATGGAGCCCGCGCCGGCTTTGGCGACGAGGAGCAGGGCATCCTCCTCGGCGGCGATGCCTTCCTGTTTGGCGAGGGATTTCAAGTGGCCGGCGATCTCGCGGGTGGGGATGTTGCGGAAATCGTAGCGCTGGCAGCGGGAGAGAATGGTCTGGAGGACTTTTTCGGCCTCGGTGGTGGCGAGGATGAACTTGACGTGCTCGGGGGGCTCTTCCAGGGTCTTGAGCAGGGCATTAAACGCCTGCTTGGAGAGCATGTGGACTTCGTCGATGATGTAGACCTTGAAGCGCGAGCGGGCGGGGCGATAGGCGGAGTTTTCGATGATGTCGCGGACATTGTCGACGCCGGTGTTGGAGGCGGCATCGATCTCGATGACGTCGATATCATCGCCGCGGGCGATGGAGAGGCAGGAGGTGCATTTGCCGCAGGGCGTGGTGGTGGGCTTGTCGAACTTCTCGCAGTTGAGGGCCTTGGCGAGAATGCGGGCCATGGAGGTTTTGCCGGTGCCGCGGGTGCCGGTGAAGAGGAAGGCGTGGGCGATTCGGCCGGACTCGATGGCCCGCTTGAGGGTCTGGGCGATGTGGTCCTGGCCGACGACTTCGTCGAAATCGCGGGAGCGGTATTTGCGGGCGAGGACGGTGTAGGCCATGGCGGGGATTATAGCGGGGAGGGCCGGGGTGGGACAGATGGGGAGGGCGGCGGGTTGGAATTCAACGGCCGGCGGGGGATTGGGGCGCGACATTCGTGAAATGGGCCTGGAGGAATTGCTGCGGCGTACGGCCGGGGCGGGTGGCGATCGGTTTTAGCGGTTCTCACTTTTGTGCAGCAGTCATTGTGGTGCGGCCCGTCAGGCTGCGCCGAAAGAGCACGCTAAGAACCTGCACCACAATGACGGCGTCCGCCATGCCAACGTGAGAACCGCTCTAAAATGACCGTGCGCAAAGCGCTATCCGCAGTCGACGCCATCCGGGACGGCGCTCTGGTCGCTGTCGCTCCCGCCACTCTGTCCCGGCTTGTCCAGAGGCGCGGAATTACGCACAGTCATTTAGTTGGGCAGGACGTCGCCGAGGTCCTTCTTATATTGCAGCATCATTTCATGCAGGCGTTTGAGTTCCTGGGGACTGTCCTTCGAGACATCGCGGAGTTCATCGGGGTCGGATTGGAGGTCGAAGAGCTGGGTGAGTTTATCGTGGCCGGGGATGGTCCATTCGATGAGTTTCCAGCGGTTATCGCGGACCATGCGGTGGAGCTTGGTGTAGGCGGAGAAGAGGGTGGTGCGGGGGCCCTTCTCGCCGCGAAAGATTGCGGCGAAAGATTTGCCTTCGACGGTGGCGGGGGTGGCGATGCCGGTGAGTTCGCAGGCGGTGGGGAAGAGATCGAGAAGGTAGACGAAATCGTCGACGCGCTTATTTTTCGGGATGCCCGGGCCGGAAAGGATGAGGGGGACGCCGTCGCTGTGCTCGTAGACATTTTGCTTGCCGAGCAGGCCGTGGCTGCCGATGGCCAGGCCGTTGTCGCCGGCGAAGACGATCAAAGTGTTGTCGGCCTGGCCGGATTTTTCGAGGGCGTCGAGAATCCGGCCGATCTGCGCATCGAGATGGGTGATGGTGGCGTAGTAGAGGGCGATCTCGCGGCGGACGGCCTCTTCGGTGCGGGGGACGGGGAGGAGTTTTTCATCGCGGATGCCGAGGACGCCGGTCTCGACGGGCGGGCTGGACATGTAGTTGGCGGGGAGGCGGATTTTGGCGGGGTCGTACATCTTCTCGAACTCGGGCGGGGGCGTGCGCGGGTCGTGGGGGTTGGTGAAGGCGGTCCAGAGGAACCAGGGTTTCTGATCGGCGGCGGGGCGGGCGGACTCGCGCTGGAGGAACTCGACGGCGGTATCGGCGAAGATCTCGCCATCGTATTTCGCGCCGATGCGCTGCCGCTCCTTGCCGTATTTCCCGGCCGGTTCGTAGTCCTGCAACGCAATCTTGTAATGATCGCTCATACCACCGAAGAAGGTGTTCTTCGAATCCTGGAAGGCGAGGTTGAGGGATTTGGGGCCGTTATGCCACTTGCCGATCTGGAAGGTTCGATAGCCCTCTTTGGCGAAGGTGGCGGGCCAGAGGGCATGCGCGCCGGTGGGCTGGTCGGGGCAGTGGAAGAGGGTGCGGCTGGTGAGCAGGGCCGCGCGCGAACAGACGCAGACCGCGCCCTGCATGCCGCCCATGATGTGGGCGCGGTTGAAGGCCAGACCGCGACTGGCCAGGCGATCGAGATTGGGCGTCTTGACCTGATCGTTGCCCATCGCCCCGATCGCATCGGGCCGGAAATCGTCGGCCAGGAGAAAGAGAATGTTCGGCTTGCGGGCAGGCTCGGCTGCGGCGGGAATTCGCCACAGAAACACGGAGGCACAGAGTATTATAAGAGGGAAAATCGAAGGGAGGGTTTTTGCCTTCATGATCATCGTCGCTTTGTAAAATCCATTCAGTGCATCTCGTTAGAATCCCAGCGCAGTCACGGCCGCGCGGATCAGGTCCGCGCTGTTGAGTAGTCCGGCGGTCTCGTTGGCGTTGAGGGGAATCGGGAGGGGCGGGCCGACGCCGGCGCGGGCGACGATGCAGGGGACGGAGAGGCAGACGTTGTCGATGCCGCGATAATTCTCCAGCAGCGAGGAGACGGGGAGGACGCGGTTCTCATCGTGGAGGAGGGCTTCGAGGATTTTCGCGGTGGCCAGGCCGATGGCGTAATTGGTTGCGCCCTTGCCCTGGATGACCTGGTAGGCGGCGGATTTGACGTTCTGGAAAATCTCGGTGCGGTCGCGGACGGTGAGCTTGCCGTGGCCGGGGACGGCCCATTCGTGGAGGGGGACATTGCCGACGGTGGCACTGCTCCAGAGGGGGATTTCGGAATCGCCATGCTCGCCGGCGATGTAGGCGTGGACGTTCTGCACGGCTACGCGCAGGCGCTGGGCGATGAGGAAGCGGAAGCGCGATGAATCGAGGACCGTTCCCGAGCCGAGCACGCGCGGGCGGGGCAGGCCGGAGATTTTCAGGGTGATCTGAGTGATGACATCGACGGGGTTGGTGACCAGGAGCCAGATGGCATTGGGGGCGACGGCGAGGAGCCTGGGAATGAGGTCTTTGCAGATGGCGGCGTTGGCGGTGGCCAGATCCATGCGGGTCTGGCCGGGCTTTTGTTTCGCGCCGGCGGTGATGACGAGAATGTCGGCATCGCGGCAGACTTCGATATCGCCCGAGCCTTCGACGGCGGCCATGGGGACGAACTGGAGGCCGTGATTGAGATCGAGCACCTCGGCCTGGGCCTTGGCGGCATTCATATCGTACAGCGCGATCGACTTGCCGACGCCGCGGATGAGGCAGGCGTAGGCGATGGTCGCGCCGACGGAGCCTGCGCCGATGATGGCTATTTTAGAAGGCTTGTCGGGCATGCCGCCCATGATAACAGGGCGGGCATCATCGAACACCCAGTTGGTGTGCATGGCGTCGACAATCCAATCACCGTTGAGCGTCAGCGGGTACAATTTCAAGCCAAGACTTTGGCGAAGGAGACCTGCGATGATGACAATGACGAGTACGGCTATGGGATCGAGCGATGGCGGGAAATCGTCCGCGCGCTGGAGCAACCGGCTCCTCGTGACGATTCTCATGTTCGCGCTGCCCTCGCTTTCATTCGGCCAGGAACGGAAGACGCCCGTGGCCGATCCACCAGCGCCATTGGCTTTTCCGATGGTCGGCCGGGTGGTGATGGAGATGTCGCCCAAGCCGTTCGATTCGATGGAGGAGAAGGCGATTCGGCGGGTTGCGACGGAGATTTTTCGCCAATGGTCGCCGCTGCTTCGGCATGCCGACAGCGTGGCGGTGCTGCTGTGGACGGCCGATGGTTCGGAGATTCTCGACTATCGCGGGCACAAGGAGGATTCGATCGAATGGGCGCGCTACATCGGACACCCCAATCCGCGTCAGGAGGTGCCCCGCGATAAGGAGAAGAAGGCGCTGCACAGCCAGGCGCGGTTGTATCGCGAGAATCCGGCGGCGATCACCTATGGCGATCTGGCGACCATCGTCCGGGTGATCAAGGAGGTCGGCCGCGAATCGACCGGAAAGCCCGTGCAGGTGGGTGCCACGTTCGATCCGGGTGGAGAATTCGCGCGCTCGCCTTTCAAGTACGAGAGGCACAACGAAATCTGCCTGGGCGGCACCATGGGCAAGGGGAGCTTCGTCAGTTGCTATGCAACCCTCAATGCGGACACGGTCGCCTACGCGGGTTTTCCCAAAGGCATCCCGCAAGGCACGCCGCTGGGCACATTCCTGGGACGACAGGCGCAGCACTTCCTCACCGACCTTGGCTTCGACTACCTTTGGCTCTCCAACGGCATCGGCTTTGGGGAAGAGACGTGGAAGACGACCGGCCCCCTCTTCGACGGGCGCGCCTTCGACGGCGGGCGTGCGCGGGAGCTCCGCGACAAGACGCTGGGTTTCTGGCGGTTGTTCCGGGCGGAGTGTCCGAAGTTTCCACTGGAGACGCGGGGCACGAACCTCACCGCCGGCATCGGACTGGCCACCAACGCGGTTCCGCTGCGGGAGATTTATGCCGGCCCATTCAACATGACGCCGCCGCCGAATTCTCCGTGGGCCGCGCTCAACGGAGATTTTGGCCTGGAGATGGCCGGGCATATGTCACGAATCGCGGAACTGCCCGAAGGGAAGGGATTTCCCTTCCGGTTCTACGTTCACGACCCATGGTGGCTCAACAGCCCGTGGCTGGATCGCTACGGGCGCGAGTCGCACGATATCTACCTGCCGCTGTCCATCGCGCGCGTCGATGCCACTGGCAAGATGCAAACGCCGCGATCGATCTCGCTGCTGACGATCGATGACTCTTACGGCCGCACGCCCGAGAAGTGCCCCAACGAGATCATTCCGCACATCCTGTCGGCGCTGGAAGACCTGCCGGATCGGCCGGGTCCGCTGGTCTGGGTTTATCCGTTCGATGAATACCACGATATGACCTTCGCGGAAAAGCCGCGGCTGGAGATGCCGTTCTTCGCCGACTGGTTCATTCGGGCGGCGATCAACAACGGCCTTCCGCTGAACACGGTCGTTTCGTCCAGGGCATTCCTGAAATCGTTCGCGGAGAAGGCCGGGCTTTATCGGGAATCGGTGCTGATTACGACGGCGCCCGACGCGGGCTCGGCACTGGGGGATGCGCTGCTGCGATTCGCCAAATCCGGCGGCCGGGTACTGTTGTACGGGCCGCTGGACCACGCGGATGAAGCGCTGCGGCAACTTCTCCATGTCCACCTCGCTGACCCCATCTCCGGCCAGTTAAAGATCGACCTGCTCGTCAATCCCGATCGTCTGAGCGACCGCGCTTATCCGGCCGAGTTGCAGCATCGCCCCAGCATGTCCGCCGGGGGTTGCCGCGAGGCGCTGGCGGAGGGGAAGGTCGATGAAGTGGAAATCGGCGCGATGGTTTCCGATGGAAAGTCATCGCGGGTGGCGGCGCTGTGGCGATCATTTCAACCGTCCGGCGGAGGCCTGGCGTGGGTGCGCGGGACCAACTCCAACTCCTTCACCGGCGGCCATCTGCTCACACCCGATGATCCGGCCAAATGGTACCAGGGCGATCTGCTCATGCGGACGGCGCTGGGCGGATTGGGATACCGGTTCTCGGTGGCCAAGCAGACGCCCGAGCAGCGAAATCCGGTGATGACCATCGTCCGGCACGAGAATGGATTCTTCTTTTCCGGTTACACGCCCAACACCAATGTCGACTTGAGGCTGAAGCTTCCGCAGGGCGCTCCGCTGCTGATCGGGCAGGAAACCCGACTGGCCGACGGGCAGAGTTGTTACCGGCCAGCGCGCTCCTGGCACCGGGAATGTCGCGCGTTCGTCGAGCAGCGCGAGGGGGAAATCTCGTGCATCGAGCAAATCTCCGGCGAGATCGGCATCAAACGCCGGCTGCTGCTGCGGGGTCTGAACGATGCGACGTTGCGCTTCTATCCGGAGCCGCGCTATCCGCATGTGACTTTCCAGCCCAATCCAAAAGACCCCTTCATCGAAGGGCCGTTTCTGGAATTCAAGGTGGAAGACACCGCGCTGGGAAGCCACCTCCGCGCCGATCATGTGACCGGCACGGTGTTGATTTCGTGGTGAATGGGCGAGCGCAACGAGGGCAGGGCAGTCGCGCGGCTAGCTTGCGCTGCGGAATGCCACCGTCGCCCGCCGGAGTTTGGCGCGGTAGTAATCCAGGATCACGGCGGCAACGATGACGAAGCCGGTGACCAGACGTTTGACCGGCTCCTGAGCGCCCATCTGCGCCAGCCCGCTCTCCAGCACCGCGATGATCAGCACGCCCAGGACGCTGTTGATGACCGAGCCCCGGCCGCCCATGAGGCTGGTGCCGCCGATGACGACGGCCGCGATGGCGTTGAGCTCGAAGCCGATGCCGGCGTTGGGGTCGGCCGCGCCGAGGCGGGCGACGTTGCCGATCGAAGCCATCGAGGCGAGCAGCCCGCTGATGATGAAGACCGCGACTTTGACAGGCCGGGGGTCGATGCCGGAAAGGCGGACGGCCTCTTCGTTGGTGCCGATGGCGACCATGTACCGCCCGAAGACCGTGCGCGTGAGCACCACCTGCGCAATGGCGGCGATGGCGATGGCGATCAAAAACGGCAGCGACAGGCCGGCGAGGTTGATCTCGGCCAGCCGCTCGATTTGCGGACCGATATAAGCGGTTTTGGACTCCGAGATGAGATACGCGGCCCCGCGCGCGGCTTCGAGCATCCCAAGCGTTACGATGAAGGAGGGCAGCGACCAGCGCACGATGGTCAACCCATTCAACAGGCCGCTGACCGCCCCCACCACCAGACACGCCAGGATCGCCACCGGCAGAGGGAGCGGAAATCGCGTCAGGCAAAGGCCGAGAACAGCGCCGCTGAGTCCGAGAAGCGAACCGACGGAAAGATCGATTCCCGCCACAATCAGGACATAAGTCATCCCGACGGCGATGACAACCGCCTCGGGGATCTGGTTGGCGATGGTGCGGAGCGTGGTCGCGCTGAAGAAGTGCTGGGTGACGAGGCCGAAGAATACGGTCAGAGCCACCAGCACCCCGACGAGGGCGAGGTACTCGGCCAGGCGCTGGCGGAGGTTGGGTCGGCCGATCAGGTTCATGCGGCCCTTCCCGCGTCTGGGGTGTTGGCGGTCGCGCCGGTGTTGGTGTCACCGGTGCCGGCTGGGTCCGCGCCATGGGGCTTCACATGATGGGTCAGGGCGGCCGCCATGATCGCATCGGGATCGAACTCGCGCGCGGCGAACGTCCGCACCAGGACGCCGGCCGACAGCACGGCGATCCGATCGCAGATGGCCAGAAGTTCGGGGAGCTCGGAGGAGATGACGATGATCGCCTTGCCGCGCGCGGCCAGGTCGGCCAGCAGCCGGTAGATCTCGAACTTCGCGCCGATATCGATCCCGCGCGTCGGCTCGTCGAAGATGAGAATTTCGCAATCGCGATAGAGCCAGCGGGCGATGATCACCTTCTGCTGGTTGCCGCCGGAGAGTTCGCGGACCGGCTGATCGATCCCGGAGCAGCGGATACCCAGTGTCTCCACCAGGCGATGGGCATCGGCATTCTCGCGCGCGGCGTCGATCCAGCCGGCGGTGCCGCGCACACTGGCCATCGCCGCGAGGGTGATGTTGTGCCTGACCGACCAGGGAAGCAGAAGGCCCTGCCCCTTGCGGTCCTCGGTGAGCAGCGCGATGCCCCGGCGGACCGCATCGCGGGGTGAGCGGATGGATTCGGGGGCGCTCGACCCGCCTAGATAAATCTCACCGGCCTGTTTCGCATCCGCGCCGAAGATCGCACGCATCGTTTCCGTGCGCCCCGAGCCCATCAGCCCGGCAAAACCCAGGATCTCGCCGCGGTGGAGTTCGAAGCTCACATCGCGCACGGCCGGTTCGGCGCGCAACCCGGCGACCCGGAGCGCGATGTCGGTTCTCGAAGCCTGCGCCGCGCGCACCGCCGCGCGGCTGAGCTCGCGGCCGACCATCAGCCGGATGATCTCGTCCAAAGCCAGACCCGCGGCGGCGCGCGTGGCGACGATCGCGCCATCGCGCAGAATCGTGACGCGATCGGCGATGCGGGCAATTTCGTTCATGCGATGCGAGATGTAGATGATCGCGACCCCCGCCGCCCGGAGCCGGTTAATGCTGTGGAAGAGCAACGCGGTTTCCTCATCGGTCAGCGCGGCCGTGGGCTCATCGAGGATCAGCACATCGCAGCGCTCGGAAAGCCCGGCCGCGATCTCCACCATTTGCCGCAAACCGACGCCGAGCGCACCAATCGGTGTTTCGGGGTCGACCGATCCAAGGCCCACCTCGCGGAGCAGGGGAAGCGCGCGGGCATTGAGTTCCGTCCGGCGAATGAAGCCCAGGCGGCGCGGCAGCCGGTCCAGAAAAATGCTCTCGGCGATGGTGAGGGTCGGGATCAGGTTGAGTTCCTGCATCACCATCCGCACACCGCGCCCCTGGGCCTCCCTGCGGCCGCGCGGAATGTAAGGCTCACCCTGCAACGACATCTGCCCCGCATCGGGCGCTAAAAGTCCGGCCACGATCCGCGAGAGCGTGCTCTTGCCCGCGCCGTTTTCCCCCAGCAGCGCATGCACCTCACCCGCGCGCATCTCCAGATCCGCGGCAATGAGGGCGCGGGTGGCGGGTGGGAACGACTTGCTCACACCGGAGAGTTTCAGGACGGTCGTGCCCGCCGGGCTCATTTCAGGGTCTCCGCCGTGATCAGGTCAACGGGTGTCTCGCGATCGACGGGCGTCTGCCTGGTCTTGAGCACTTCGAGGGCATACTCGATGCCATAGGCGGCGAGCTTGTCCCCGTGCTGATCGACCGTGCAGAGCACCTTTTTCTCGCGGACCAGTTGCTGCACCGCCGAGATGTTGTCGAAGCCGATGACCAGCACCTGCCCGGTCTTCCCGGCCGATTTCAATGCCGCCACCGCGCCCAGGGCCATGCTGTCGTTGCAACACAGGATGGCCTTGAGGTCGGGCTGGTCCGTCAGCAGCGCGGCGACGATCCGGTTGGCCTTGTCGGCCTCCCAGTTGGCTGACTGCGAACTGGCGATCTGCATCCCGCCCGCCTTCATCGCTTCCTCAAAACCGAGCTTGCGCTGCACCCCATTGAACGCGCCCGGCACTCCTTCCAGGATCGCGACCTTGTCGCCGGCCTTGAGCTGCTTGGCCAGATAATCACCGGCCAGGCGAGCGCCCTTGCGATTGTCCGGGCCGACGAAGGGAATCTTCAATCCCCGTTCGCGGAGGACTTCCTCGCTGAGCCGGTTGTCGATGTTGATGACGACCGCACCGCCATCCATGGCCCGCTTGCAGGCACCGACCAGGGCCTTGGAATCGGCCGGGGCGATGACGATCGCGTCGCACTGCTGGGCGGTCATTTGTTCGACGAGCTGCACCTGCCGCGTGACATCCTGCTCGTCCTTGATCCCGTTTGAGACCAGTTCGTAGGCATTGTTGCTGGCCGCCTGGTGCGCCTCAGCGCCCTTCTGCATCGTCTGGAAGAACTCATTGGCCAGTGATTTCATCACCAGCGCCACCTTGGGTTTTTTCGGCCCGGAGGCGGAGCGATCGCAACCCCCCTGCCCAAACCCCAGGGCCAGCACGAGCGCGGAAGGGATCAAGGCGATGCACAGCAGTCGACACCACACCATACGGACTCCTTTGCGAAATCGATCTTTGAATTTGAGCAGGTTGCCAGATTGTGGTCAAATGGTTCAAGCTGCGCATTCCGCGGCCGACGCTCATGAGAGATCAAATCATCATTCTCGGCAGCCTCAATCAGGACCTGGTGGTGAACCTGCGCCGATTCCCCGAGCCGGGCCAGACCGTCACCGGTCAATCCATGCAAACCTTCTGCGGAGGCAAAGGCGCTAATCAGGCCTTCGCGGTTGGGCGACTCGGCGGGCGAGCGATCATGATCGGGCAGGTCGGTGATGATGCCGCGGGCCAGGCACAAATCCAGAGCCTTAGCTCGGCCGGTGTGAACGTCGATCACCTGCGGCGAATCCCGAGCCAGTGCACCGGCACGGCGGTCATCGCGGTCGATGCGAGCGGTGAGAACCGGATCATCATCGTGCCCGGCGCTAATGGCAGTTTTTCTCCCGACGCGGTCGAGCCCTGCGCTGGATTGATCGCCGGCGCGGCCGCGCTGCTGGTGCAACTGGAGGTGCCGCTGGAAACCGTGGCCCGGGCAATCGCGATCGCCCGCGCGGGGGGAGCGCGCATCATCCTCGATCCGGCCCCCGCCCCCACCCAGGCTCTGCCGGATGCGATCCTGTCGGGCCTGGACTACCTCACGCCAAACCTCACCGAATTGGCATGTCTGACGGGCGATTCGCTTTCCGAGGATGCCGACGAGGCACGGATTGTTACATCCGCGCGAAAACTGTGCGCCCGCGGCGTCCGCACCGTCATTGCGAAACTCGGATCGCGCGGCGCGATCGTGGTATCCGCCCAGGCATTCGAGCCGGTGCCGGCTTTCCGCGTTTCCCCCGTCGACACCACCGCCGCGGGTGACTGCTTCAACGGCGCGTTCGCAACCGCGCTGGTTTCAGGCGCGTCTGAATTGAATGCCTGTCGATTCGCGGCGGCGGCGGCAGCGGTCTCGGTAACCCGCGCCGGCGCGCAGGCGGGAATGCCATCGCGGGATGAGGTGCGGTCGATGATGGGCGAATCCAGGTGCTGATGTGGCATGATAGACGCTGGATCAACCATCCCAAACCGAACTGACGATCCGCTTGCGGGTATGGAACACGGGTTGATTCAACGCCGACGGCACAGGGGTTGAAGCCGCATGGGAACCGGCGCGGTGGGGGATGGTCGAATTATCTGTCGACGGTGTGGCCACTCGCGATACGGCTGGTGACTTATCCGCGAACAGCGCGGGATGTGAGCCCGTGGGACCAACGGCCCGAGCCGCCGGGGGTTTCTTCACCGCCACGGGTCGTTCCGCCGGCGCGGATTGGCGAGGGGATAAAACAACCGCCGCCGGAACCGGGAGCGGTGGGAGCGGGGCGGCACGATCGGAGGAGACAGGCGCGGCGGCAGGCCGTACAACCGGCGTAAATGCATCCTGCGGGACGGTGGAAACGGCGGTGGGTGCCGCAGGAGCGGCTGAATCGGGACTGGCTGCGTCGGGGAGGGGGGCATCTGGCACGGCAGAACCCGGCGCGGGCAGGCTGATGCCATAGTTGTTCGCGAGCCGTAGCAGGTCGTTCAGGCCAACGGAGCCATCACCGTCGAAATCCCCATCGGCCCAGGTGACGCCGGAGAGGCCGTAGTGGTTGGCGAGAATGAGCAGGTCGTTGAGGCCGACATCGCGGGATCGATCGGCGTCGCCAGCGAGATGGTAGAACTCAACGGTCACATTGCCCCCGGCGACGCCGCCCACATCGAGCATGTTTCCGGCCGAGTCACACACGCCTGTTCCGATCAGCACGGCGCGGTAGTTGCCGTTGGGGAGGACGTCGGGGAGCACAAATGCGGCCGCATTTGCAGCCCGGTCGTAGGTTACATCGATGGGTGCCAGGACCGCACCGGTATCCATATTGCTCAGCACAAGATCATCCACCCCGAGCGAGGCGGACACATCATCGCCAAACGTAACGACGATTTTCCGCGGCCCCGACACGAAGGCGAAGGATCCCGCGCCGGCCACCGGGAGGGTGCGGTCCACCGTGACCACGAGCCCGGGACCGAATTCCGATTGGTTTCCGGCAAGGTCCACCGCGGCCATCGTGTAAGTCGCGGTTCCATCAGGCTGAATCACACCGCCAAGTCCGTCCGGGTCGTGCGCGCCGGCGGCGGGATATTGAGGGCCGATGAGGATACCGTCGCGGAACAGACGAACGTAGGGGGCGTTGCCGGCACTGGCATCAAACACCGGCGCATTGTCCGAGGTGAGATTATCGGCGTTCGATGCGCCCTTATCGCTCGAAGCGCGAAGATCAGGCGCGGCGGGTGGCGCGGGGGCCGCCGTATCGATCGTCACGGCGAGGTCCGGCCCCGCCATCGACACGTTTCCGGCCAGATCCGCGGCCGCGAACGAGAAGTTGTGAACGCCATCGAGCGTCGTGGGCGCGGTGAACAGGCTTAACGTTTCGAACGTCGAGGAAATCAACAAACCATCCATGTAGACCCTGTATCCCCCCACGCCCAATCCCGCATAGGGCACTCGGAATGTGGGCGTGTTGTCGGCCGTAATGTCGTCCGTGTCCGATGCGCCGGTATCGCTCGTGGGGCGAAGGTCGGGAGCGCTGACCGGGATCGAGGGGGCGGTCGTGTCGATGAGCAGCATCAGGGGCGGGGGCGCGGCCGATTCATTGCCGGCGGCATCCACCGCCGTAACCACGATCGCGTGCGTTCCATCGGCGATCGGGAGGAGCGTAAACGCTCCGGCCGACTCATAGTCGCCGCTGACCAGCGCGCCATCGCGATAAACGCGATAATAGGGTGTCGAGCCGGGCGCGATTTGAAGCGTGGGTGTCGAGTCGCTGGTGATATTGTCGCCGACGACCGCGGAATCGGAACCGGCGGCAAGTGCGGGCACCGCGGGCGGCAGCGGCGCGGCGGTCGCGATCGTCACGTACAGGGGCAACGACTCCTGCGATGCGCTTCCATCGCCCATCGCCTGCCGCGCGGTGAACAGATGCACTCCATCATCCAGCCAGGCCGCTCCGTCGGTTGTCACGGTCGCCACGCCATCGCTGCCCGCCGCCGCGGTGCCGATCAGCAGGCCATCGGAAAACAGGCTGACGAGCGCCCCCGGCGTCGCCGCGCCGATCGTCAATTGCAAAGCGCTGGCGGCCGATGCGTTGTTCAAGCGCGTGATGCTGTCCGATGCGGATGCGCCGGTGTCGAATCCGGGCCGCAGCGCCGGTCGATCCGGAGCGGGGCGGATGGTGGATTTGGTCGCCACATCGAGCACGTAGCTTCCGGCGGCTGCCGTCGATGCGCGAACGAAATACCGCCCCGCGACCGCCGCCGTCCACGCCAGGCGGGCATTTCGCCCATCTCCGGCCGAGTTGTCATCGCTCGCCAGAACGCCGCCGGCCGGTCCGAGCAACTCCAGTCTGGGGTCGGCCGCCGGGATCGAGCTCGAGCCGCCGGCGAATGCCGGGGTGGCCGTGGTCAATGTAACCCGGTCGCCCGCGGCCAGATCAACCGCGTAATAGTCATCGCCGGGAATGTCCGCCATGATGGTGACATCATCCCACGCTCGCGCGCCGTAGTAGCCGGTGTCATAACTGTAAGCTTGAAACTTGATTCGCGCGATCGAGCTGATGGGCACGCCCGCCGCGGCCGCCGCCGCTCCCAGGTCCACCGAGACCGGCAGCCAGGCTCCACTGGTATTGGCCGATGGCGTCCAGAGTGGATACCACGTCGTCCCGTCCGCGGAATAACTGACGCCATCGGCATTGGCATGACCGGTGTACGGCGTTGTCGGCAGCGATTCGATGCTGTCGTAGCGGCTGTACTGATTGAATGTCAGTTTCGCCCCGACCGCGCTCCTCAGGTCGACGGTGAGGATCGCTTCCTTCACGGTTGAGGGATAGGTGTAGTAATTGTTATCCGTCATCAGGGCCATCGTGCCGGTGGCCGCCCCGTAGGCACTGCCCACCGCGACCCGTCCGTAGGTCGGTGCGGCGATGTAGGTTGACCAGGCCGGGCCGAGAACGCCGGATTCAAAGCCCTCCTGCACGACGGGTCCTGGCAGCACAGGCTGCATGCTTCCCGATACTTTACCGTTCGCGGAAATCACCTCGGCCCGCGCCGCCGAATTATTCGGCTCCACATCGACATCCGCGCCGCGCGTGACGGACAGCGCATACGGCGACGGCAGCCCTGAAGTCACGCGGACGAGGTATCGGCCGGCCTGGGTAATCAGGACATTGCGAATCGACGTCTTGCCGGTAGCGGCGGAGGCGCTTACGAGTGCTTTCCCGTCTGGCGAAAGCAGCGAGAAAGCCGGCGCGGTTAAAGTGCCCGCATCCAGCGCCAGGGAAACCGTCTCACCGGCCGCGAGGTCCATCGAGTAGTAGTCCAACCCCGTGCCTGCGCGAAGCGGCGCGAAATCGCTGGCCACCATCGCGCTGAGCGCGTACGCATAGGCGACGTTGGCGGTATCGAGCGTCAGGTAATACAGGCCCGTTGTGTCGATCCGCGTTCCAAACAACGAGGCGGCTCCCGACAGGTCGGTGCCATCATCCCATTCGACCAACTGCCCCGCCGCGTTGGTCAGTTTGAGGCGCAGCGGCAGCGTTCCCTTCAACTGCACGGCAGGATCATTGAAATAAACCCGGTCCCCGGCGTTGAAGTAATATGCGAAGACATCGGGGTCCGCCGCGGACGCCGAACCCGCTGTGGTTGAAATGTAGTTGAACGTTCGCCAACTCGCCGACAGATCGGTCGCGATGGACGTGTTATCGTTCGGCTCGGTTTCACCGATGATGTTGCCGCCGGTGATCGGGGCCGCGCCGATGTTGTCGACGGTCACGGTCAGTTCGTAGGTGCCGCTCGTGTAGGCGGAGTAGTTGTAAACCCTGACGTAGTACCCGCCGGCGGTTGTGACCGACCATCCCGGAATCAGGGCATCGGAGCCCGGACCGGAGTTGTCATCCGATGTGTAAGTGCTACTCCCCAGCATCAACGCCACATAGGGGTCTGACCAGGTGCCGCGCTGGGATCCGGCCGCGGCGACGCTCACGCGAACCACATCGCCCACGTCAAACTGCCCGAGGTAGTAGTAGTCGTACTCGTAGTTGGAGCCGATCGAACCGCTCGCGGTCACGATGTACTTGGTGCTCGAATTGGGCTTGAAATTAGTCAGGGCCGAGTTGGCGGCGCTGACGGAATTGTTCGGCTCGACCTCGGCCGGCAGCGGCCCGTCGATCACATCAAGAGCGCCGATGACCGTAGCCTGGCGAACACCCGCCGCAATATCGACGAAGGCCGAATCCAGCGCCTGCGCCGCGCCGGGCGTATCGTCAATCGGCGCGCCGACATCCTCGCCCTCGCGCATCGCGTTCAGCGTCAGCTTGAGATTGTATCTGCCGATGGATCCGGCCGCGCCCGCCACCGTGATGGTGTAGCGCCCGGCGGCGGCGATGGAGATCGGCTGCACCGCAATCGCCTGCCCGACGCTGCCCGTTCCCGAAGCCAGGATATTCATCGCCGGCCCGGCAATCGTAACGGAGCCCGCCAGCGTCGCGGCGGCCTGTACGGGGGTTAACAAAACCGACACCACCTGCCCCGCCGCCAGGTCGATCGTAAACTGGTCCGTATCATCGCCAAAGCTGATGGCACCGGCCCCGGAGGTTTCGAACACCGGCCCATCCCCGCGCGGCGCGATCGCGGGCGTCGGCGTCGGCAGAGCGGACGGCGCTGCGGTCGTCATATCAAAAGCAAATGTGAATACGCCACCGGCGGCTCCGTTGCCCGATCGCCCCGTCGGTATGGGCCAGGCGCCCGGCGGTGTTTCGCCATCCAGCGCGTTCCCCGCGAGGTCCCGAAACGTTGTTGTTGTGGGCGAGAGCGTCAGCGTATAACGGTCCTCCAGCAGGCTGGAATACGACAATGTCAACGCGGTCTTGTCTGTGTTCCAGACGGCCGATGCGGCCGCGTAAGAAGTGCCCAGCACATTGCCGACCAGCGAATAGGCCGATGAGGTTGTCGCTGCCATGGGCTCATCGAATGTGACCGTGTACGCGAGAGTTCCCGCCGGGATCCTGTCGCCGGATTGAACCGATGACCCGATGACCCGCGGGGCGACATTATCAATCGTGAACGCGATGGAGAGTGGATCGACACCCAAACCACGGAGATCCGCAAACGCCCCCGCCGCAATGCTCAAGGTGTGGAGCCCCGGCGCCAGGGAGGCGGCTGGGTTCACCGTAAAGCTCTGTCCGCTCGATGCCAGCGCGATCGTCCCCGAAGGCAGTCCGTCGATCAGGAAGTCGGCCGGCGTCGCAGTGCGCGCATCGACGGTATCGCTGAGGTTGATGACCAGTGAAGACAGGCTCGCCACTCGCGCGCCGTCCGCAACCGTCGGCGTCGCCGTGAACGCAGGCGGCGATGGCGTTGCACCATCGATCGCGATGAAATAGTTGCCGACGTTTGTCGAGCCTCCCCCTGACTGCGCGATCGAGATATAGAACACCTGGTCCGCCGCGGGTGTGTAAGTCAGGAGGGCATTGCGCCCATCGGGCGCGGAATTATCGTTCTGGGCCAGCACCGCGCCCGCGGCATCGAGCACCTTGAGAATTGGGTTGAAAATGTTGGCCGGCTGGTTGGCACCGTCTCCTGGGGTAAAGCTGGTTAGCGTGACGGGCGTTCCCGCCGGCGCGAAAACTCGATAGATGTCGACATCGGACGAGCTTTCGATGGCCCCCGCGACCACCTGCCGCCCTCCCGCGGCGGGTGTAAGCACCGGGTTTGCCGTGGCGACGGTCCCATTTTTCTCGGCATCCGCATCGGCATTGATCAAGGCCGCCAGGAGATAGACGGTTCCCGGGTATTGATAATTGACCCGCACCGTGTACTGGCCATCGGCCGGGATCGGCATGTCACGAATGATCGAATCATAGTTGCCGCTGTAACTTGCCGTGACGCTGTTGGCGATCAGGTTTCCCGAGGGGTCAAACAGTGAAAACGCCGAATATCCATTGCTCAGCGTGAGAGTCAGCCAGTCCCCCGCCTTAAGGCCCAGGGCGTAATAGTCCGAGGCGGAGTTTTCCGTAACCCCGTATACGCTTGCCCAGGTTGCGCCCGCCAGCGCGCCCATTGAATCCAGTGGCAGCACGCTGGGAACCAATTGTTCAGCGGTCGCCGGCGTGTCGTTAAATGCCCCATCGTGTGCCTCAGCTTCCAACTGACTGTTGAGAAGGACCTGAATCTTTGCCGTTCCGATTGTCGAATTCGCGCCGGACACGGCGAGGGTATAGGTGCCCGCGACCGTCGCCGGCAGGTTTTGAAGCAGCGCATCAGCGCCGGCCACCAGGGCCGTGTTCACCCCAAGTGAAGTTCCATTGGGATCGATGATCTCGATGCGCGGGCGCAGCAGCGCATCGGGATCGGCAAAGGCGGACAAAGTTTGTCCGGCATCGAGGGTTATCGTGAAATAGTCGGTGTCAACGGCGCTTTGGATGACCGCGGAAGTCGAACTCTGGAAGGCCAGTGAGCCCGGCATGCCCAAAGATACAGTCGCCGGCAGCGCGGTTGCCGCCGCGGCATCGATGTCGCAGCGTGTGACGAAATTCCCCCCCGCGATTCCATTGCCGGATCGTCCGCCCGGAATCGGCCAGGTGGTTGCGTTGGTCTCGCCATCGAGGGTGTTTCCGGCGGCGTCGGCGAATGCGTAGGAGCCCGAATCGAGCGTGAGCGTGCCTCTGCCGGCGGTCAGGCTTGAGAAGCCGATCGTTACCACGGTGCTCGTGGCATCCCAGGTAAGCGTATTGGCGTCGAGGTAGGATGCGCTCGAACCGAGAACGATCGTCATATCCGCATCGTATTTGTCGGCCGTCGTCAGCATCGGCTCGTCGAATGTGATCGCAATCGAATACGCTCCCGTGGGTATCACCGCGTTCTGCTGAAGGGTCGTGGCGATGACCCGCGGACCCGTCGTATCCAGAAAAAACGATGATGAAAATGCCGCCACGCCCGCCCCATGCACGTCTGTGACGGCTCCCGCCGCGATGGCCAGGGTGTGGTTCCCCGGCGCCACTCCGGTGGGAAGTGTAAATGTGAGCGTATCGGTATCGACAATGGTCACCGCTGTGGCCGGCACCCCGTCTAAAGTCAGGTCCGACGCCTGCACCGATGTCAGCAGAAGCCGATCCGTGAAATCCACGGTCGCCGTCGTTGGGGCCGCCGCAACGCGCTTGGCGTCGGTCGGGGTGATTGCGGCCACGGTCATCGGCGCGAAGCCCGTGGCCGCCGAGCCGCTTACGGTAAGGATGTAATTCCCGGTATTGCTCGCCGAAGACGCGGAGACCGTCGAGACTTCAACATACAGCAGCCCATCGGCCGCCGGGGAATACGACAGGTCGGCATTGCGGCCATCCAATGCGGAATTGTCATCCGAAGCCAGCAGCGTTCCCGCGGCGTCGAGAATTCGAATGCGCCCGTCCAGGAAGTTGGTCGGCGTGTTCGGGCCATCACCGGGCGTCATCGTGAAAAGGTGAATCGCCTGTCCCGCCAGAACCGGAATCGAGAACAGGTCTTTGTCGGTTGACGCGGACAGGTTTCCCGCCACCGATCGATTCCCCGCGACAAGGGCCGAATCCAGTCGCGTTGCCGTTGCCACCGTTGCATTCGCCTCCGATTCGATCGAGAGGTTTCGGCCGACGTACAACGTGTACACCGAGGTGGTGCCCGTCAATTTCGCGTAATAGGTTCCCGTCGCCGGCAGCACGATGTTCGACAGCGCCTGTCCGACATTGGTGGGTCCCGTCGAACTGCGGCCGATTTCCGTGCCCGATGAATCCAGAAGGGATACTCCGACTGAAGTGAGGTTCGTGGCCAATGTCACCGTCTGTCCAGCGACCCCCGAGAAGGAGAAGATCTCCGCCTCCGATGAACTGGCCGCCTGCCCTGTCACGCCCGCCTGCTCGACCCCCGGCGCCAGTGTGACAAACAAGCCATCGAGGTTCTGCGCGCCGGCGGTCGTGTTGTTTGACGGTCCGCCGCGGCCTTCGGTCTCGTAGGCCGAGTTAAGGCGCACATCGAGTTTGGCGGTTCCGATCGTCCCGCCCAATCCTGTGACGGCGATGGTATACGTGCCGGCGATATTGATCACGGTGTTCAGGGCCAGCCCCGCTCCTGCCTGGGCCGCGGTTGCGACGCCGATCGACTCACCGTTGGGCCCGAGGATTTCCAGTCTCCCCTGCACTGTGGCGGACGGATCAACTCCCACGCCCAGAAGTTGCCCCGCATCGAGACTGATCGTGAAGCCATCGACATCCCCCGCGAATCCCAGCGTGGTCGTATATTGCGCATAGTAAATCCGGCCGCCGGTGGGCGACTGGGGCGAGAAAACCGACGGGTACGGCAGGGTTCCCCCCTCGACAATGTACGACCCGTTATAGATTGCCCCGGGCCGGCCATTCACATCCGTCAATGCCCCGGCCGCCAGCGTGTACGTCAGATCCCCATCGCCCGTCACGCCCGCGATCGTATAGCGGACCGTGTCCGCATCAACCGCCGTCGCGCCGGTGACGGTCCCGCGCGACAGTGTCAGATCATCCGATCCGATGGTCGATGCCGCCACGGCCTCGTTGAAATCCAGGGTGATCGCGGTGATCGGAACAGTCAACATGCTCCCGTTGGTCGGGTTCGTCGCGGTCACCGCCAGTTGCACGGCGTCGAACACGAACTTTGCCGAATACCGGTCGTCGATCGGCTCGCCGGCGATTCCATCGACATCCTGGTCCATCGCCGTGCCATCATCGGCCGAGCGGATGTCGGGGCCGAGCACGAGCGTGTAGACGCCATCCTCCGCCAGCGGGCTGGCAAAGTTGAACTGAAGGGTGGTATTGGCACTGAGCCACGATGTCGAGGCGATCTGTCCCAGCAGGTTCGCTCCCGTTGGGCTGGTGAATGAAACGACATCGGAGGCGACCGAGAAAGTCGAAGGATCCATCGGCTTGGTAAACGTGACGCCGATTTGCGTAATGGGAGTGATTTGCGCCGCCGGCGGGGTGACGCCGGAGGCCCGCGGCTTGAGATACGCGGCCGGGATATCGAACGCCTCGACAACATTGGAAGACGATGCGCTGCCTCCATCCGATGCCGTCGCCCCCATTCCGCGCCGCGCGAACGCCGTCCAGATCAAACCTTTATTTGCGCCGCCGGTCAGCGCCTGATCCGCGGCGAGAATGGCATCGCGGGCCGCGAGCATCGACGGATTGGCCGGCTGGATCTTCAGCCCATCCATCACGAGCTTGAGCGCCAGGTTGTTTCCCCCATCCCGCGCGGCGTTGGCCGGGTCAAATCCATGCTGCCAGTCGGTGTCGAACCCGTAGCGATCGATCAGGAGCCAGGTCATGTCCAGGAGCGTTGACGCCCAGATTTCGCCTGCATCGTGCGGCTCGCTGCTCGTTTTGAACGCCTTATACGTCAGCGGATCGACCGCCATATCGTACGCGTACGGGTAGCGGCGGATACCGGTGCTGTTGTTGTTAACGTAGGTTCCGACCGGGTACGACCCGGATTTCAGGTCAGTCGGCCTCAGCGCGAACATCAGTCCCCACCAGTCGCTCCACCCCTCGCCCATGGCCGCGGATTGCAGGGCGCTGAGCGCGTTGGCGTTGGCGGGGCCGCCGGTCAGGCGGTTGGACACGCCGTGCCCGTACTCATGGGCGATGATCATGTTGTCGAAATCCCCATCGCGACTGGGAGAGGTCTTGTTCCACAGATACATCTGCAAACGCGGCGCGCTTCCATCGGCCGGCGTCGCCATGTTCGCATTGTTGGAGCCGGAGCCGTCTTGCGCATCGGCCTGGACGGCATCATTTCCCAATCCGTTGCCGGTGTAATTGGTCATCTGAAAGTTGCCGGCCAACTCGGTGAACCCGTACTCGGCGTGGACATCGTGGAGGAGATTGGTCCAGTAAAACAGATTGGTGATCGCGGCATCGCGGTAGGTTGCGGGCGATTGCGTCAGGTCCACGGGCGCGTTAAACGCCAGCGCGCTCGAGTCAGCGCCGCCCGAGGGACGATATCCGCCCGAATTGTTGGCATCCGCGTCCTCCTGGGCAAATGCGTTATTGCCGCGCGTGTCGGTGTACTCCGCGCCCGCGCTGCCGTTGGTGTCATGCCAGCCGAAAGGAGAGTAGGCGGGATCGGCCGGGTCTGAAATGACCTGACGTGCGCCATCCATCGGGTTCTTGATGGGTGGCGGGTAGACGGTGTAAGTGGCGGCCGCATGCTCCACCCAGTCGTTACCCCAATGGATGCGCGTGGGATCATCGGCATCCATGGCGAGGTTGTACCAGTGCTGTCCATCGGGCGTCCGCACGACCAGTTCCCACGCCAGTCGAACGCTCGTCCCGGTCCAGACATAGGTGAGCTTGCCGGTTACATCATCCAGCGATGCGCCCGGGGTTGAAAAGATCGGATGCGCCCGGCCGATTCGCCGCAGGGACGACCTGCGCACTGGCGCCGAAAGAAGCGGGAAACCGATGCGGCTCGCGGCCGCCGCCAGCGCCTGATCGGCGCCCGCCAGGGGAGTCCCCCGCGTCAATCCGCGCGATGCGGCGCCGGCCGATGCGATCCGCCCCGCCATGTCCGGAACGAATCCCCCCGCCATCGAGAGGATTTGCCCGTCGCGCATCACATGAACGGAAACATCCGCTCCGGACACCTCAATCCCATTGATGCGCTGACGGAGGTAGATGTGCGTTACGCCCGTGTCGGTATCCGTGTATTGATCCGTGACCAGTGGATCGGCGACATCCGCCGCGGTGAGGCCAAGGCTCCGCGCATTCGACTCCAGGTATCTCATCGCCACATCCAGCGGCGAAACCGTCGCCGCAACGAGCGCGGCGCGGGTCCGCCTGCCGGCGTTTCCCATTTCTGAGAGATGGAATTGAGGAGGCAAGAGCGTGGCGGGCAAATCCACAGCGCCCGCCGCGAGCCGGAAAGGATTGGAGGTCTGGCTTCCCAGGGGCGACGAGATCAGGTTCGACTGCGCCAACGCGCGCAAAGATGCGGCCGACAGCATGACGCGCGTCTCCAACGACTCCACCGCCGCCCGCGATGTCTGGCGATATTTTGCCGACCTGCCCGTCTGAGGCGCGAGAAAGCCGCCGCTTGCCTTGCGCCCACCGCCCGCGCTTCGATTGTCCATTGCAATTCGCTCCTGCCACCGCGCCGACCGGCGCGTATGCCTTGTGCTGCCGCCCCTAGACCATGCCCCGCGGAGGTGTTGTGGAATCGCGCCGCCGCGATTGCTCCCTGGATCTCACCCCGCGACGAACAGAGGTTGGACGTCTGCGCGAATCATACCTCGCCCACTTCACCGGCAGGCGCTCTTGCTCCGCTATTAACTGGAAATCACACCGATGTCATACGAAATGTGGCAGGCACAACGGCCCCGACAGTTCATCTGTCGGAGCCACTCATGTTGTGGGTAACGGATGCGGAGTTGGCGACTTTCCCTTCTGAGCGAGGCTCGCGACCATCGTGATAAGTTCGCCTGGCTCGACGGGCTTGGCGACGTGGTGCTGGAACCCGGCTGCCACCGCGTTCATCCGATCCTCGGCCCGTGCGTAAGCCGTCAAGGCAACGGCGGGCGTGTCGCCGCCCTGCTCCGGCCCCAGCGCCCTCACTCGCCGTATCAGCGAGAAGCCGTCTTCCTCCGGCATGCCAACATCCGAAACCAGCACGTCGGGACGTTCGGCGACCAGTCGCTCGAACGCTTCCGCCGCCGACGCCGCGACGATAACGAGCGCCCTGCATTCTTCCAGCACGCGCTTTACGAGCGCCCGCGCGTCCGGCTCGTCATCGACCACCAGCACCTTCAGGCCCTCGATCTGGCCGCCGTTGATCTGTGAGAGGGGCACAGTCGGCGAGCTCGGATGGCGGCGAATCGGCGTCTGCTCCGTCTCCGGGTGAACTACCGTCAGCGGTAGGGACACGGAGAACGTCGCGCCCTGCCCAATACCCGGACTCTGCGCGCGGATCGATCCGCCGTGCATCTCCACGAGTTGCTTGACGATGGCCAACCCGAGGCCCAGCCCCCCGTGCCTGCGGGTCATAGTCGCGTCCGACTGCCGGAATCTGTCGAACACGAAGGGCAGGAAGTCCGGGGTGATGCCCCCCCCCCGTGTCGATCACGCTGACTTCGAGGTGCGAGTTCACCCGTTCGAGCAAGACCTGCACGCGCCCGCCCTTGGGCGTGAACTTGACCGCGTTGGTCAGCAGGTTCCAGAACACCTGTTGGAGACGGTTCGGGTCGCCGCTGACCGGCCCCGCGAGCGGGTCGAGGACAACTTGCAGTCGCACGCCCTTGGCCTCGGCCGTTGGCCGCACCGTGTCCACCGCCGCCTGCACCACGGGCGGCAGGTCGATCCGCTGCACGTCGAGCCGCACTTTGCCCGAGATGATCCGGCTCATGTCCAGCAGGTCTTCGATGATCGCCGCCTGGGCCCGCGCGTTGCGCTCGATGGTTTCCAGACCCTGTCGGATGTCCTCGGAGTCCGAGGGGCCGCTCGACCGGAGGATTTGCGACCACCCGAGGATGGCGTTCAAGGGCGTGCGGAGTTCGTGGCTGAGGGTGGCGAGGAACTCGTCCTTCATGCGGCTCGCCTGCTCGGCCTCGGCTCGTGCCGCTCGCTCGCGTTCGAGCAGCGTCTGACGCTCGGCCTCGATCCGTTTCTGCTCGGTGATGTCCAACGCCACGCCGTCAAACCGGGTTGGCTGGTCGTCCTGCCCGTAGTAGGCCCTGCCCTTGGCACGCACCCAACGGGTCCGGCCGTCCGGGGCCACCGTCCTGTACTCGATGTCATAGGCCCGTCGCTCGAAGACGGCCTGTTCCACCGCCAGGCGCGTCCGTTCCCGGTCGTCGGGGTGGAGGATCGCGTAGAAGGTGTCGAAGGTCACCTCGGCGTCAGGCGGCAGCCAGAAATGTTCTTTGCACTTGTCGTTCCAGATGATCGTGCCCAGCGGCATCGGGCAGTAGAAGGTGCCCAGGTCGCCCGCCTCAATCGAGAAGGCGAGCCGCTCCTCGCTCGTACGCAGCGCCGCCTCCCACCGCTGCCGCTCGCTCAGGTCGTAGAAGTAGCAGACGACGCCGAACCGCCCATCCGGAAGCGCGATCCGGTCTATCCGCCAGTCGTACGCCTCAACCTCCTCGATGTCCTGACGACGCTCGACGGTTCGTGGGGAGGCATACGGCTCGCCGGTATCCAGCGTGTGGCGGAACAGGCGGATCGCCTCGCTGGCGAACGGCTCGGCCCAGATCGCCCGCAGCACCTCGGCGAAGTCCCGGCCGAGCAGCGGGCGCGGGACACCGGCGAATACTTTCTGCGCCCCGAGGCTGACCTCGCGCAGCCGAAAGTCGCCGTCCACGAGGTAGATGCCGAAGGGGTTGTTCTGGATCAGGCTGTAGAACGTGTCGTGAGCGCGGCGAAGGCCCTCCTCGGCCTGCTTCCGCGCCGTCACGTCGCTCGCCGCCCCGACCCACTCAGTGATCGCGCCACCGGCGTCCAGCAGGGGAACCGCGCGGGAGAAGGTCCAGCCGACCGAGCCGTCCGGGCTGTTGACCCGGTGCTCCATCTCGAACGGGGTCCTGGTCGCGACGGCGTGGGCGATCCGCTCCCGGACGGCCGCGTGGTCGCAGGGCGGGACGTTCCGCTCGAACCAGCCCCTGATCGGCGCGTCGTTGCTCGGGATCAGCCCCTTGCCGTCCAGTGGCTGCAACTCCGACCAGTCGGCGCTCAACCGGTACAGGACGGCCCCGCTGGCCGTCGCCAGCGCCCGGAACCGCCGCTCCCTCTCCGTCATCGCCTCTTCGGCCCGCTTGCGGTCGGTCATGTCCCGCAGAATTTTCGAGAAGCCGGTGTGCTTGCCGTTGGCGTCGTGGATCGGCGTCACGATGCCCAGGGCCCAGAACCGCTCGCCGCCCTTGCGGATGTGCCACCGTTCGTCTTCGGCCCGGCCGTCGCTCAGGGCGGTGCGAAGCTCGTGCCCGGGGATGCCATCCCGTTGGTCTTCGTCAGTAAAGATGACCGAGAAGTGCCGTCCCATCACCTCGGCCTCGGTGAACCGCAAGATGCGCGTGGCCTCGTCGTTCCAGCTTGTGATGAATGTCGGCGGGGGCGGCGGGCGCGGCGGCCGGGGCCATGGGGAGACTGAAGGTGCGACGAAGACCCGCGCCGGCGACGAAGCCGTCGAGGTAGTGCTTTTGTTCTTCGGTGAAGGTGGATTGATCGATGGGGGTCACGATGGATGTCAAAGCAAGTACCGTGCCTTACCCGCCCTTGGCCGCGCAGTCGGCATTTTTTGGCCGATAATTCTTGAACTGGGGGGCATTTACGGCATGGGACGATGGAAAACCTCCGCTTGGCAGTCGCCTCTGCTCAATCTTGCGTTATCGCACTACCCCATGCCTGCGCGCATTCTGCGCACCGAAGCGGGCAAACGCCTAAGTTTTCCAGTTGATAAAATAATGGATTTAATGGGATTGATGAAACAAAATCATGAAAGGGCGTACTTCGACGCCATGACAAATCGCGATATTTGGACCCATTCGTTGAAGATCAGGACAGCGGCGTGTTACATTTGAACCCGCGACGTTGGATTGCGGGTTCATGGTGAAAGGATGGCTCATGATGCGTTGGGTATGCCAGACGGCGTTCGCTTTAGTTTTCCTCGTATCAGCAAGTCTTTGCCCCACTGCACTGGCCGCCAATATTTTTGATGACGATTGGGTGCCACCAAAGGCCATACCTGCGACACCACCCCATGCAGTACCCTCGACCACGCCAACGGTGCATACACCGCCGGCGACTCAAGGGTCATCGACCGGGACCACTCGTCCAGCCACTTCATCGCCGGTCCCGGTTGCGGTGGTTCCCACACCGACGGCTCGTCTGGTTCCGTCGCCGGCTGAGTTGTCCAAATCCCGAGCCCTGCTAAAGGAGGCCTTTGCGAAACAGTTGGCTGACCGGATCCCGCCGGGTCGTCGGCGGTTGGCGCAGGAGTTCCTGAAGGCCGTTCCTGAATCGGCCGCCAGCGCGGCGGATCAGTACGTGCTGCTTGGCGGGGCCATTTCGGCCGCTCGCGAAGGAAGTGATCTTCGGGCTTGCTTTACCGCTATCGAGCAATTGTCCACTTGCTTTCAGGGCATCGATTCAATAGCAACGAAGGCGGACGCGGTTGCGCTCATGAATGGCAAGCCGGATTCCGCCGCACTCGCTTCCGAAAACCTTCTGGCCGTAAACGAGTTGGTCGATTCAGCCGTCGATGCGGAGAATTTCGTTCTCGCCGGTCGGGTGCTGGCCAGCGCCCGAAACACCACCGCTGGGAATACGGAAGCTCAGGCGCTGATTCAGAAACGACAACAGGAAATCGAACAGGTTCGGTCCGCTCACGATCACACTGCCGCCCAGGCGGAGAAGCTGGCAAAATCTCCCGACGATCCAGCGGCGAATCTTGCGGTGGGTACATATTCAGTGCTTCATGCGAGGACAGTGGACGGCGGGCCTGCCGATGCTCGCCAAGGGCAGTGATACAAAGCTCAAGTCGGCCGCGCTGAAGGAACTGGGTGGCGTGAAGGATCCCAAAGATATCGCGGATCTGGCCGACGTGTGGTGGGAGGTGGCAGAATCACAGGCAACTGCGCGGGCCAAGTCTGAAGTTCGCCGACATGCGGCCTCCCTGTATCAGGCCGCCATTGCGGATATGCCGGGCGGGCTGAAGAAGCGTCAGATCGAGGGTCGTCTGGCGAGCCTGGGAACGACGGCCGTCACCCGCCCAAGTGGACCCTCGGCAGGCGGCGTGTTTGAGGCGCGACGAACTCGCCCCAGTCCTAGGCACGCCGGACTTGGCACCCGCCGCCTTGGAGAAGTTGAAAATCTACAATGGATTCGACGTTCCTAAAGGTTCAGTGGTGCTGCTTCGAGGCGGGAAGCAGAACGATATCGCAATCGCGGCCGGAGTGTCGATGGGCAGGGGCCGATTAATTTTGGTGGGCACACAGCCGAGCGTGGAACTCGAACCTTTGAATCGGGCTTTGTTACAGTTTATTTATTTGCGGAAGATCAAGAACTGAATGGCCGTGCGCGATTGAGCGCTGTCAAGCAGATTGCCTCAGAATAGGCCAGGCCCCGACGCTATTGGACGGGGCCTGGCGGCTGAATGATCTGAGGCACTTAGGCGCTTCAGAATGAGTAGGTCAAAGCGAAGTAGGCGAAGTCGATGTCGCGGCTGGCGCCGGTTTGCTCGATGAAGTCGCCGGAGAAGAAGTGGGAGTAGCCGCCGAAGACCTGGAGGTGGCGGTCGATCTGCCAGGTGAGGAGGCAGTCGATTTCCGAGCCGACGAAGGTTTCGGTGGATCCCGAGGCGGCGCGGAGGACGCCGGCCGAGGGGGGCGCGGACGCGCCGCCCGCCAGGACGTTGTAGACTGCATCGTGCTCGTTCTCGCGCCAGAAGAGATGGTAATCGGTGCGGAAGGTCACCTTCCTGGCCCAGTTGGCGTTCTGGATCGGCGTGACTTCGATGCCGGGGTGCAGATCGATGATGTTCTGCCGGCCGATGACATCGATGTAGCCGAAATAGGCGTGGCCGAGGGGGAAGAGCTGGTTGAAGGTGCCGAAGGAGCCGTTGTTGCCGTTATCGTTGCCGGAGGCGGCATCGAAACCGAGATAGACGCGCGGAGTCCAGGGGCAGGCGGCGGTGTAGCCGGCTTCGGCGGCGATGGACCAGGCGCAGATGCGCTGATCGCCGAACTGGCCGAACTGATAGTCGGCCTCGATGTCGAAATCGAAGGGCTTGGGCGCGCCGGAGAAGCGGACGCCGACGGTGTAGCGGTCCTCATCGCGGGTGGGCACGGTGGCAGCGGCGTTGGTGGCGAAACGGGCATCGGTGCGATTGAGGGCGAGGAAGTAGAGTTCGAGCTTGGTGCCCGATCCCTTCATGAACTCGGGGAGGCTGATGGTGTCGTAGATGCCGGCGAAGGAGGTCTCGCCATCGCCGTTGTTGAGGCGTTCCTTGTCGACGTTGACGGGGCGGACCCAGAAGAAGTCGAGGTTGTGGGTGCCGTTGCCGAGGACGGTGGCGACTTTGAGGCCTTCGAAGGTGCGGCGGTTGTTGGTCCAATCCAGCGGCGAGATCAGGCGCTGAGCGCCGTAGAGGAGGTCCTGGCGGCCGAAGCGGACGGTGGCGGAGTCTTTGGCGCCGAGATCGAACTTGTAATCGACGAAGAGCTGCTGGATGTCGACTTCATCGGCATCGACGGGACGGGGGCCGCCGAAGCGGTCATCTTCCATGGCGCTCTTGCCCTGGACGAAGACGCGCAGGTTCTTCCCCATGTGCAGATCGGCGTGAAGGAGGATGCGGGTGAGGTAGTAGCCATCCTCATCCTGGGCGGCGGTGGCGGGCGAGAAGTTGACGTTGTTGAAGTATTCATAGCGCTCGCGAAAGGAGCCGCCGATGGAGAGATACCAGTCGGGGTCGGAGCCGAGGGGGATGTACTTGATGGGATCGAAGAGATCGGATTTGGGGGCTTTGGCGAGATAGGAATAGTCTTCGTTCCAGCGGACGGCGGTGTAGGCCGGGGCGGCGGGCGCGGGCGCCGGGTCGGCGAAGGCGGAGATTGAGGATAAAACTGCAATTATAGTGATTGCAATTGAGTTGCGGAAGAACGACGGCATTGTTGCTCCAATCCCGGGCGAGGCCGGTGGGTGAGTGGTGTAACGAGGTGGTCAAGAATTCATTTCATGTGGGAAAAGGCGTGTCGCGGCAAGAGTCGTTCTGGATAATAACATCCAGAATGTCCGATTCGGCCGAGGGCGGTCATCGTATGGTGGGCGATGGGGAGTTGACTCTGCTCTGCTGAAATCCTCGGGTATTGTGCGTGAATTCTCAGGAGCGCGGTTCAACGCTCGGCCCTCACCCCCACGCTCCCCGGGTACAGGCGAGGGGGTAAGCGGGCGTTATGACCCGAAGGATCTTGGTTTTCCGTTGAGAATTGCTCGACAAGTTGAACGGGCCAATCCGTCGGGGCTGGATTCTTCGGGTCGTCTAACTCCCCTCAGAATGACCCGTGTTGTAATTCATGCAAATCGTGTCTTCGCGTCTTCGTGCGCTTCGTGCGCTTCGTGGTTCAAGATCATTGCCCGTTGGCCGTCGCACTCGGCGGGGGTTCGATGAGGACTTCGTACTGGAGCTTTTTGCCTTCGCCGGGGAAGAATCTTCCTCTCAGGGAGATTCTATAGGCGGGGTGGCTGAAGATGAGGTCGGGGAGGGGCGCGCCGGGGCGGGGTTCGAAGTAGAGGACCTGGGGGGAGAAGGGTTTGCCGGTGCCATCGCGGAAGAATTGGCCAGGCTCGGCGGTCCAGGTGACCTGGCCTCGGGTGTAGCGGAGTTTGTAGCGATTGGCATCGACGAGCTTGCGGAGCTCGGCGACATCGTTGAAGGATTTGCCGCGCTCGGCAAGCTGGGCGCAGAGATCGGTGAGGACTTCGTGGTGGTCGATGAGGGCGGATTCAACGGTGGGCTGGAGGGCGGCGATGTAGCGATCGAAGCCGGCGTGGAAGGCGGCGAGGTTGTGGCCGAAGGATTGCTCGAAGGCGGCGGGCGAATCCTGACCCTGGGCGAGGGCGCGAAGCATCTCGACGAGCTTGAGGCCGTTATTGCCGCCTTCGCCGTAAGCCATGTAGTGGACCATGGCCCAGGCCTGGTTGTACTGGACGGTGCCGGCCGAGGCGTCTTTGGCGAGGTTGGCGCTCCACTGGTCGGGGGTGAGCTCGATCATGGTGCGGAAGGGGAGGAGCTTTTCATTTTTCAGGTCGCTCTGGATCTGGCGGAGGCGGCGCGGGGGCACCTGCTGCATGAGAAATCCATCGCCGGTCCAGATGGCTTCTTCGAAGAGCTGGGCGAGGCCTTCATTAAGCCAGACGGGGACGTGCGGGCCGAGGGCTTTGTAGGCGAACTGGTGGAAGGCCTCGTGCTGGAGTGTGCGGCGGAGGGTGTCGCGCTGGCCGTCGCAGTAGGAGACGAGCTGGTTCTGGGCGGGGAGGAAAACGCCGCCGGTGTTCTGATGTTTGCCGGCGGTGAAATTGGTGTAGTCGGATTTGGACTGGAAGAGGTAGACATCGAGGGGCTTGCGGTCGGTGCGGAGATCGAAATCGGAGAGGCGGCGGGAATATTCGGCGTACATGGCATCCATGCGCCGGCCGAGGTCGTAGAGAAGAGGGTCTTCGATGTCGCTGTGGAGGAGATAGTATTTGGTGCGGACCAGACCCAGGTGAGGTTCGGCGGAGGCTGGGGTGGGGAGGAGGGTGAGGAGGAGAAGGATTGGGAAGATTTTGGAGGGGGAAGTGGATGGGGATGGGGAGGGTTGTTTTGGGTGAAAAAGGTTGTTTGTGCTTCCATGGCTGGTTGCAATGGAAGGTTTGTTGATGGGGGAAGTTTCTCCAGGGCAGACAAGAATGTCTGCCCCACCATGGCTGACTTCAATGGAAGCCTTGCCTCCGCAGGAAATCTTTATTGGGCAGACAAGAATGTCTACCCCACCGGAAGTAACCATCGTCCGATTTCCTCTCCTGGGGTGCCTGCGGTGACACGGGCGTCTCGCCCGTGCTGGAACTGTCGAAAACTGAAAATGGCTGAACTTTCGACTTCAAGAGCTGTTCGCACGGCCGGGACGGCCGTGTCACGGGCAAGCAATCCTTTGCGTATGCCCTCGAACGATCTGCACCCGCGTTTTTACTTTTGGGTACGCTGCACTATTATCGACGGACTCGACACCGCCCGATAGCGGCAGGCCCGGTAACACGTTGCGGGATGAGCGAGGGCCGATAATCAGTCGTAGCACGGGCATGCGGCCCGTGACCGAGGCGCAGGAAACGAAATCGCAGGCACTCCGAAATCGGAGGCTGCTTACACGGGCAAGATGCCCGTGCCACGAAAGAACCACGAATAACCATGTCAGAAGCATCGATCTACGAAGTTGAGCGGAGCGGCAAGGCGCAGAAGCTGCGCGAGCTTGGAGTGGACCCGTATGGCGGGGCGGTGATGGGGGTGAAACCGCTGGCGGAGATTCGGGCGCTGCATCGGCCGGAGTTTTTGCAGGATGGCGGGCCGGTGGTTAAGGCGGCCGGGCGGATCATGCTCAAGCGCGACATGGGGAAGCTGAGTTTTCTCACGCTGCGCGATGAATCGGGTGATTTGCAGATCGCCTTCGATAAGAGGCGCCTGGATGAGACGGCCTGGAAGATCAATGAGCTGCTGGATCTGGGGGACCAGATTATCGTGGAGGGACCGCTGGGGCAGACCAAGAAGCTGGAGCCGACGGTCTGGGCGACAAAGATTGGGATGGCGGCCAAGGCGCTATTGCCGCCGCCGGCCAAGTGGGAGGGCTTAAGCGATGTGGAGCTGCGCTACCGGCAGCGGTATGTGGATCTGTGGGCCAATCCGGAGGTGATGAAAACCCTCAAGCTGCGGATTCGGATCGTGGATGAGGTGCGGAATTTTCTGAGGTCGCGCGGGTATATCGAGGTGGAGACGCCGATGATGCAGGCGCTGGCGGGCGGGGCGGCGGCGCGGCCATTCGAGACGCATCACAATGCGCTGGATATCCCGCTTTACCTGCGGATCGCGCCGGAGCTTTATCTGAAGCGGCTGCTGGTGGGGGGGTTCACCAAGGTCTTTGAGCTGAATCGCAATTTTCGCAATGAAGGGATTTCGCCGCGGCATAATCCGGAGTTTACGATGCTGGAGGCGTATGAGGCGTTTGGGAGTTGGGAGACGATGGCGGAGATGGTGGAGAGCATGATCTGCCATGTGGCGAAGACGGTGTTTGGGACGCTGCAAATCGAGCATCGTTCGCCGCCGACCACGCCTGTGAACGATTCAATCGACGCGACTTTCGTTCCAGCGGCGAAAACCATCGATCTTCTGGGCGACGATACGAGATCGCCCGGAACGCGATGGCGTCGGGTGCGAATGGTCGATCTCGTCAAAGAACGCACTGGCTGGAAATTCGACAAACGCCCATTGCAGGATGCATATCCTGATCTATTTAAGGCGATGATCCATAACAAGGAGAATGAACTTCACGATTTCCTGCGTAGTAAAGTTGAGGCTCATGCAACCATGACATGGGGTGATGGCACGCGGACGCGCGTTCTTCGCTGGGCGGAAGACCAACTGCGAAAGCTCTCGCCAGCACAACAACTCGTCGAAATCTACGAGAAGCTCATTGAACATACGTTGGTAGACCCCACCTTCGTCACACACGTTCCTAGCGTGATCATCCCTCTTGCAAAAAAAGCTCCGGAGCCCGATGTGCCTGAAAAAGATTGGTTCTTCGCCGATGTCTACGAGCTCGCCATCAACGGCCAGGAGATTTCCCCCGGCTACACCGAGCTGAATGATCCGGCCATCCAGGCGGAGAATTTCAATCACCAGGTCGGCGAGGATCAGCAGAAAGTGGATGAGGATTTCCTGACCGCCCTGAAATACGGCATGCCGCCGGCCGGCGGGATGGGGCTGGGGATCGATCGGCTGGTGATGATGCTGACTGGAGCGGAATCGATTCGGGATGTGATTTTGTTTCCGCTGATGAAGCCGCAGGAGAAGGGCGGGGCGGGTGAGGTGAATCCGACGTGAGGGTTTGGTGAACTAATTGCTTGGGAAGGATGCTTGAGGATTTAATGGAATGGTTGTCGCGCTGGATTGCCGAAAGACAAGACCCCTCACCCCACCCTCTCCCACGCGGCGGTTTAGCGGCGCGGCGAATGGGCTGGACTGGTGCCGCTTGGGAGAGGGAGTAAGACCCTCACCCCCGCCCTCTCCCGAGTACAGGAGAGGGAGTTTGGGCCTTGAAGTTTGAGGCTAGATCCTTCGGGTCGCATAGCTCCCCTCGGGATGACTGTCAGCAGCAACTGGCAACCAACGACTAACGACTAACGACCAACGACCAACGACTAACGACCACCGACTAACGACTAACGACTAACAACCCACAACTCACAACCCACAACTCACAACTCCCCTTGTACAAACTCCTCCTCATCCTCAAATACCTCCGCAAGCGCCGCATCGCTTGGGTTTCGCTCGCAGCCGTCTGCCTTTGCACGACGATGGTGCTGGTGGTGATTTCGGTGATGGGGGGGTGGCTGCGGATGTTCCGGACGAGTTTTCACGGGCTGTCGGGGGATGTGGTGGTGCAGGCGAATTCGCTTTCGGGGTTTCCGAATTATCAGGAGATGATCGCGGAGATCGAGAAGATGCCGGAGGTGGAGGCGGCGGTGCCGACGCTGCAGACGTTTGGGCTGATCAACATCGACAATCAGAAGACGATGGGGGTGCAGGTGCTGGGGCTGCCGATGGAGCGGATTGGGAAGGTGAATGATTTTCCGAAGTCGCTTTTCAGGCAGTATTCGCAGTGGAAGGACTGGGCGGATGGGAAGGCGATCTCGGCGGAGGATCGCTGGGATTTGCGGCAGATGTATGGCTACACGCAGGTGCGCGAGCCCGAGGCGCTTTTGAAGATGACCGATAAGGAAAAAGGGGCGATTGCCGAAGCTGCGCCGAAGGTGCGGGATAAGGCGGCGGCCCTTCGCGCCGCCGCGGGCAAGAATGTGGACGGGGAGGCCGACATGGCCGGCTGGATCGCGACGCGGATGAGGGACCTCGCGGCCGGGAAGGACCCGATCATCGGCGAAGAGGAGCGGGCCGCGATCCGCAAATTCGCCGGAAAAATCGTCGCCGACGCGGATCAGCTTCTGGCGGCCAACGATGCCGAGCAGAAACTGGCGCAGGCGGAGGCCGAGAAGCGTCTGGCCAATGCTTCGTTTCAGCCGTTTTTGTCGCCCGACGAATACAAGAACGCGATCCGGCGGCGTTTTCCCAAGGCCAAGCCGACCTTCGTCGAAGATGCGGCCCATTCCCCCGGAATGGTCGTCGGAACCGGCGTGGTTAGCATGCACAAAAACGCCGATGGGAAGATGGATCGCCCGGCCCATTTTCTTTACACCCTTCCGGTGAAATTGACCGTGATGGGCGTCACTGACTCCGGCCAGCTTGACCCCGGCGCGGGGAAGGCCGAGCGGAGTTACTGGATCACGGATACTTCGCGAACCAAGGTGTGGCAGTACGATTCGAATACGATTTATGTGCCGTTTGATGT
>JBBRTW010000011.1:0-35954 GCA_038244055.1 Tepidisphaerales bacterium | reverse complement strand
TGGTCGTGGTGGTCGTGGTGACGGTCGTCATGAGCGGTCCATGAGCCACGGCGACGCCGATCGCGGAGAAGGATCGATCCTTCCACTGCGTCAGCGCGAGATTCAGTTCGGCAAGGGAAATCGGCGAAGCGCCCGGGTTGGCGGCGACGATGCGGCGCAGGGCGATGCCGATGCGCGGGCCGGAAATTTGCAGTTCGACCTGGCAGGTTCGGTCATCCACCCAGCGTGGGCCGCCGATCTGCTCAGCGCCCTGGAGGGTTTTGGCAAGGTCATCGAAGCTGGAGGTGCGGGCGAGAAGATCGCGAACCGTAATATTTCCGCTCAGTGGCGTGCGGCCAATTTCTTCGAGCAGGTTGGCGACGGCATCGCGGGTCGCGGCGGTCACACGCGAGCGCGCGGCGAGGGCCTGCGCCTTCGTGGCGGCGGTGGATTCGGCGGGCTCTTCAGCGCGAACGACGGTCGCGAATGTCGCGGGCAGCAAGATTGCCGCCGCCACCAATGCTCGGATGAGAATGCCGGCGGGGACGCCCGCACCACAACGGAGCATGCTTCTGAAAATGTGCCTTGCGGCTGAGTTCATATTGACCACTTGCTATTGGCGGATGCCTTATCTGTTGTCGGCCAAGTCACAACCTGAGTTTGCTAACAGAGTTGGGCGCGATCTGGGTTTCAACAAAACCGGGGCGAATTGCAGCCCGGACTCATGGGTTAAGACCCCCATTTGGCAGGTTGGTTAGGCGATTGCGGGGCGGGGATTGATTATCGTCGATCGCGGGCATCAAATTGGGCAAAGCAGGGCGCATCCCCCTATCTTTCGGCGGGCGATTTCCAATTTGTGCTGTTTTTTGGCCACCCATTAATACCCTGTTGCCAACGTCGGCCCGGTTCGCGTAGTGGTGGCTTGTTCGATATTGAATGTCATTGGAGGAGGTCCCGGGTTATGGGACGCAGGATTATGAAGGCAAACGGAAAACACGTTGAGTTCAAGAATCAGATTCTCGCCGGCAAGGTGGCCGCGGAGATGAATTTTAATGAGAAGGTCTGGGCGGTGTGTGTCGGGGTTCCCAAGGGGAAGGTGACCACCTACGCGGCCATCGCGCGGAAACTCGGTTCGAGCGCGTTCCGGGCGGTGGGCAATGCGCTGAACAAGAACCCCTATGCGCCGAAGGTGCCGTGTCATCGGGTGGTGGGGAGCGATGGATCGCTGACGGGTTTCGCCGGTGGCCTGGCGAAGAAGAAGCGGCTGCTGCAAGCGGAGGGAGTGGCGTTTGTGAATGGGAAGGTGGATTTGGAGAAGAGTGGGGTATAGCGCGAGGAAAACTAAAAACGAAAAAATTAAGGCTGCGAGAGCATAGCGCCTGCGGTGGGCGGCGTGCGCGGAGATGAGTCGAAATGGCCTCAGCGGATGATGTTCCGTACGATCGAATCGCTGGGCGGTGGGATGAGGTTCGTTCGGAGTTCAGGCCGCGGGAATTGCGGTATATCGAGTTGGTCCTGGAGGGGCTGGCGCCGGGGTCGAGGATTCTGGATTTGGGTTGTGGAACGGGGCGGCCGAATGCGGCGTACATCGCCTCGCGCGGGCATCGGGTGGTTGGGGTGGATCGGTCGGCGGCGCTTTTGAATTTGGCGCGGGCAAGGGGAAGATGGGGATTGTGGCGGCAAAGCCGGGGTAGTATCGAAAGTGGCCGACACTGCCGTCGAATAGCAGCGGCCGGTCTATGAACTGGCGTGAGGGGAATCTGCTCGGAATCATTTCACCGCGATGACCAGCTTCCCCGCCGTTCTTCCGCTCTCCTGCCGGCGATGGGCATCGGCGGTTTCTTCCAGCGGATACGTTTGGCAAACGGTCGGCATCAGTTTCCCCGCCTCCACCATCTCCGCGATTTTGCGCAGAATTTCACCTTGTCGCTGCGGTGCGTGATTGGTGACCGTGGCAGCGCCCATGAACTCGAAATGGAGGGTTACGTTCTTCGGATAACAAGCGGCCAGTGTCGCGGGGGGCGGGCCGGGGACGATGCTGACGATCTGGCCTTCGATGGCGATCGCCTCGGGGCATTTTTCGAAAGTCGGGCCGCCGTTGCAGTCGAAGATCACATCGACGCCCCGGCCATTGGTCTCGGCCAGGACGGCCTGCGCGAAATCCTCTTTCCTGTAGTCGATGATCTCATCAGCGCCGACCTTGCGGCAGAGCTCGACCGATTCGGGAGAGGATGCGGTGGTGTAGACCTCGCAGCCGGCGGCCTTGGCGAGTTGGATCGCGATATGGCCGACGCCGCCGCCGCCGGCCGTCACGAGGACTGTCTGGCCAGCGTGGATTTTGGCGCGGAGATGGAGCGATTCCCAGGCCGTTAAACTCACCAGCGGGAGCGCGGCCGACTGCTGGTGCGAAAGCGATTTGGGCTTGAGCGCGGCCGTGCGCGCATCGATGCAGACGAACTCGGCATGCGCCCCCGGGCGATTGAGCGCTGGGGATGCATAGACCTCATCGCCGACTTTGAACTGATGGACGGCCGACCCGACCGCGCGGACGATGCCGCTGACATCGTAGCCGCCCACATAAGGGGGCGCGACCAGGCCGGCCCGGCCGAAGCGGCGAAGCTTGGTGTCGATGGGATTGAGGGCGGAGGCGTGGACTTCAATCAATAGATCGCCCGGGCCGGGAACGGGCGCGGGCAGGTTTTGAAGTACCAGGACGTCCGGTGTTCCGAGAGCGGTGGTGACGATGGCGCGCATGGTGGTTCTCCTCGGAGAGGAAGATTAACCACGAAGGACACGAAAGGCACGAAGGAATTGCGGAGAGTGTGGAGGGTAGTGGTTTGAACGGGGCCGATGAAATCCTAAACTCCATTGTTGAATTCACCTGGCCCGGAACTCGACGCCAACCCCTCACCCCCGCCCTCTCCCACGCGGCGTTTGAGCAGCGCGGCGAATGAGCCGTTCTAGCGCCGCTTGGGAGAGGGAGTAAGGCGCGTGGTATTTGGAGGCGGCACGGGTTGGGAGGATTTCAGCGGAGTCGTTTCAACCCTCCATCCTCTACCCTCAACCCCTCAACCCCTCGACCCTCTTCGCCTTTTCTTCGCGCCCTTCGTGGCTTTCGTGGTTCAATTGCATTTTCCGCGTGTATGATGTGTGGAGATGGCGCGAAAATCCCTCCAACTCAGCCCGCGCGTGCGCCGCCTGGTGATGCAGGGGGTGCTGGTGCTGGTTTTCGCGGGGGCGGTGGGGCTGGCGGCTTTGGTCACCCGGCATGTGACGCAGTCGATGCGCGTGGAGCTGGGGCCGCAGCAGATCATCGGGCGATTGATGGTGCGATTGCCGGCCAAGTGGGGGTCGATCCCCACGGCGGCCGAGCGCGGGGATGCGGTGGAGGCGGAGGAGCCGCCGGGCGAGGGGGATCGGCCGGGGCGGCGATTGCGGGTGTTGCGGCAGCGGGCCGACGGGCTGATATCGCCATTGGAGCATTTGCAGCGAAGCGGGCGGATCAAGGCGGAGGTCTTGCGCGGGCTGGCCGATGGGCGCGAGGGGTTCGCGCGGCAGAATTTGCAGGTGGCGGGCTGGCCGAGGCAGATGGTGAGTTACATCACCTCGCCGCGGCCGGGGGTGGTGCATAAGGATGTGGTGGCCTGCGCCGTGACGCGGGCGGGCCAGGCGGTGATCGTGCAGCTCGAGGGCGTCGGGCCGGTGGATGAATCGGATCGACAAGTGGTGCGGCAGATGGCGGAGAACGTATCGGTTTCCATGACCAGCGCCGCGCCGGAGCCGGGTGGGAGGGTGGAACTGGCGGATGGGATCGCGGTGGATGCGCCGGCGCATTATGCGATCGTCCCGGCCGATGATCCGAACCAGCTCCAGCGGCAGATGCTTTTCGATGGCACCTGGGGCGCTTCGTGGGTGGCGGCCGATCTGGCGGCCTGCATCTTCTTCCCCGATGACGCGGATGAAGCGCTTCTGGCGATGCTGCAGGCGCGCGATCCCGATTGGCGGAGCGGGCCGGTGCATGCCCTGGGGCATCGGACTTACTGGGTCGATCGCGTGGATGCAGCCGCGACGTATTTCCCAGCGCGGGCGTATCTGATCGCACACGAGGATGGCCATGCTCTGCTGGTGGTGCAGCGCGGGGGGCTGCGCGATGGAAAGATTTTCGATGCCGCCTGGAGCGCGATCGGGCCGAGCGTGAAATTCGCGGGCAAGCAGGATTTGTCGACATTGCTGGCCAATGGCGCGGAGACCGCGCGATCCCTGGGCGAGCGCGGGCTGGCGGAGATTCTCTCCGAAACCGGCAGCCTGAAATGGTCCATGTGGGATCAATCGGAGAATGCCGACCAGGAGCCGTGGCTGGTCTCGAAGTGGAAAACGATCAAGCACGATGACCCGCTCGACCCCACCGCCCCGCCGGCCGATCCGACTCTGGAAGGCTCGCGTTCCTCGCAGGCGATGGACCCTTACACCACCGACTCGCGCTTCGAGCAGGAGTGGACAGCCGCGCTCGATCTGTCGAAATACCGGGCCACCACTTTCCGCGAGAGCCGCCGCGATCGCGGGGAACTCTCCCGGCGCACGCGCGAGCAGTGGATCAACATCGAAAACGGCAAGATGACGCTGGGCTCAACGGCCGGGCCGAGCCGGATCGATGTCACGGTGCCGGCGCAGTTCATCCCCGGCGCGTTGGTGCCCCTGCTGCTGCAGGAGCTTGCCGAGAAACCGTGCCTGATCAAGACCGAATCGTTCATCGGCACCGACACGGTGGCCCCGCCCGGCCTGCTCACACTCTTCATCACCCGCCTGACGGTCGCCCCCTTGCGCCGCGATGAGAAGGGGGAGCCGATGGACTGCGTCTCGGTCAGCGTCAATGGCACGGGCGTGGTCAGCCGGTGGTATTACACGCACGATGATGGGCTGCTGAGGTTCATTGACTTCGCGGGGGGGATGAAGGCGCAGGAGGGAAGATAGGTGGAAATGACGAATGGCGAATGGCGAATGGCAAATGTGGAGGATGCCGGGTGGCATGGGTGGCATGGGTAAGGCTTTCAGGCCTTACCCGTGGGGCCGATAGTCGATTGCAGTCATCCTGAAGAATCTGCCCAGAACGACCACAGGCCGTCAATCGCCGCAAATACGCAGCGAATGGTCCGTCAACCGTACTTCATCGCATTCGGGTGCGTTTCGAGCGTTCAAAATCCGCCGGTATCTGGATTTTTCATTGCCCTCTTACCCGGCGCGGGATAGGGTTAATGGATTGAGAGTCATTTGTGAGCAACGAAACAGACATGTCGATCGATCTGCATGACTCGGCCGATGAGTTGTTGGATGGCCCGTTGGATCCAGCCGATGCGCCGGCGGAGATCGGCGATCGGCCGATGGAACTGCGGGTGGGGTTTGCCAATGGTCGGCAGCATCGCGCGAATCTGGTCGAGGGGCTGACGCTCGGGCGCTCCGGAGCGTGCGGAGTAGTGCTGGACGATGCGGAGGTCGGATCGATTCACGCGATCATCACGCGCGATCTGGAGGGGACGTTTTATGCCAATGGCGTCGGCGGATTGCGGATCGCGCTGGCCGATGGGAGCTATCGCGATCAGGTTCGGCTCTACAGCGGGCTGCGTTTCTACATCGGGATCGTGCGCGTGCTTTGCGTGAACCGGGAGATACCGACGGCGAGCGTCGCGGCGGTGGCGAAATCGGGCGCGGCTTTCAAATCGATCGCGGGCGGGACCATCGCATCCGATTCGGCGGCCGCGCGGGAGACGGGTTCATTGCTCGCCGATTCATCCCCCGCCGCGCCTTGGGCCGCGCAGCCTTCGCCACCGGCGGAGGGTCACGCCCTGGTCATGGGCGAGTTGGCGGCCGAGGCGGTTTCCCCGGAATGGGCGGCCAATATGGAAGCGGTCGGCCTCTCCGGCGCGATCGCCTGGACCCAGCCCGATGAATCGGGCCTGCCCGCGCCGGTGCTGGTGGCCTGCCCCGCCTGCCGCGCTCCATTGGCGGGGCTGGGGGGGCTGGGGGCGGCCCGCTTCTGCCCGACCTGCGGCGGCGCGCTGCCGCTGCGCGATCCAACCGGTTTGCTCCTGCCGCCCGAACAAGGCTCGCCGCTGTACGATGTGTATGTCGCCCTTCGCGAAGAGCTGGGCGCGAAATTGGCCGGGCAGACGCCGCGCCAGGCGAGCTCGCTCATCGTGCTGGGGTATGCCAACGCGCTGTTGAACCTGGGGTGGCGCTACGAGCATGGGAAGGGGATCATGCGGAATATCGAAGAGGCGGCGCGGTGTTATACGAAGGCGGGGAGGCTGGCGGCAGGGCAGAAGTGATCAGTGAGAGGCGGAGCGGGCGGTGCATTCTTGATTCAGGGAAGATCTCTGCCAACGCCCCCCCGCTTGTCTCATTGTCCCCTTGCCCCCTTGTCCCCTTGCCCCCTTGTCCCCTTGCCCCCTTGTCCCCTTGTCCCCTTGTCCCCTTGTCCCCTTGTCTCATTGTCCCCTTGTTTCATTGTCCCGTTGTCTCATTGTCCCCTTGTCTGATTGTCTCATTGTCTCATTGCCTGAACGCCTCACGCCGCCAGGCGCGCCGCCCCGCCCGCCGCCTTCACGCCGAAGTTGACGGTGAAGCGCGCGGGCATTCCCTGCGCGGTCGAGCGGCGGGCGGTGATCTGGTAGGTGATGCCGCGGACGCCGGCGGGAATCGTATCATCGATGAACCGCTTGCGTCCGGCCACGCCCAGGGTCACCAGGGGCCCGTCCGCGCCGATGCAGCGGGCGATCTCGTACATCGTCCCGCTGCTGCCGCGCGGGTTGCGGCATTTCCATTGGATCATCAGCGCGCCGGTCTGGTTGAGCGTGAAGGTGAAGGCCGTTGGCGTGCCGGGCGGCGGTGTGGGGCTGGGTTTGGCGGGCGCGGGCAGCAGGGCCAGCGAATAGACGGCCGGGCCATCGGTGGCGGCTTTGGCCTTGATCTGGCGGATGAGATCCGTGCCCGCGGTGGTCATGGCCGAGGCGGCCAGTTGCAGCGCCAGTGTCGCCGAGCGCGCCTGGCCGTAGGCCACAGCCTGCGCGGTCTGCGCCGCCCGCGCCTCGGCGGTCCTGACCCCCAGCGCCGCGACGGCCGCGCCGGAAACGCCTATCGCCACCGCGTGGTCCGCCCAGGGCTGCTGGTGAACCTCGAAGAAGGTGATCCGCCCCGCCGCATCATCGGGAAGAATGTTGGCCATGGTAATCCATCGCCCCGCCCGGAGAACGACTTGACGCGGATCGGCGAAAAACTTGTGGGCAAAAGGTCCGGATAAGGGCTCGAATGCGGCGTTTGTGCCCGCGAAAATGGATTTGGTGGGCACAAAGATGAACTTTGTGCCCGCTGCGATGAGTTTCGAGCGCACAAAGATGAACTTTGTGCCCGCAATGTTCAGTTTTGTGCCCGCCAACATCACGGAGGTGGCCCCATTCGCCAAAGTGATGCCTGCGTTGATGGTGTCGCGTCCGCCTCCTTGCTCACATTCACGAAAGGCTTTCGAATTAAAGACAGGAATCGAAGCAATTGAGTCGAAGAGCAGGAAGGACGGAGTACCGACGGTGAAAGGCTCTCACTCAAACCCCCCCGACCGCGGCCCAGGAAAGCACCGTCCCGCCATCCCGCGAGCGAGCAGTAGGCGGTAGGCGGTAGGCGGTAGGCAGTAAACAGGAAAGACAAAGAAGCGTTTGGATGGATGACGAGCGCGCGACGGAATGCAGGGGCGGCTGGTCTTTAACGCGCAACTCGCAACTTCTTCCTCACTGCCTACAGCCTACTGCCTTCCGCATACTTCTTCAATGGAGGGGCGAGGGAGAGAAGGAAGTGGGGGTGGAGGCGGGGGCGTGAGAGCCTGTGGTGAGCTTGCCGACCCAGAGGAGGCGGGGGAGAAAACTTGAGGCTCGATGGTGTCTTCCCCGCCTCCTTCCTCAAATTCGGGGCGCGGGAAGGGTATCATTAAATCGAATCCTGTCCCCTTTGAATTTCCCCCTCGGCTGCCCACCATGGGCCGTGGGGGCCGCGACGTCCCTCTCGCGCCGGGCGCGGGCCGGCCGATGCATCCGAAGAAGGCTCTCCACCCCTCCCTGCAAAGCCGCCGACCCCGCCCGCCGCGCGGATCGCGCCATCGGTGGGCAGGCGAGCCGCGAGAGGTTCTGATTCGCGGTGGCGTTTCACCCGGCTCGCCTGCCCACCCTGCGGTCTCAATTCCAGAACCACATCACCGCAACTTCCATCATCCCGACGATCAGAAACGTCACCGCCCCTGCCCACCGGCAACGCCGAATCGCCGCAACCACAACAACACGGTAATAACTGCACCACTGCCGGTGATTGCCAGCTTTTTCTCGAAAGGGATATGGATTCGATCCCCCGAAATACCCGACAGCATGCCGTTCACGAACCATGCCCATGCCATGAAGTAGATCAGGCGGTCGCGCCAAGTTGCTTCCAATCGCCCGTCGGAAAGCACCCGTGTCGCGTATTCAAAAATTGGCAATTCCTTCTCACGCGCCATGATTGTCTGCTCTGTCTCTTTGCGACTTTGCGTCTTTGCGAGTGATCCTGTCTCGAATGTGGCTTTCACACCCCCGCATGTGCCTTCACCTGCTTCTCCGCATGATAGCTCGATCGCACCAGCGGGCCCGATTCCACATGCCGCAGCCCGCGCGATTCGCCTTTTTCCTTCCACAGCGCGAACTCATCGGGATGCACCCAGCGCTCGACGGGGAGATGCTGGGCGGTGGGCTGGAGGTACTGGCCGATGGTGAGGATGTCGCAGGAGATCGCCGCCAGGTCATCGAGCACCGATTCGATTTCATCGGCCGACTCGCCCAGGCCGAGCATGATGCCGGTCTTGGTGGTGAAGCCCTGGCCCTTGGCGATCTGGAGCAGCTCCAGGCTGCGGCGGTACTTGGCCTGCGGGCGGACGCGGGAGTAGAGGCGCGGAACGGATTCGAGATTGTGATTCAGGATGTCGGGTTTGGCATCGAGCACTTTTTGCAGCGCATCCCAGTCGCCGCAGAAATCGGGGATGAGCACCTCGACGCTCGTGCCCGGAGATTGCCGGCGGATCTCATTGAGCGTCTGGGCCCAGATTTCCGCGCCGCCATCGGGAAGCTCATCGCGATTGACCGAGGTGATCACGACATGGCCGAGCGCCATCTTCGCCACGGCATCGCCGACACGGACGGGTTCATCGAGATCGAGGGTCGGCGGCTTGCCGGTGGCAATGTGGCAGAAGCCGCAGGAGCGCGTGCAGACATCGCCGAGGATCATCAGGGTGGCGGTGCCCGCGGCCCAGCATTCGCCCATGTTGGGGCACTTGGCCGACTGGCAGACGGTATGCAGCTTGTGGCCGGTGACGAGGTGGGCGAGCTTGGCGTATTCGGTGCCGGCGGGCATTTTCATCTTGAGCCAGGAAGGCTTTCGGCCGGCGGGCTGGGGGGCGGCGGCGGGAGCGGCGGAAGCGGGGATGACATCGAGGGATACAGGCATGGGCTGGGGATTGTATACTTGAGTAAGGAGCGTGCCAACTCAGCGGGAATCTTTGGAAAGCGGCATTTGGATTCCTGGCGACTCGTCTTTGCCACAGAATGGGAGTTACATCCCACCGACCGGCCAGCGCTTCGGGCGATCGGATCCTACTTCGCCAAACCTTTGAGCGTTTCCAGATTCACCGCATCCCACTCCCGGCCATCGGGCGATTTGCCCTTGGCGGTTTCGAGAATTTTGGGCGTGTCCTTCCAGCGTTTGTCGCGGATGATCGGCGCGAAGCCTGCCAGGCCGATGGTGCCCTGGCCGATATGCTCGTGGCGATCGACGCGGCTGCCGAGTTCTTTCTTCGAATCGTTGAGATGCCAGACCTTGATGCGATCCAGGCCAACGGTCTTCTCCAGATCGCGCATGAAGCCCGCGTACTTTCGGCCGCGGAAATCGTAGCCGGCCGCGAAGAGGTGCGCGGTATCCAGGCAGACCGCCATGCGCTGCGGCGCTTCGACCTTTTCAATAATCGCCGCCAGATGCTCGAGACGGTATCCGAGACTGGTCCCCTGGCCGGCGGTGATTTCGAGACAGGTCGTGACATTGCGGATTGTGGATTGCGGATTGCGGATTGAAGAGGCGGGCGACTGCGGAATGCGCTGATGAATTTGATCGACCGCGGCCGCGATGCGGGCGAGGCCGGCCTCCTCGCCGGATTCCATATGCGCGCCGGGATGGGTCACCAGCCAGGGAATCTCAAGCTGGATGCACCGCGTGAGTTCTTCAACGAACAGATCGATGCTCTTCCGCCACAGCGCCTCATCCGGCGAAGCCAGGTTGATGAGGTAGGAATCGTGGGACACCGTCTGGCGAAAGTCGAGCCGCTGGCAATGCGTTTTCCACTGGCCCGCCATGGCCGAATCGAGAGGTGGGACGCGCCATTGCTGCTGGTTCTTGGTGAAGATTTGGACGACTTCCATATGGAGTCGTTCCGCATCCAGAAGGGCGTTGTGCAGGCCCCCTGCTATCGAGAGGTGAGATCCGAACATCGTCTTGCAACGATAACCGCGGGCGGCCATTTTTAGTAGGTCGGAGGCGCTGAGATGGCATTCATTGCAGGGCAATCGCATGTAACTCCTATCGCATCGATTTCGGATTGTGGATTGAAAACCGCATTTCAATCCACAATCCGCAATCCGAAATCCGCAATTGTTGCCCACTTCATGCCACATGCAATTGCCCTGCGCCTTCCGCGTCAAGTTCGCAAGGAGATTCGCATCGTCGATCACCGCAGCGTACCCTATCCACTTCAGCAGGCAGCTCCATTGCCCTCCGCCGGAGAACCCGTTTAGGATTAAACCGAGCATCACCATGTCATATCATTCGATCTTGTGCGCCGCCCTCCTGTCCGTCTCGATCATCAATACGACGAAGGGTGCCGATTCGGCCCCGGGCACTCGGCGTCTGGTTCGTCTGGATCCCAAGGCGTCCAATCTCCTGGTTGAGAAGAACTGGCGGGCTTACGAGAAGGGCTTTGCCCGCGAGGGCGGGGGCATGGTCTGCGACAATGGCCCGGCCGGCGATGCCAGTCGCGGAGCGAGCCAGACGATCGTGCTGAATCAGAAGGTTGCCGCGCCGATCGTCGCAGGCGCATCGAGCCGATGCGAGAACGTGGGCGGTTCGCGCAACGGCGATTACTCGATCTATCTCGACCTCGTTTATATGGACGGCGATCATCTCTGGGGGCGCACGGGCAATTTCGATGTGGGCACGCATGACTGGCAGCGGCAGGAAGTGCGAATCATGCCGGAGAAGCCGGTGAAATCCGTTTCCGTGAACCTGCTTCTGCGGAAGCATGGCGGCAAGGCGGTCTTCAAGGATGCGATGCTCCAGCAACTGGAGGTGCCCGCATCGGCGGGGCTGCTCGATGGGCTGGTGACACTGGCGGACCCGGTGGCGGGAAAGGTGGAGAGCGGGCTGTTCGTGCGCGATGTGGGCGCGGATGGCGATTTCGTGAAGGCCAGCGCCGTCGGCCCGGCCAATCTCGGGCAGTTTGAAGCGATGGGTTTGAACCTGAGAATGCAGGCGATGGATGGCAACATCACCGAGATTCAGGTCGCCGACTCCTCGGGAAAAGATCGAGCCCTCACGCTGGTCTATACCATGCCCGCTCCGGCAACGCGGCACCTGGTCGATCCCCGGCGCGATGAGCCCATTTCGGGGTCGCGCGAATACCGGAGGCTGGATCATTCCGGCCGGATCAGCCGGCTCCCCATCGCGGCGGTGGCGGACGATCGCCAGGGCAGGGCAATCGGAATCGACATGGCCCACCCGGCGATCTTTCGCGTGGGCTATGCGGGCGCTACCCGGGAGCTCTATATTGCCTACGATCTGGCCCTGTGCCGCGAGAAGCCATCGACAAGCGTTTACTTCTACACGCTGCAATTCGACGCGAAATTGGGCCTCCGGTCGGCCATCGACCAGATATACAACGCGAAGGCTTTCCGGGAACAATTCGAAAACCGATTCAAGCGGCTGGGGCTGTGGATGCCTTTCCACGCGATCAGCAAAGTCAAAGGCTGGGAGGATTTCGGCTTCGCGTTCAAGGAAGGCAACGACGAGGTTGCGTGGGATGATGCCCACGACATCATCACCTTCCGCTACACCGAACCGATGACCTGGTGGATGACGATGCCCAAGGGGATGCCGCGAACATTCGATGCCGCGCTGGCGCACGCGAAGGCGCTGGCGGAGAAGAACAACCCGCAGGCCCGGGCTTTGTTCACCAGCGGATTCAAGGACGCCCGCGGACAGCCCATCATCCGCCTTCGCGATGAGCCCTGGTGCGACGGGGGCGTGTGGAGCATGAACTCCCTGCCGGGCATCGCGGGCGAGTCCACCGATTTCAAGAACAAGTGGAATCCTCAACTCAAGGAAAAACTCTACGGTGCCGGTGCCAAAGGCACACTGGATGGGGAATATGTGGATTCGATCGAGGGTTGGGTGACGGATGATCTGGATTTCGATCGCACGCATTTCGCGGGCGCGACAACGCCGCTGACGTTCGACCCGGCGACCCGGCAGCCCGCGATCCACAAGGGCCTGATCGTCTTCGAATACACCCGCGCCCTGCGCAACGATCTCAAGCCCATGGGCAAATTCACCATGGGCAATGGCGCGGGTTCGCGCTTTTGCTGGCTCGTGCCGCTGGTCGATGTCAACGGCACGGAAACCAACTGGAACCGCAACGGCAAATGGAGCCCGATGAGCGATGCGGAATTGATGACCATCCGATGGCTCACCGGCGCCAAGCCGTACTGTTTCCTGATGAACACCAACTTCGACCAGTTTGGCCCGGCGCTGGTGGAGAAGTACATGAAGCGGGCCCTGGCTTACGGGATGTTTCCCGGATTCTTCAGCCCCGACGCCTCGCGCGGGCACTATTTTTCGCGGGCCGAGCTCTACGATCGCGATCGACCGCTGTTCAAGAAGTATGTGCCGCTGTGCCGCCAGATCGCCGAGGCCGGGTGGCAACCGATCGCGCTGGCCCGCAGTTCGGATGAGAAAGTGTACGTCGAGCGATGGGGAAAAACGGGAGCGACCCAGTACCTGACGGTGTTCAATGATTCCGATCAGTCGCGCACGATCGCGCTGACGCTCGAAGGGCTGAAGGCATCCACGGCCAGGGAGCTGATCGGCGATCGGGCGATTCAATTCACCGGCGGGCGAGCGGAAATTCGAATCGAGGCCGAGGACGTTCAGGTGTTGCGGCTGGAATAGTAGCGCCAAAAACGAGGGAGCTGACTGCGGAGTTCGGCGTGAGGACGCCGGGCCCCCGCCCGGCCAGGTCCGGTGCCTTCAGGTGCGTCTGGTCATCCACTGCGCCGCCAGCACGTCGTTCCATGACAGCGCTGGCGAGCTGACCCGGCGGACCAATGTGGATGGGGTGCGAAACATGCTGCGCCCTATGATGACTCAACTCCGAAGCAGCGCGCGGTCCCCTGCGGGTCCGGTTAGAACCATCCATGACCCGATGAGTCGGCGCCTGGCGCACATCATGGGGCTTCACTTTGATCGCCAAGGCGGTGCCCCGTATTGGCTGGAGCGTCAGGACGAACTGGGCCTGGATGCTCGCGCGGAGATTCGCACGCTCGCCGACCTGCCGAAGCTGGGCCCCATGAACGAAGAGGCTCTGGCGACACGACCGATCGAGGATTTCATCCCGCGATCGCTTGCCGGACGCCGCTGCGAACTGATGATCGGCCAGACCGCCGGCACGCTGGGGCGGCCCAAGTTCGGCGTTCACCGGCGCGATGAATTTCAGCAGGCATTCGTCGCCCCCTTCGTTGCCGCCGCACGCAGGGCGCGCTTTCCACGCGAGCTGAACTGGTTGTTTGTCGGCCCTTCCGGCCCGCACATCATCGGCCGAGCGGCCAACTGCGCGGGTTCAGCGGGGCACCGATCCTCGATTCATCGGGGAGCGTCGTCGGCGTCATGACCGTCTGGTTCGATGCCCCGGAGACCGATGGCAAGCACACCGAGGGAGGAGGCGAAGATGCCACCACGGCGCTGCGCCTACTGAAATCGGAATGAAACTACGGCCGAGAAGAAAGCGGTCGTTTCTTTGCCCGGTTCAAATTGCTGTCGCTCAGACAAAGTATCGCATCCGGCTCTTGGCCCCGCTCGTCTTGACCTTGATAGGACTTCCCGATCGCCGATTTCCTATGTTCCGTGTGCATTCGAAATGACTTGCCAGTCCGCGGGCATCGCATCGAACGATGCCGCTACCCCTTCACATCAATTCCACCCCGCTGTTCGGCGGCGGCCTGCGCGCCCGAGTCACCATCCGAATCGCCATCAGCATCCTTTGGGGCAGTTGCCTGCGGTTTGGCGGTGTTCTGCGAAGCGCTCGGCCGAACTGGCGTGTATGCATTCGAATTGAGGCTGGAAATCGTCATTACCTGGACTCCTAAAAGTTCTTCACCCACGCACACTATCGGCATGCGCAACGTGCGAAATATATAATTCCCCGATCAGCATTATTGGACTCGTTTCCGGAGCAGGGCCGGCAGCAGAAGTTGGTTGGTAAGCATGGCAAAGCCCGTTGCCAGCGACATGAGAATGCCAAACTGGCGAGTTGGGCCGAAAGGGCTGAGCATGAACAGACTGAAGCAAACCATTGCGGCAAGGGAGCTGCCCACGCAGGGTTTCCAGCATTCGATAAGGGTGCGTTGCATCGACTGACGGCGCCGGAATGTCGTCAGCAGGTGCAGGGCATCATCCACGGCGACGCCAACGGCGATCGATCCGATCATGAGGGCGACCGGCCCCAGTTCCCAGTCGGCGATGGTTGCGGCAATCACCAGCGCCGCTACGGGCACCAGTGCAACCCAGACGCCGATCAGAATTGCCCGTACCTGGCGCAACAGAACCGCGATGATCAGGGCGATCAAGGTCGCCATCGAGGGCAGCGACTCGGCGGCCAGTCGAAGGATGCTCGCGCCGGAACGATGAATCTGGGCGGCCACACCGTGCCATTCGAGCGTTGATCCGCGCGCGGTGGCCCAGGATTTCCATGCGGGGACGTGATCGGCCAGAGTGTTGACGGCGTTATTGTCGGCGAGGCACCAATAGGTACGCTCCTGGCCGTCGGTCGTCCGCGCGGTGATATCGATGACCTTGCGCATGCCAGGAGTCTGGCCGAGTATTTCGCGCGGATCGGCCCTTCCGTGGATGATGACTTGCGATGGCAGCATGCCGGTCAGGCGCTGGTTCAGGGTGTCGAAATCCCGGGCGATGCGTGAAGTCCTGGGGAAGAAATTCAGCGGATCGGCCTGAACGTGGAGTCCCGGGGCGAGGGTGAGGCCGGCAAGCGTGATGGCCATCGCAATGGCGATGATCAATCCGCGATAGCGCCCGGAGGCGAACAGGAAGAGGTTGCGGAGCGCGCGCAGCCATGAGATGCGACGGCGGCGCGCCGGGCGATCTGGCCGGACCAGCGTGACGGTGGCCAGCCAGACGAGCAGCAGACCGGGCACGCCGGCAATGGCAAAGTGCCGAACCGGGAGCAGATCGGCGCTGATGAAACTGGCGATACCAGCGGCGGCGGCCACGACGCAGGCGATCAGCACTACGAAACTCTGCTGGCGGAGGGCGCGATGGGCAGCGTAGGAGAATCCCATGCCCATCATCATCGGGGGCACCAGCGCCAGGGACATATCCATCGGAATGCGCAGCCAGCACAGCGCGCCCAGGAAAATGATTTGACTGATAGAGATGGCGGACATGGCCACCACGGCGATCCTCATGCTGCCGGTTATCCCCCAGAGCATCAGCCCGCCGCAAAGGAGTATGGCACCCAGGATGAGTCCGAGGCGGTCCTGGCTCCAATGATCCATCGCCTGTTGAAACGCGGCTGGACCACCCAGCGCAAATGATTCGCGCGGACCCAGTCCGTCTAAGACGGGCTGCACTTGTTCAATCAACTCCCGATCGGTAGCGACGTCCCGGCGGAAGCAGAAGATGCCAGAGTAGATGCCCTCTTTCCCTGAGACAAAGTCATCGGCGCTGACACCGGTGACAAGCTGCGCAGCTCGGACGGTGGCCGAATCAAGGCAGAGCGCCACGGCGGGCAGGGCGCGCAAGCGGGCTGCCACCGCCATGGAATTGATTCTGTCGCCAGGGAATCCGATGACGACGTAGGAGGCATACGGCCCGGCCGTGGCGATCTCAGGCATCCAGGCATCCATCGAATTGCTGATGTGATAGCGCGGCAGGCCGATGGCGGCCAGCGCGGCGGTGGCAAGCCACGCCGCCCAGCTCATTGCACGGTTGGAAACGCCCGATGCCGGCCTTCGAGCCCGAGTTGGCAGCCGGGCATCTTCAGAAAGGGGTTTACGAGATCGAGTGCTCAAGTCTCCGCCACGATACTGGCCTGAAATGCATGGATGAATTCATCAACTTCGAGTTCGCTCAGAGTGAGCGGGGGCATGAAGGTGACAACATTGCGGCCGGGGCCGGTTTTTCCGGCCAGAACGCCGTTAACCTTCAGCCGCTCCAGAAGGCGGTCGCACAAGTCGGCCGATGGATCGCCGGCGTTATCGTGGCACGCCATGCCGATCATCATTCCCATGCCGCGAGGCTTTTGTATGTTCCGATGCCCTGCCACGGCATCGCTGAGCCGACCGCGCAGCGATTGGCCGACTGATTCAGCGCGCCCGCCCAGATCATGCGCGATATGAAACCGCAATGTCGCCAAAGCGGCCGTCGCCGACACCGGGTTGCCTCCATACGTGGAGGCGCCGGGACGTGTGTAGCTGGCGGCGATGATGTCGGTGGTCATGAAAGCGGCGATGGGGAATCCGTTCCCCAAAGCCTTGCTGACGACGAGGATGTCGGGCGCGATGCCCCAGTGTTCGCAGGCAAACCAGCGGCCGGTTCGATTCAGGCCAGTCTGCACTTCGTCGAGAATAAGCATCACGCCATAGTGGCTGCAAAGCTCACGCACGGCGGGCCAATAGTCGGCGGGGGGAACGATGATGCCACCGTTGCCTTGGATGGGCTCGGCGATGAGTGCGGCCGGTGGGATGGCGGCGGCGTTGAAATAGTGCTTCAGGGCATTGATGTCGCCGAAGGGAAGATGATGAACCTCTTCGAACGGAAACGGGTCGGTCCGCCACATTTCCAGGCCGGTGGCGTTCATGGCCCAGCGCGTTCGGCCGTGTAGGCCATGCGTCATGGCGACGATTCCGCGCCGCCGAGTGTGCAGGGCCGCGAGCAGCATAGCGCCTTCCACGGCCTCGCTGCCACTGGCGCAGAAGAAGCTACGGCGCAGGTCACCGGGTGCGATTTGAGCCAGCGTCTCGGCCAGGCGCAGCGCGGGCTCGGTCAGGTAGATTGAAGTGGTATGCTGCAACCGGCGGATTTGCGCGATGGCCGGCTCGATGATTTGCGAGTTGCAGTGGCCAGCGCTCATCACGGTCACGCCCGTGAACATATCCAGATAGCGCCGGCCGACATGGTCGAACAGGAACGATCCGCTGCCGCCGACGATCTGCGGCGGCTCACGGTAAAAGTGATATACGCAGGGAATCAGATACTGGCGCTTGAGGCGGAGCAGTTCATCGGGACCGGCTGGGGGCTGACCGAAATCAACCACGGATCACCTCGTAATGATCCAGGGACGGCCCGAGACCGAGCTTGGCGACCCGGTGGAACATCACGCCCAATGCCTCTTCAGCATCGGCCGGCATGCAAAGCGTGTCGGAATTGCTGAACATCTCGATATGGCGAGTGGTGCAACCGCGTCCGAACTGGCCGGCGAATGCCAGGGCCTCGTCGAAGTGGTCCAAGCCCCACTGGAGGGAGCGGCGACAGAGCGAAGCGATCTCGTGCGCCGTTTCGCGGCCGACGCGTTTGTGGACCACATTCAGCCCCACGGGCAGCGGCAAGCGCGTTTCATCGCACCAGCACTGGCCGAGATCGCAGACGCGAGCCAGGCCTTTTTCACCGAAGTAGAGGAGCTCTTCGTGAATCATGACACCGGCATCAACCGCTCCATCGAGGACCGCATCGGCGATCCGATCGTAGCGCATTTCCACAAGCTCGGCCCCCGGGCAATACATCGAGGCCAGGGCGCTGCCGGTGGTTACCAGGCCGCCCACTGCAATACGCTTGCCGCGCAGGGCATCTATCTCAACCGCCTCGCGCGCCACCAGCACGGGACCGTAGCCCCGGCCGATGCTGTTGCCCGAGGACAGGATCCAGTAGTTGTGGGCGACCAGCGGGAAGATGGCCGAGGAGATGGAGACCACATCGTATTGCCCGCGCTGGGCCGCGCGGTTGAGTGCGATGATGCAGTCGCGCTCGAACGAGGCCTGCCAGCCCTCCAGCGCGAGCCGGCCGTGCTCCCAGGCGTAAAAATTGACGGCATCATCGCTGTCGGGCGTGTAGGCCACGCGCAACAAGGCATTGGCGCGGGTGGCTTTGGCCGCGGAGAAGGCGTGAAAATCCGTTTCATTGGAAGTAATCATGGGTCCTTTCGAAGCAACGCAGGTTCGCAATTACGCAGCGGGCTGATGTAATAGTTCCGCGCTCAACGGGTTTTCTTCCCTGCGATTTGGCGAATGGATACATTTATCTGTCGATGGTCGGCACCATCCTGCCGCGGTCGAGGCGGACACCCGCGATGGCGAGACCCGCCACCAAAAGGCTGAGGGATTCCGCCGCATAGAGCAGCATGGAAATTCCGTGAATTCGGGAGAAGGCCGGCCCGTGAGTCTCCCCGCTGGCCCGCATACGCATGATTTCGGGCGTAATGCTTGCAATTGATACAATCGCCAGAACAGTCGCCGCGATCGCCATCACCAGAAATATCATCGCCCAACCCGACCGCGCGATGCACCACAGGGCGATCGCGGTAGCGACAGCTATCCCAGCCAGCACGAGTTGATAGCTCTCAAATGCTCCAAAGAGTTGTGGCGCGGCCGCGATGGCGAGTTCGCGATCATGTTGGAAGAGCCGCTGCACGAAGATGAGCAGCGCGACAATGCCGCCGAACCACATGGCCCAGGCGATGATCAAGGTGCGGTAGAGTAATTGCCTCATAGTTTGACAAAGCGGCCAATCGGCCAGTTAGGGATTTTTCCTGGGTGCTGACTGCGGAGGCCCGGCGAGGATTTCATCCAGGATACTGAGCGATTCCTGCGCGTTGTGAACGCCCGCCCGGTGGACCTGCGCCACCCGCCGGGTCAGCGCCTGGGCACCGGCAGGATCGGTTGCCTCGATCTTTTTGATCGCACGGCCGGCCGCGGCTTCCCGCTCATCGAGCGAGCGTTGCAAGTTGAAAAAGAGATTCCGATAGAGCGGAGTATGGCATTTCTCACAGGCGGCCGCATACCGCGCGGGCTCGGGGGCTCGGATCGAGGGGGCATGGCATTCCGCGCAAGCCACCCGGCCGCTGTGCGGATCGGCTCGACCGGCGGCGCTTCCGATATGGCCGGCCATTGCCTGCGCCACTTCCAAGTGGCATGACTCGCAATTGGTCGCCAGCAGACGGAATTGCCGGTGCCCTTCGGACTCTTTGTGACAACTGGCGCAGGCCACGCCGCCATGCAGCGCATCGATTTTGAAGGTCGCATCGCGATTGTGATCGAAAAGCAGTTGTTTGCCCTTCCAGCCCTGCTCATTGTGGCAGTCCGTGCAGCTTTTCGGCTGGAACTGGCCGGCATGCGGGTCGGCGTGGCATTGCGCGCAGCCATCGGAAGTTTCAATCCCGACGAAACGCCGCTGCCCGGCCGCGCCTGAATGCTGCACATGGCACTGATCGCATTCCAGCGCTCGGTGCGCACCTTGGAGACTGAATCGCGCCAACTGATGGTTGAACGTTCGCGTGTCCAGATTGCGAAGGTCCGCATCGCGGCCCTTGTGATCAGCGTGGCACGATGCGCAGGCACCGGTCAACTGGCCGTGGAACCCCGTATGCGAACCCATCGCCTGGACGATTTCGGTGTGGCACGACAGACAAGCGGACTCCTTGGGCGGCCCAAGTCCAACGTGGCACGTTTCACAGCGGTTGGTGCGGGGATCATCGGCATGGGCGGCAATCAGCATTCCCGGCATGATCAGCATATGCTGCCGGCCGACGGCCATTGATGTTTGCACGCCATCGCGGCCGCCATGTTGCCACCACCACAAGCCCGCGCCGGCAACCGCGAGGATCACCAGCAGCATCGCCTTCCAGGAGACCACCGCGGGATGATGGGCATGCGCAACGGGGGCATCGGGCACATCCAGCGAATGATGCGCATGTGCGTAATCCAGCGGCACGTGGCCGGAGAAGATTCCGCCCAGCGCCCGCCGGGTAACCGGGTTAATCACGCCCAGGAACAAGTGCAAGCCCAGGAACCCCACCGCCCCAAAGAACAGCCACGTGTGCACCACCCACGGCAGCAGTCTTGCGGGACGAAGGATCATCACCCCGCCGGTGGCGATGAAGCCCGTGATCGCCATAAGGATAAACAGCCCATGCAGCTTCTGGCCGGCGTTAAACCGCCCCGCGGGCGGCATGGGAACAAGCCTGGGAAAGAACGTGTTCAACGGCGCTTTCAGCAGCCAGACAATCTCGCGCGGGCGGATCGTCATCCAGTGCAGGAAATCCCGGCCTACAATCTTCCAACGCCCGCCCACCGTCGTCGCGATCAGGGCTTGCAGGATCGCGGCGGCCATCGCGATGCCGATCCAGCGATGCACTGTTCCCAGCATTGCCACCGGCACCCACGCCGCCAGCCCCGCGCGGTGCAGCATCATCAGCGCGCCGCTGGCCAGCAGTGCCATGTACGGCAAGGCCACGACCCAGTGCAGCACGAGTTGAAAGCCCGAGAATCGACGGATCTTCGCTTTACTCATGGAACGGCGACCTCCTTGCGGAGAAGCACCGTTCGGTCGGCGCTTTCGCGCCCTTGTCGCACCACTTCAACGCAGAGCATCCTGACGTCCGGCGGCAGCTCAACGCGCCAACTCCGCGATTGCCCGCCGGCCAGCGCTCCGCCGGCGGCCCGGGTCAGTTCCCAATGACCCAGAACCGTCCCGACTCCGTGCGCATCAATTCCGGTGGCTGATATATGAATGATACGCACGCCAAAATCGCCGGTGGGCAGATTATGCGGCAGCCGGTTGACGAGTGTGATGGTTGCCTCGCTGCGGTCGGCGCAGTTGACCTTCAGCGTGCATGGGCCATCCGTCAGCCCATCGGCCGACAGCGAGAAGACATGGCGGTGCTCTAGCGCGGCCGTCTCGGCGGCCACCAGGGGCTTGGAGATCATGTCGGTTGCCTGGGTGATCTTGCGAATGACCTTGGGCATGTGGCACTGGCGGCAATCCTGCTTCTGATCCGTGTTGGCGACTTGCCACTGGGCCAGCGTGCTTTGATGGCAGCGGCCGCAGAGCGTGCCTTCGGCGAAGAACGCGGGATCGACTCGAATCGGATGCGGCTTGGCCAGGCCGGTAGGCTGGAGCGGGCCGACCATCGCCCCTTCACTGAGATGGCAGGAAACGCAGGCCACACCGGCCTCGCGTGCCGTGTCACGGGCCGTGGGCTCACCGGCCGCGAGAATCGGTTGAGGCGCGTGGCAGCCGATGCACTCCGTGAAACGGTAATTGTCCGTAGCCCGGCGAAATTCATCGTTGGCAAACGCGACGGCATGGGGCGAATGCTCCCACTCGCTGTAGATCTCCACATGGCATTCCGCACACGTCTGCGGCTTGGGAAACCGGGCGGTGGAAACATGCGTGAGATCGGCCATCTGGCAACTCGGCAGCAACCATGCCGCACTGCACAGGATCAATGCGGCGGCGATCTGGCCGAATCGTCGCGCCAGTGCGCGCAGCCACGCGGATCGCCTTGATAGCGTCCGCGGCCGCTGGATTGTGTGGGCCCGCATCGTCCGCAAATGCACCTATCCTTCCCACCCGCTGTGAACCGGCAACTGCGCCGGCGACTTGATTGGCTGGCAGAACCGCCTGATGCGATCCTCCAGCAAATCTTCCTGCTGGCGAAAAAAATGGTCAGCGCCCTCGACTCGATCCATAAGCAGTTTGATCCCGGCCGAAGCGCTCAGCCGCGCCGCCACATCGGGCATGTAAACAAAGTCGGCCGTGCCGCTGATCATCAGGCAGGGTTTGGGGCAATCCGCCAGATGCGCGAAGGCGATGCGCTTGAACGGCGCGCCGATTCCCACCATGGCGATGAAGCGCGGATCATGCGCGGCCATTTGCGTGCCTGTTACCGCGCCGAAGGAGTACCCCACCGCGATCATCGGCAAATGGCCGCAGATCCGGGCGAGTTCGTCCGCGGCCTCGGCGGCATCCTGAAGCGGGTCGGTGTAATCCAGCGTCTGCTCGATGTTGTCCCAGTAGTCGTAGGTTGAACTTCCCAGCGGCAATTCGATCCGGCTCTGGCCAATGCCGCGGTAATCGAAGCGCAGGGTGATGGCATCGTTGGCCAGTCGCTCGGCCAACGCGGCGATGATGTTATTCTCCATGTCACCGGCGAAATTTGGATGGGGCGAACAGAGAAGAACCGCCCGTGCGGGCTCGCGATCCACCGGATAGGCCAGCACCCCGCTCAGGCGATCGTCATCGCCGAACCGTATGCGCTCCTGAATAACTCGATTTTCATCCATCAATAGAATCCTGTGGCGGGTTTGACGGTGTCATTGACGATCGGCCGGGGGTCGCGCACGCCATCGATGACAAATCCATCGGCCGCAGCCCAGGCGGGCGGCGGCAGCCGTTCGGCGTGGTCGCGCTCCATGAGATTTAAAATGAGCTGCATTTCATCGAGACGGCTCATGACGACCTGGCCGCGCCGGCCGTAGGGAACATCCGCGCCCAGACGCTGCCGATCGTCGCCTCCCTCGGCCGGCACGATGCGCACGATCTGCCGCAGCCCATGCGGGTAGTAGTCGAATCCTGTTTCCGGCGAGAAGGCCAATTCAGGCATCACGCCAAACAGCGAGTTGCCGTATCCGGAGAGGATCGCTGCTCGCGGAAACTGCCGCGCGAACAACTCCCGCTGGGCCGGCGATACCGAAATGCCGCCGAGGTGGATTCCTCGAATGGCCTGTACCTTGGCGGGTGGAATACGCTTGGCCAGGCTCTCCAGGACGATGGGCGTGCTGAAAATGACTCCAATTTGTTGAGCATCCACGATCGCCAGGGCCTGCTCTTCGACATGCTCCAGGTAGCGCCGCCATGCGAAGGTTCCCGATGGGAGCTTTTTGGCCCAGCGCGGATCGAGGTCGATCGTGAACGGGTCGGCCGACCCCATCGCGCGGGCGCAGGCGCTGGCGGCCCGGCCGATGATATGCGGACCGGAGGGGCCGACAAAGAGCCAGTTCAACTCGCGTGGAAACCGCGCCCTGTTCGCGGCGGCGAGAAATGGATCCACGAACGCCTGCTGAAATTCATCGCGGCGATGCACGCCGAACTTGGGCCGCCCAAGCGTGCCGGCGGTCTGACCAATGAAGAGCTCATCGCGACGATGCAGAAGCGAACGCGGGATGAAATCCTCGATCGGCCGGCTTGCCAGGGCAACCTCATTCATCGGGCCGAGCTTCGGAAAATCGGCGACCGAACGAATATCCCTGCGCGCGTCCAGGCCGAGCGAATCCTGGCGCTCCAGCCAGTACGGGCTGCCGTGCTTGCGGTCGAAGTGCAGGCCGATGACATGGGCGATGCGCACGTTCATCGGAGACGACGTGCGCTCCGATGAGCCTGTTGACGATCGAGCGGCGCTCGCGGTTTGAGTCATCATGCCAGGCAGCTTTCGGTGAGAGATGGCGCAAAGGGATACTTGCGAAAAAACGGGTCCAATACCGTGGCGAGTTTCAAGCCCGTCTCCAGATCGCCCTCGATCTGGATGCGCTTGTCGAAGAATGCGCGGCGCGGGCCGAGCCGGCCGGCGACAATCTCCATGAACGTCGGCCCGTCGAGTTTGAAGCAGCACTGTATATCCACGCCGCCGCGGGAGATTCCATGGAGCACGCCTTGCCGAATCTCCAGCGACCAGTGCTGGCGCGGCGTTTCCAGCAGCGCGATGCCGAAACGGGATGAAAGGCGATGCAGATTGGGAAGCAAATGTTGGCCGAGCTTACTGGCCAGAAAGCTCTCGAAATATTCGTCGGCCGCCACCGCCGGCCGGACAATCATGGATCGCTGAACAGGCCGCCGTCCCCAATCGACCTGTCGTGCATATTTCAATAGACGCTGGAAATACGCCAGATCGAGCACCGGCACAGCGGGCGGATTCACCGCGATGGCATTATCGGTTTCGCTGCGATCGAATACCGGCTCGGACCGGGTCATATAGGGGCGATAAATCGACATGGCGCGGTGACAGGTTCGCTCGGCCTGTGACGCCGGCCGGCCGGCGAACTCCGCCTCCGACACAAGCCGCGCGCCATTGCAGCCAAACAACTCAACGAAGATCTCCCGCAATTCGGCGACGGACGTGGGTTGCGGATGAACCACATGAAATGTGCCTGCATGGCCGCGCTGAATGATGCGCCAGGCGATGTCCGCAAAATAATCGACCGGCAGGATGTTCTTCGTGACATCAGGCTGGGCGACCACGCGCAGTTCCTGCTCCCGAATGATCGGGCCCAGCAGATCAAATGCATGCATCAAATCGTAAAGTGTATTGAACCGCAGGGCGCGGCCCTGATGCCAATCTCCCAGGACAATGCTCGGCCGAAGGATGGTGGCCGGAAGCCCCGTTGATCGCGACCACTCATGCACGAGCGATTCGCCGAGACATTTGGTGGATTCGTAGACGTTGTTGAACGCCTGTCCTTCACAAAGTTCATTTTCGCGCACCCGCCCGGTTCGCCGCCCGGCCACATAGGCCGTGGAGATATGCACCATCGCCGCCTGGTGCTCGCGCGCGAATTCCAGAACCCTGCGCAGACCTTCCACATTGGTCTGATGAGTCAACTCGGCCGAGCTGTCGTGGAAACACGTGCTGGCGGCACAGTGGATCACGAGGCTGATCCGATCTCTCATGTAGCCTTCATGAATGCCCAGCCGGGAATGCAGAATATCCCCTTCGACCACTTCCAACGCCGGTGATGTGCCCACGCCAATCGCGGCCATGCATCGTTGCACCCGCTGCCGCGCGGGCCGTTCCGCTGAACCGCGTGCCAGCGCGCGGACCCGCATTCCATGATTGAGCGCTTCACGGGCGAGCCAGGATCCCAGCGCTCCAGTGATACCGGTTAAGAACACCACGTTTGTTGACATCCCAGGCCAAAGAAGAAGAGGCGCGTCGACGCGAATAAAGTTCTCTACGCCAATTGAGTGCCGTCGGGCCGCGATTTTCTTCCCCTTTTTCTTATTTGTTATCCCGATGGATTTGAACCCCTTCGCATGTCGTCGGGCGATGTCCTCGTGATGGTGAGCCAGAATTAACGCGGAAGATTTCCCGGAGGTCCGGGCACTACTCCCCTGTCTGAATCAATAGTTCAAACAGACAGGAGCGACAATGTTCAGCCTCTTCGAAGATCTTGAGTCACGGCGTTTCTTCTCGGCATCCACCCATGTTGCGGAATTGCCGGACATGCCTGATGCGACACCATCGATCAGCCTAAAGCACACCACGACTCGGTCCAGTGAAATTGAGGATAGCGGCGGCATCGGCGACGGCGCGGATCCACGCCTCGGCAGTGGAACCACGAGCCGCCGTCACGGCAGGCATGGCGGCCGGCATCACGGTGGCGGCACGCCGACCCCGACTCCCACACCGACCCCAACTCCAACGCCGACCCCAACCCCGACTCCCACACCGACCCCGGGCATTCCCAGCCTTCTCGGCAGCTATAACGGCATTCTCAATATTCCCGCAGTGGGCCATTACAAGGACGCCGTGCTAAAGATCGCCGCGCAGAGTTCCAAGGGCGCGTTCAGCGGCACGCTCACGGCCGGCGGCGTGGTCAGCGTTAACGTCAGCGGCGCGATTGCCGCCAATCGCACGTTCACGATCAGCGTTGTCACCCCCGCCAACACCAATCATCCCGGCGGCCCGATCAATGGGACCGGCACGGGCACGCTCGACGCCACGGGCAAAGTCCTGGCGATCAATCTGAATTTCTCAGCCTACGGCAGCACGATTCCCGGCACGGTGAGTCTCACCCGGGTGTGATGAGATCGGAATCGCATTGTTTCGGATGAATGCAACGGTGTTTCCCACAAGGGGCGAGATAGCAGTGACAAAAGTGTTTGTTCAAGGAGTCTGGTTATGTCCATGGTTGTTTGGAATCGAATTCAAGTGCGCACGGAAGCGGCAGATGCGCCGGGCCACGCCGCCTTGCTTCGATCGATGGACCGCACCCCCGCCGCAAGCACGAAGCTGATGCCGGTTGCCGCCCTGCGTCTGGCATGGTGGGCATGGAGTGTTTGCATGCTCGGACCATCGATTTTGTTTCTCGCGATGGTGTGGCATTTCGCATGCACCAGCGAGCAGCCCGGCGACACGCTGCTGGCGGATCGATGGTTCATCTTCTCCACGGCTTTCATGGTCGCGGCCGTTCCCGGCGCGCTCTTCTGGCGGAGCCATCTCTTCAAGCCCTACTGGGACGGCCATAGAGTGGGCCCCTGGGCCTGGCTGGCCGGATCGATCATCTTATGGGTTTCGCTGGCCCTTGCTGGAATCCTGAGCATGGTTGGATGCCTGATATCGCATTCATTGCTCCCCAACCTCTTTCCCGCGCTGGTGGCTTTTATTCTGTATGCATCGCTCTGGCCCACCGGCACACCGATGGTTCGCGCCAGCCAGGGCAATCTCGATGATCCGCAGTTGTACGAAGAACCGCGATAAAAAAATGATGGAAGAACTCGCGGCTTTGCAGGCACTACTCCCATGTCCATTCAACTCTGTCCCAACAACGATCCCCGTGTGGGTGGTCGGCGGGCCAATCCCATTCACTCTGAGGAACCTATGCAGCGATCCATGTTTGAATGTCTCGAATCACGCGAAATGTTTTCCGTCAGCCTCGCGACCAGCTTCGCCAGCACGCCGGCCACTCCGATGGCGGCCATCCATGCGACTCCGTTCAAGAAGGCGGCCGTGAGCTTCGTCAGTTCCTACAGCGGAACCCTGAGCATTCCCGGGCTCAAATACACCAAATCGGTCGTCCTGGCGATCAAGACCTCGGGCAAGCATGGCTTCACCGGAACCCTCACCGCGACGGGGATCACCGTCAACGTCGCCGGCGTCCTTACCGCCAAGGGCTTCACGATCACGCTCTCAGGCAGCAATCCCGCCAGCCCGATGATCGGCGCCGGCACGGGCACTTTTGATGCGGGTTACCAGCACATGACCCTGACGATGGGCTTCAAGCCCGGCAAGAAGGTCTATGCCGGAACGGTGACCGTGGCGCGAGCAAACGCGACGCCGGTTCTCCCCAGCCTGCTCGGCAGCTACAGCGGGACGATGGATATTCCCGCCGTGGCGCACTACAAGAGCGCCGTCTTGAACATCGCCTCGCAGAGTACTTCCGGCGCATTCACCGGCACGCTCACGGCCGATGGCCAGGTCAGCGTCAACGTCAGCGGCACCGTGGCCGCCAACCGCACATTCACCATCAGCGTCGTGACGCCGCCCAATACGAATCATCCGGGCGGCCCGATCAACGGCACCGGCACCGGCACGCTCGACGCCACCGGCAAGATCGTTGCGATCCATCTGACTTTCTCGGCCTACGGCACCACCTTCCCCGGCACGGTAAGCGTTTCCAAGCCGTAGCCAACTGGAATGGCGAAAACAAAATAGAGCTGATTCGCCGCGGCCCGTTCAACTCTGTTCCCGAAACCCTGACTCGCGCCGATTGTCTCTTGTGGCGCGAGTCGAGATGAGATCCCCGGCGTCCGCGAGTGGCATCGCCCAGGCGAAGGGCGATGCCGCTCCATTGTTGCACACGATCAGTCGCGTGTTAGGATTAACGCATCCGATTATCCGCATTAGATTTGAGCCCAGCGCTGAAGCCGTGATGCGGCCGAACGGCGGCACGTCAACGTGCGGCTCGCAAAATCCTGGCGAAAGTTGATTCATGATCTGCCGATGTCGTCACATGCTGACGGCCGTCGCCTTTCTGTCGTTCATCGCGGCAAATCATGGCAATGCGCAGACTTCGCCCGAGGCGGCCGAGCTCTCCGCCACCGCCTCGCAACTTCATCTCGACCCACCCGAAGTCACATTGAGCCTCACCGGTCTATACAACACCAACTCGGTTCGCCCGGCCGGCCGCCCCGACAGCACCCATCGCGATAGCGTGCTCGAGCAACTCCTGAAAGTGAAAACCGGAGGAAGCGCCTTTGGAATTGCGGAATTCACGATCGGATTCACAGTCGGCATGGATGAAATGCAGCAGAAGCGGGATGGGCACACCAATAGCGATGTCGATGCTCACTACGAATACGATGTCGGATTGACGCTGTACCCGCGGACTTCAATGCCCCTGGAATTGCGGGCCAATCGAACCATTGAATACACGAGCCAACCCTTCTCCGAAACATACCGCACCACCCAGAACAACTACGAGGCAAACTGGACTCTGAAATCCGCAACCCTGACCAACGAGTTGCGCCTGTTTCACAACGACATCCGGCAGGAATCGTTCACCGGCCAGGATAACTTCCGCCACGAGCAGAACGGAGCCAGTTGGGATGCCCACTGGATCCCCGGCGAAGGGCAGACAATTGACTGGAATTATACGTTTCGCAATATCCGCCAGACCGATCCTCTGGGGAAGACGACCTCTTACGACTTACACGCGATCAACCTGACCCACGAATACGACTTCGGCCCGAAGCGCGAGCACAGCCTGACCTCATCCCTGGACTACTTGAACCAGGATGGCGATTTCGCCCAGGAGCATTTCTGGCTGGATGAGAATCTGCGCCTGCGCCACGGCGACCGGCTGGAGACGTTTTATCAGTATCAGTTCGAGCGCACCCGCTACCCCGAGGCCGATTCAACGGTCAATCGTCTCAAGGCCGGGTTTCGGCAGAAGCTCTCCGATGACCTGTTCTTGACGGGAACGCTGGGCGGGCTGACTCTCGATCAAAGCGGCGCGGGGACCGATGAACTCTTCGCGGATATTAAATTCGATTTCTCGAAGAAAGTTCCTGGTGGATTGCTGACTTCGGGGCTTCGGCTCAATATCGATCGGCAGTCCAATCAGGCGCAGGACAACACTGTCCATGTCATCCAGACCCGCACGTTCAACGCAAGCCAGGAAATCGTCATCCCGCGGGTCGGCATCAATGTGAATACACTGGGCGTCCGCAGCGCATCGGGGCTCTTGTTTTATTCCAATGGCTTCGATTATCTGGCCAGCTACCACAACAATCGTCTGGTGATCGATCGCATTCCCGGCGGCAACCTCGCGCCCGACAGCTCGGTGATGCTCGATTTCGACCTGGCCCCGCAACCGGCGAATGACGTTTTGACCACCGGCACCGACTTCAACCTGCGCTATGACTTTCAAGAGACTCTTCTCAACGGCCTGAGTCTCTACACCCATTACGTCTATCAGCAGCAGGACATCACCACCGACGTGCCCGGTGCGTTCGTGGCCGATGACATCAACGCCACGCTTCTCGGCGCGGAATACCGCATCTGGCGCTTGCGCTTCACGGCCGAGCGCGAAGACCATCAGAGCAATCTGTCGCCCTATCGCTCCAACCGGTTCTCGATCCGCTACGAAGACCGCATCGCCCGCGATTGGCGCATGGCGATCGATGCCACGCGCATCCAGACGTTCTACGAAGACGACCACACCAATCCCGTCGCCACGACGGTTTCCGGCAACCTGCAATACCGCCCCAACCGCCACTTCTCCGCCACCGCAAGCATTCAGTATCTGAACCTGGAGGACGATCTGGTCAGCCACGCCCACGGCCTGGAAGAGCGGATCGAAACGAAATGGAACTTCCGCGACACGACCGTCGGCGCCCTGGTGCGGCATTCCGATCTCGACACCGATGCACAGAACACTTCGACGTTCTTTTTCATGCTCACGCTCGAGAGGAAGTTCTAGACCACCATGCAGAGGACGCAATGAACCGCTTCGCCGCATCATCATTTCAAGCCATCGCCCAGCGCCGCCGGCCCGCGCGCGGCTGGGAGATTACGATGATCTGCGCGCTTCTTTGGGCAACCGGATGTGCATCGCGGCAGGGCCTGGTGTTCGATCGAATGGATCCGCCCCTGACCTGGCCGGCCGCCCCGAAGGCGCCCCGAATCACCTATGTCGGCCAGCTTTCAACTTCCGACGATCTCAAGCGCGGGCAGGGCTGGCTTGAAGGCCTGATGGAGGGAACGTTTGGGAAGAAAGATGCGCACGGCGTGCTCACGCCATTTGCCCTCTGCACCAATGATGCGGATCGGCTCTTCGTCGCCGACACCGGGGCGCAGGTCGTGCATGTGTTCGACCTGGCCTCGCGGCACTATGCTCAGTGGAAGCCGGCCGCTCCGGCAGCATTCACCCAGCCGGTCGGCGTGGCGTGGGATCCCGGAGGGCGGCTGATCGTATCCGATGCGCTGGCTGGGCGACTCTTCTCTTTCAATATCGCTGGAACATATCAAGGCGAAATGGCCGCGGGCATCCTGAAAAAGCCGGGCGGCCTCGCCATCGACCGGGCCACGCGGCGAATTTTCGTGGCCGATGTTGGCCGGCATCAGGTGCTGGTCCTCTCTCCTCTGGGAGAACTGATCGCGACGATCGGATCGCGCGGCGCTGAGCCGGGGCAGTTCAACTATCCCACGCATGTCGCCCTCGATTCGCGCGGCTACCTCTATGTCGCCGACTCGCTCAATTTCAGGATTCAAATCTTCAACACCGAATTGAAGCTGGTGCGCGAACTGGGCCAGCCGGGCGACCGCCCCGGCTATCTCGGCCGGCCCAAGGGAATCGCGCTGGATTCCGATGGGCATCTCTACATCGTCGATGCCCAGCAGGACCTGGTGCAGATCTTCGATGATGAGCGGCGGCTGCTCCTCTATTTCGGCGGGGAGGGCGGCGCCCCCGGCCAGTTCTGGCTGCCGGCCGGAATTCACATCGATTCCCACGACCGCATTTGGATCGCCGACACCTACAACAAGCGCATCGCCGTGTTCGACTACCTGCGGGAGAAACGGCCATGAAGCGAATCCTCCTGCCAGCCATGATCTGTTTCATTGCATGTTCCTGGGCATCGGCGCAGCAGGACCGGGTGGTCAATGGCCCGCATAATCTCCTGGCCGGCAAGGCCGCCAGCGAGCAGGAAGTCTGCATTCGCTGCCATGCGCCCAAGGGGATTCAAGCGATCCCGCCCGCATGGGATCCCGACCTGCGACCGCTTCCGGCTTTCTCGATTTCAACGGCGGGCGCACCTTCCGGCCGGCCCACCGGCGTCTCCAGGCAATGCCTCTCCTGTCACGATGGGATGATCGCTCAGGGCAACATCGTTTCGCCCGGCCAGCGCATCGAATCCGCCGCAATGCTGACCACGCTCCCCGGCGGCAAAGGCTCCTCGCACACCGATCTTTCGGACGATCATCCGATCTCCTTCCGATTCGACGCCGGGCTTCTTGCGAAGAATGCGAAGCTGCGCGATCCCGCCACGCTGACCGCCGCGGTCCGCCTCGACAAGAACGGCGCGATGCAGTGTACGAGCTGCCACGATCCGCACGACAACACCAATTCCAAGTTTCTTGTGGTGAGCAACGCGGCGTCGCAGCTATGCAACTCCTGCCATCAGGTCGGCACAACCACCATCGTGCATCACATGCAGTGCATCGGGTGCCACCAGAACCACACCGCTCCCTCGGGCGCGAAACTGCTGAAGAAGCAGACCATCAGCCAGACGTGCATCTCCTGCCACGGCGACCAGTCTGCACCGACGCAGGGCCCCAACATTGCCGCCGAGCTGAACAAATTCGCCAGCCACGATACCAACCCGCCCATCGACCTCGCCAAACACTCCCCCGGCGATTCGGCCTGCACTGACTGCCACGATGCTCACACGATGAAGACCGCACTGGCGGATTCCGCGCCGCTGATTCGCCGCGTGTTCGGAGAAGTTGCGGGCATCAGCGCGGCCGGAAGACCGGTCAATCCTGCGCGATTCGAATATGAAGTCTGCTTCAAGTGCCACGCGGACCAGCAGGCCGTCGATCCGGAGATCACGCGGGCCATCCAGCAGAAGAACGTGCGCTTAAAATTCTCGGTTTCATCGGTCTCGTTTCATCCGGTGGAGGCGCGCGGAAAGAATCCACGTGTGTTCAGCCTTAAGCCATCGCTCACGCCGGCCTCGGTTATCTACTGCACCGACTGCCATTCATCGGATACCGGCAAGAAGGCCGGTGGCTCCGGCCCCAGCGGGCCGCATGGCTCGGAAACGGCCGGCCTGCTCATTGCCGCGTACGATCGCGCCGATTTCAGCTCCGAAAGCGCCCGCGCCTATGCGCTCTGCTACCGCTGCCACGAGCGCAGCAGCATCCTCAGCGACCAATCCTTCAAGCTCCATAAGCGGCACATCGTGGACCTGAAGACGACCTGTTCCACCTGTCACGATCCGCATGGCATCGCCTCCGACCAGGGAACGCCGGGCCACAACAGCTTTCTGATCAACTTCGACGTGCGCACCGTCCGCAAGGCTTCCACTGGCGTGCGCGAGTTCAACAGCACCGGGCTTCACAAGGGCAATTGCACGCTCTCCTGCCACGGTTCGGAGCATGTGGGTTTCGCGTACTGAAATGCAAATCAACCGGACGCATTTTCTGGTCCCGATCGCGGCCTTGTCGGCGGCCGCGCTGTTCTGTATCGCCGCCGAATCGCCGGCGATTCCAAAAGGCAAAACACCGCCGGCGCAGAATCCGCACTGGAAAAAGGAGTCGTGCGCGGCCTGCCACGATATGTCCACCGGCGTTGCAGCGCCGATTGCCGCAAGAGCGATCGATTCTCTCTGCTTCAGTTGCCACGATGGCCGAAAGGCGCACGCCGAGCCGCACCCCACCGGGCGACAATTCCCCACGACCCGCGCGATGCGCCGGCCTGAAAGCTGGCCGCTGAGCCAGGGCGAGTTGGGCTGCATCACCTGCCACGATGCGCAATTCGGCTGCGATCTGAAGCGCCATGTGCGCGCTGATAATCGCAACTTGCTCCGCCAGGAGGGTGGCGGCCCGGCGCATGGCAAATCCTTCTGCGAGAACTGCCACGCCGAACAGGAGTTTCCCAAGCTCAATCCCCATCTGATGCTCGGCGGCGACGGCCACGCCATCGTCGAGCGCTGCACTTTCTGCCATTCCGAAGCCCCTGATGCCAGGACGCTCAAGCGGACATTCGAGGCCAAGTTTAAAGCGCCGCAATCGGCCATCTGTCTCGATTGCCACCCGCGCCACCGCGACCCGCTCGTGCAGACCCACATCGGCCTGCGCCTGACTCCCGATGAGCAGGCGTACATGTGCGCGGTCGAATCGACCGGCCTGTCCATCAAGCCTTCGCCGCAGACGATCGCCAGGCTCAAGGCCGCCAAAACCCGGCCGGCGCTGCTCATCCCCGCCAGTGACGGCACGATCCTGTGCAGCACCTGTCATAACCCCCACCAGGCCGGAGTTTTCGCGCCTGAGTCGCAACTGGCCTTCGGCGCGATGTCATTGGACGCCCGGAACAAAATCGTATCTCCCGTGCGCGAGCCGCAGTGGTGTCGTCGCTGTCATGCCAACTAGAGGATCGGGATGTATTGCTGGTCCGTTAAAATTGCCGCGCTCTTTCTGCTGGCCGCCGCGTCGCACGCCGTCGCGGGCGATTCCGAAGGCTGCTTGAACTGCCATCAGTTCGAAGGCCTGGCCCGCATCGCGGCGCCGGGAAAGGCCGTGACCGGTTTCTCCGTCGATCCCGACTACTACGCCCGCGGCCTGGGCCCGCACGCCCGCCTCAAATGCACCGATTGCCACACCCGCGGCGAAGTGGATGTGTTCCCCCACAATCCCGTCAGCCGCGTGGATTGCCTCCGCAGTTGCCACCTCACCTCTCCCGACCGCGCAGCGGCCGCCTTTTCGCATGAGCCGGTCGGCAAGATGCTCGCCAACTCGGTGCATAAGACCGACACGCTCCGCAAATCCAATCAACTACTGGGAAGTCCGTTCGCGAGCAGCCAATCGCAGTGCCTGGTCTGCCATGCCGACCCGGTCTTCCGGCTCGATGAGCATTCCACCGAAGAGGCATCGCTGCAGCGCTGTTCGACTTGCCACGATAAGAGCGCGCTGGCCGCCACGCAGTTCGATTTGCACCACGTCCAGGCCCGCACCGCTCGCCCGCGCCGCAGCATTGAAGTCGTGCAACTCTGCGGCACCTGCCACGGCAACGCCGCCGTGACCAGCGAATTCAAGCTCCCCGACTCCACCGCCAGCTATTTGGCCAGCTTCCACGGCAAGGCCGCGCTGCTCGGCTCGCAGGAAACGGCCGATTGCCTGCACTGCCACGCCGGCTTGGGCGAGAATGTTCACGGCATGCACAAGGCCCGCGATGCCGCATCGCCTACCTCCAGCCTGCGCGCCCCAGATACCTGCCGCACCTCCGGCTGCCACGGAACCGCGGGCATTCAGCTTTCGACCGCGGCCGTGCATCTCGATATCGCCAGCACGCGCGGGATCGAATTCGTCATCGCCTGCCTGTTCATCGCGATGATTACCTTCACCTTCGGGCCGTCCCTCCTGCTCACCGCGCTCAAGCTCTTCCACTACATTCTCGGCCGGCAATCGCCGCATGAGCACCGCCACAAGCAACTCGTCAAGGCGATCCAATCCCACCCCCAGGCCCGCGAGAAGCTCATCCGTTTCACGCCCCACCAGCGCGCCCAGCACTGGCTGCTGGCGATCACCTTCACCCTCCTCTGCCTCACCGGCTTCCCCATGAAATTCGCCGATCAGGCCTGGGCCGCCTGGCTCATCGCCCGCATCGGCGGCCTCAGTTCGGCCCGGATGATCCATCATGTTGCCGGCGTGGTGCTCATCTGCGGCTGCTGCTACCACGTGCTCTACATCATCCGGCTGGCGCGCAAGGCCGCCCGCACCTCGGGAAGCGGCTTCTTCAAGGCCCTGCGCAGCCAGTCCATGGCCGTCGGCCTGGCCGACCTGCGCGGCATGAACCAGCTCATGCTCTACTACCTGTTCCTCAGCAGAAAGAAGCCCACCAACGGCAAATTCAGCCCCGAGCAGAAGTTCGAATACTTCGGCGTCTTCTGGGGCATCTTCGTCCTGGGCACCACCGGCCTGCTTCTCTGGGCCACCGCCTGGACCAGCCGCCAGCTCCCCGGCCAGGCGCTGACGATTGCCGCGCTGCTGCACACCTTCGAAGCCTTCCTCGCCCTGCTGCATATCGGTGTCGTCCATCTGGCCACCGTCATCTTCAGCCCCCACGCATTGCCCGTCTCCAAGGCAATGTTCACCGGTGAGACCTCCGCCACGCAACTGGCGGATGATCACGGCTCGATGCTGCATGAAGTGGCCGCGCAGGCCGGCATTTCAACCAGCGCGGAGGCGGCCCATGCGTAACTTCTGGCGACGATTGGCGCGCGTTATCGGGCGCATCCGGGAGATCGATTTCCGCGGCGTGGCCCGGGCGCTGCTGACACGCGGCTATGCAATCATCCTGATGCTGATCCTCTGCTACGCGGGCTTTCGCGCGTTCACTTACCTGTACCATTTCGTCGCCAGCCCCGCGCGGACCCCGCAGTTCGTCATTCGTGCTCGCCCCGATCGCGGCGACTCGGACAACCTCGCGCCCCTGGCGACTTCCCAAGCCGATGTCGTGCCCATTTTCCACTGGGCTGGCAGGCCCGCCTTTTCCGATCCGCAAAACGGCTGCACCATCGCCGGCTGCCACGAAGCGCTGCCCCACAGCGCCCGCATGAAAGTCCCCGCCTTCGCCAACATGCACGTG
>JBBRTW010000010.1:0-37148 GCA_038244055.1 Tepidisphaerales bacterium | reverse complement strand
CAAGCGCCCAAGCAGATGGTCATCGAAGGTGGCGGCGTATTTGTCGAAGAGATTGGCGAGCAACTGCGCCGGCACTTTCGGCGGCGCGAACATATCGGTCATGGCGGCTAGCGCGTGATGAAATTCGATGGCCTTGCCCGCTGTCAATCGATCCTGAGCGCTGTTGACCGCCTCGGCCAGCGATGCCGGCTCGGCTTTCGCGGCGCTGAAAACCCCGCGCGCCGCCTGCACGGCCTGGGCCATCGCCAGGCGCGCCTCCTCGGGACGCTTCAATTCCTGCAATACCCGGCCAAGCCCGTGATGCGCGGCCGCGAAATCCGGTTTGGCTTTGATCGCGCGCCGAAACAGCGAGCATGCGATTTCGAGATTCCCCGCCTCGGCATCGAGGGTCGCCAGAGCGTACCAGGCGCGGGCGAATTTGGGATCGATCTCCAGCGCCCGCAGAAGCGCCTTACGCACCTCGGCCGAGGCGCCGGTCAACCGGTACGCCATCGCCAGATGATGCAGCGATTCGGCCTTGTCTGGATCCTTCTCGATCGCCCACTTGAGCGCGGTGATGGCTTCTTCTCCGCGCTCGGCCGACAGCAGAGCCAGCCCGCGATAGTGATGCAATTCGGCCGAGTCGAGACCCGCCAGATTCGCCTGCCCGAATGCGAACAGCGCCGCCTCCGCATCGCCCGGGCCTTTGCGGGCCAAATGGGCCATCCCCCAGGCCAGCAGAGTTTCCGCGCGATCGGGCGCGAGCTTGGCGGCTCTTTCCATCGCTTGCACAGCAACGTCCAACTGCCCCGCGTAGAGCGCCGCCTGCCCCAGGTTATGCCAACAGGCGGGGTCCTCCGGGCGAAGGGCCGCGGCCTTTTGCAGCACCTCGACGGCGAGCCCCGGTTGGCCGGCCTGGAAAATCAGAACCCCCAGCCACAGTGTCGCCTCCGGATGCTCCGGCTCGCGTTCCAGAATCGCCCGATACCCTTCCCGCGCCTCCCGCAGACGCCCCACCCGATGATGCTCCATCGCGATCTGTAACAAGTCCTGGGCCATCTGCTCCGCTGTCTGAAAGGGGAATGATTCAGAGGGCGATCCTAGCGGGCTGGCAAAGCATCATCAAGCAGCGGGGGATTGATGAGTCGCATTGGAGAGGTCAAGCATCCGCCATTCATCGTAGTTGGAGGCCAATCGCACTTGCCGCTCTCTCCGGTTAGTATCCTCGCCGAGGAGACCCGCTCACTTGGCCAGCGCCGCATCGACCCAATTCGAACAGAACCTTTCAGCGCTCGTCGGGGCGTTCCGGGACAACAACCCGGCGGAGTTCTACACGCTCCTGATCAACACGCCCGTTCTCTACGCGGTCACACAGACCGAGAGCCTCTGGCAGCGCGTCGGCGATGAGGATGACCTCAAGTCCCACGTTTATTTCCACTTTCTGCAAGGGTGGGATCGCATCCGCTCGCTCGCCCTCCCGCGCGGCGATGCGGTGGGCGGATATCTGGTTGAAACGATTCGCAACAGCGTCCGCGATGCCCTCCGCAAGAAGGAGCGCCGCAAGAAACGCGAGCGCGAACTGGTCAGCGGCATCCAGGATCGGGGGACCGATGCCGAGGCCGTTCCCGACAAGCGCGGCTCGACGCTCGATCAGGTGCTGGCCAACGAACATCGCGAGAGCGTGCTCACGGTCGTCTCCGATCCCGAACTGGCCAAGTTCGGCGCTGTATACAAACTCAAGATGCTCATGCGCTGTGCCCTCGATGAGATGGCGCGCTTCGCGATGTCGGCCGAGGAGGCCGCGTGGGCGCCGGAAGATCTCGACTATCCGCACCCGCGCCCGGCGGCGCGGGTGGCGGCGTGGGTGGTGCGCCTGCGCAAGTGGGATCAGGCCGGCAATCGCTTCAAGCCGACGTCGCGTAAACTCGTGCGTATGCTGGGGATGGCGGACTCTGCCACGAAGGAAGCTGTCGAGAAGGAGAAGGCCAATACGTTCGATCAGTGGTTTCGGCGGGCGAAAGTGAAGTTCAAGGGGCATTCATCGGATCGGCCATAACTCATGTATTTGACGATGATTACAATCCGGCCGGTATTGATGCGAGTAGCGCGTCAGACACCTGTATTTTCCAGCGTGATTCATCCCGTGAAACCTCTTTTCCATCTTCATTTCGTTCGGGGCCAAATTCCACACGCAAAGACGCAAAGAAGCAAAGAGGCAGAGAAAGAGAATTCATTCTATTTCTCTAATCTCCGGTCTTCTTTGTTCCTTTGTTTCTTTGCACCTTTGCGATGGTTTGGGCTCGCAGCCCAAACAAAATCGAATTCGAGTTTGCCCGTCGCGATGGGAGGCGTCCAGTGAGCGACCCCGCCGTCACAACCGCCGCTACGACCGCCATCGAATCCGCCAACGCCGCCTTTGCGACACTGCTGGCGGAACTGGATCGCGAATCGCCTTATTCCGATTCCATCGAGCAACGGGCCACGCGGGCCTTTCACGCGATCATTGATGCGATCACGCTTGCTGAAAAGGCGGGGGGGGCTGAGGGGATTAAACTCGCGCAACATCTTTTCAACCGCGCCATCGCCGACCTCTACGCATTCGAACCGGTCGCCGATCTGGCGGTTTCGCAGCGGGGCGAACTCGCGGGCCAGGTCGGGCTGGCGCAGCTTTTCTGCGCGGCTGTGGCCGGTTATGCACCGCGGCCTGAATCGGCTGAGGCTCTCATCGCCGATGAGCGCGACGAGGTTCCTGATTTCGCGCCGATTGCCGATTTCGTTTTCGCGGGCCAGCCCTCTTCTGTCATCACGCCCGATGATCTGGCCGGACGCCTGGCTCGCAGCGCGTGGTTCTATATCCAGTGGAATGCCCATCGATTGAAATTGTCGATTCAATCCGGCGCACGGATGCTCCGGGCCGAGGTATATGAAGGGGATGAATCATCGGCCGGGGCGGCCAATCTTTCCAAAGGCCTCGATGGCTGGGAGATTCGTCTGTCGGCCGGCCGGCAACCCGCGATTGTCCCGATCCAGAGCGGGTTGGCTTTGTTGAGTCTCCCCGAGCGGATCGAGCGAGCCCAATTCGCGATCCAGCTTCGAAAGATCGGGCAGCGCGAATGGGCGAGCCTGTATGGGCGCACATCGACTTAGACAGGCCCAGGAGCTGTCACCGCTGAGACGCAGAGTCCGCGGAGGAATTGAATTGAAGTGATTGGGGTCGTGTTTTTTGCGGGTATTTCTCGAGGAATTGGAGCAATTCATGACTGCCATGAGAGCCGCGTGCGTTTTCTTTCTGGCTGTTGTTGTATTTGCTTCACCTGCGATTCGTGCGGCCGAGGCGGGCAAGACGAATGTATTGCTGATCATCTCGGATGATCTGGCCGCCCGCATGGGGTGCTATGGCGATCCGGTCGTCAAGACGCCGAATATCGATCGCCTCTGCCAGCGCGGGGTGCGCTTCGATCGCGCTTATTGCCAGTTTCCCCTCTGCAATCCCTCGCGCGCTTCGTTCCTGACCGGCCTGCGCCCCGACACGCTCAAGGTCTATGAAAACGCCACGCAATTTCGCAAGAATGTCCCCGATGCGCAATCGCTTGGGCAGACTTTTCAGAAGGCGGGCTATTACGTCGCCCGGGTCGGCAAGCTTTATCATTACGGCGTGCCCGCGCAGATCGGCACCGACGGCATGGATGATCCGCCCACTTGGGCCGAGCGCTATAACCCCAAGGGCTCGGATGTCGAAGAGCAGGCGCCGCTGATCGGGCGGGTGGCGCTGGATGAGAAGACGAAGAAGGCGGTCATCGAGAAAGGGAACAAACTCAATCAGATGGGTGCGACATTGAGCTGGTTGGCGGCCGAGGGGCCGGACAATGGCCAGACCGATGGCAAGATCGCCGACAAAGCCATCAGCCTTCTCGAAGAGCATCAGGACAAGCCTTTTTTCCTGGCGGTGGGTTTCTTCCGCCCGCACACACCTTACGTCGCGCCGAAGAAATATTTCGAGCTGTATCCGCCTGACAAGATCATCCTCCCCACGGTGCCGGCCGGCTATCGCGAGACCGTTCCCCGCCCCGCATTCACTTTCAAGAAGGAAGAAGAGGCGATGGATGATTCCCTGCGGCAGCAGGCGGTGGCGGCGTACCATGCTTCGACGAGTTTCATGGATGCGCAGGCCGGGCGGGTGATCGATGCGCTGGATCGGCTCAAGCTTTCAGAGCGGACGGTCATCGTCTTCATGAGCGATCACGGCTACCACCTCTACGAGCACCAGCTCTGGCAGAAGATGACGCTGTTCGAGAACTCCGCGCGGGTGCCTCTGATTATCGCAGCGCCGGGCTTGGCGAAGAATGTGGTCTCCCAAAAGATCGTCGAGCTGGTCGATCTGCATGCCACACTGGCCGACCTGTGCGGGCTGGCGATTCCGCCCAAGCTCGATGGCGTCAGCATCAAATCGCTGGTGCAGGACCCGAATACACCGTGGGACCGGCCTGCCTTCACGCAGGTGATGCGCGGCGGCGGAGCGGGCGGTGCGCCCAAGCGCATGGGCTATTCGATCAGGCTCGATCATTGGCGCTACACCGAGTGGGACAACGGCAAAGCCGGCACGGAGTTGTACGATCACGATGCCGACCCTGGAGAGCTGAAAAATCTGGCCAAGGACCCCGCCCATGCCCGGGATGTGGCGCGGCTGGCGAAGCTGCTGCCGCAGTTGCCGCCGCTGGCGCCGTGATGATCCTCCATGAACTGCCTTACTCCCTCTCCTGTACTCGGGAGAGGGCGGGGGTGAGGGCGAACGTGAAATCGCGCTCGGCCGCATTTGAGTCGCATCGATCCGGCATTCGCGCGATGAAATGACCTTGTCTCAGCGCCTCATATCCCTTTCCGCAACACCCTCGCCAGCGCCTCATCGCTGAGCAGCGCCGGATTGAATTTCATGCTGCTCGCCTTCCGCGCCAGGCCGACCATTTCCCCAATCCGCGCCTCGGTCACCCCAAACTTCGCCAGTCCCGGAATCTGGAGGTCCTTCAGCAGCCGCGCCGTCACCTCCACGCACGCATCCGCCGCCGCCTCACCGGTCAGCGCCTTTCCCGTCAATCGCCTTCCGACTTCGCCGTACCGCTCCAATCTCGACCAGGCCATTTCGTCGCTGTCGGCCGTGGTGCGCCGCAGTTGCTCGATATTCGCCTCGATCACATGCGGCAGCAGCGCTGCGCACACCACGCCATGGGGAACCGGAAAATTCGCACCCAGCGGCGCGGCAAAGCCATGCACCGCGCCAAGGCCCGCATTGGTCAGGCAGACACCGCTCAGATAGGCCGCCAGCGCCATGTCCGCCCGCGCCGGCATATCCCGGCCATTGGCGAACGCCCGCGGCAGCGCCTAGATCGCCAGATCGATCCCCCGCAGGGCCAGGGCATCGGTCACCGGGCTGGCCCCGCTGGAAGTGTACGATTCGATCAACTGGCAGAGCGCATCCATGCCCGAAGCGGCCGTGACATCGCGGGGCACGGTCTCGCCCAAAGCCGGATTGATGAAGGCCGCGCGGGGAAGAAGGAATTCGCTGCGAATGCTCGCTTTGAAATGTTTTTCGGGCAGGCCGATCACCGCGTTGCGGGTGGCCTCCGCGCCGGTGCCGGCGGTGGTGGGGATGGCAATCCACGGGGCGGCCGGGCGGGTGATCTTGAGGCCCTTGCCGACGATTTCCATGTAATCGACGGCCGATCCGCCGTTGGTCAATAGACCCGCGACGGCCTTGGCGCAGTCGATGGCACTGCCGCCGCCGATGCCGATGACCATGTCGCAGGCGGTTGCTTGTGCATGCGCGACGGCGCTATCGACATCCGCCACGATCGGCTCGCCATTCTGCCGCCGCAAGACGGTTTCGACGTTGTAAGGCTGGAGAAGGGCCTCGATCATTTCGCCATTGCCAGGCCCATTCCAGATGACCATGGCCCGTTTGCCGAGATCGCGGGCGACCTGGCCGAACTTAATGAAGCTGCCGATCCCGAAGAGGACGCGGCCGGCAGCGATGAAGTCGAAGTCACGCATGGGCCGCTTCCCCATCCCCATAAAAGATCGGCCGGAGTTTCGCCGCCGTGCGCGGCTGGGCCAGCCACTCGGGCACCGCATCGCGCCAGCGGAAGTAATGCGGGTTCTGCTGGTGCTGCGCGAAATCCTCCTTCGTATGATAGACCTCGTAAAGCAGGAACCGATTGGGATCATCGTCGCCCCGGCAGACGTCGAAGCGGATATTGCCCGGCTCCTGGCGCGTGTTCCGCGCGTTGTCGAGTGTGGCTTCGATGAACTTTTCCACGAACTCCGGCTTCACGAAAATAGTTACGCTGACAACGTACATGGGAGCATCTCCGTCTTGAGCAATATCGGAAGAATCGGCCGCTGGGATGCGAAGAGCCAACGATACCGGCAAACGCCGAATGCGTCGATCCGCCGGCCCTTTCCCGGCCGCGCGTTGTCGGCTATGATTTTATCGTTCGTCGCACCCGTAGCGCAATTGGATAGAGCGTCTGGCTTCGGACCAGAAGGTTGCAGGTTCGAGTCCTGCCGGGTGCACTGGATTCTTCCCACCAAGGTTCGCGGGGGCGATTCAGCCGGTCGCGAATTACCCGGCATCTTCTTCCGCCTCTTCGCCCTTCTCCCCCAGTGCGACGATATCGCCCTCGTGAAAGAGGATCGCCTTGAGCGCGGCCTGCCACTTGGGTTTCCTCCGCAGGAGAAATTCGAGATCCATTCCGAAGTGCTTGAATTCCTCCTCCTGGGCGTTCTCCATGATGGCCTTGGCCTGCTTATCCGTTTCGACGGCCAGCCGCTGCTCGTACCAGCCGATCGCCTCGGCCTCTTCGATCATGGATTGGCACATGCGGGCAAAGGTGCGGATATCTTTCGAAAGCTCTTCGGGCGGTTCGTGATATTGATCGAATCCCATGGGGCTCCATTCTTAAAAGACGGTGATGCATCATTTTGTTATCCGCGCGCGGCTTTGGGGAATGGAGAAAAATTGGTGCAGCGCGCAGGAGGCAAAAAACTTTATATAAAATTAGCTTGCACTAACTAACTTAACTGGGTAGGGTGTGTCGTGTGAAGTGGGCGTTTGAATCGCGCGGGCGATGAGCGGCATCGGAATCCTCGTCGTGAGAGTTTCGATCGGCGGGTATCCGCGGGAGGAAAGCTTTTTCGGGCAGACAAGAATGTCCACCCCACCGATGGCTGTCTACTCCGCCATCCGCTGGCCGCTTAACGATGAATTCTTTCGGCGATGACCCGGTTTTAGCTTGCGAGGTCGAAGATGATTCATATGAGCCAACCTCAATTGACGGCGGCCGACGGCGATGCTTCAGCAAAAGAAGACGGCATCTTTCGCTTCGAATTGCCGTGGAAGGGAGGTCTCCTTGGCAAACTTGCGGCCGTTGCGGGAGGGTCGCTGGAGCGGGTGTTTTCGCTCAGGGGGCTCAATGGCGTGTACGAGCGCGTGCCGCATTCGGCCGACCGTCGCGAGTTTTTGCAGGGGGTGCTGAAGGATCTTCGCGTGACCTACGAGGCCTGCGATGCCGACCTGGCGCGCATCCCCAGGAAGGGGCCGGTCATGGTGGTGGCCAATCATCCCTTCGGCGCGATCGAGGGGGTGATCCTGGCGGAGATGCTGATGCGGGTGCGGCCGGACGTGAAGATCATGGCCAACTATCTGCTGGGGCGGATTCCCGAGCTGCGCGACCTGTTTATTTTCGTCGATCCTTTCGGCGGCGCGGGGGCCGCGCGAAGCAATGTGGGCGGGCTGCGGCAATGCCTCAAACATCTCCAAGCCGGCGGCCTGCTGGCGATTTTCCCGGCCGGCGAAGTGTCGAGCCTGGATTTGAAAAAACGCGAGGTGACGGACAAGCAATGGACGCCGATGGTCGGCCGGATGGCCCGGCGGACCGGCGCGGCGGCGGTGCCGGTGTTTTTCAATGGCCGGAATAATGCGCTGTTCCAGATCGCCGGCCTGGTGCATTCGAAACTGCGGACGGCTTTGCTGCCGCGGCAGCTCCTGAACAAGAAAGATCGCGCCATCGATGTGCGGGTGGGCAATGTCGTGCCGGGGCGGAAATTGAAGGAGATGGGATCGGATCAGGCGGTGACGGATTATCTGCGCGAGCGGACGTACATGCTCAAGCATCGCGGCGCGGGGGAGGTTTCCGCGCTGGCGGCCATGAGTTCGCACGTTGCGCCGCGGGTGATGCGGCCGGTCGTGCCGATCGGGGATGTGAAGGCGATCATGAAGGAAATCGAGGCGCTCCCGGCCACGGCGCGGCTGGTGGAGTCGGAGGATAATCTGGTACTGATCACCCGGGCCGATGAAGCGCCGAAACTGCTGCGCGAGATCGGCCGGCTGCGCGAGATCACCTTCCGGGCGGCCGGCGAAGGCACCGGCAAGAGCATCGATCTCGATCAGTTCGATTCGCACTACCTGCACCTGGTCGTGTGGAACCGGGTCAAGAATGAAGTCGTTGGCGCGTATCGGCTGGGCCAGAGCGATAAGATCCTGGCCGAGCGCGGCGTGGCGGGGTTGTATACCTATGAGCTGTTCGACTACGAGCGGCAGATGCTGGAGAAGATGGATCCCGCGCTGGAGATGGGCCGGAGTTTTATCCGGGCCGAGTATCAGCGCTCGTTCACGCCGCTGCTGCTGCTGTGGAAGGGGATCGGGCGGTATCTGGTGGAGAACCCGCGATACCGGTATCTGTTTGGTCCGGTGAGCATCAGCGGGGCGTATCAATCGGTCTCGGTGCGGCTGATGGTGCAGTTCCTGCAAATGCATCATGGCGACACCACCGGCGGCGCGGTCTGTGCGCGGACGCCCTTCGTTGCCGGCCGGGTGCGCGGGTGGGATGACCATCGCCTCGGATCGCTGGCGCGCGATGAGGAGGAGCTTTCCGATCTGGTGGCCGACCTGGAGACGGATCAAAAAGGCGTGCCCGTGCTGATCCGGCAATATCTGAAACTGGGGGCGAAGTTCTTATCGTTCAACGTGGATCATTCGTTCGGCGACTGCGTGGATGGATTGATTCTGGTCGATCTGCCGAACGCGGATCGGAAAATGACCGAGCGGTATTTGGGGAAGGAGGGGCTGGCGGGGTATCGGGCTTTCTGGGAAGGGCGCTGCACAGCTTCGGGGGCCGGACATCAGGCCGTCAAATAATAGGTATCCCACGGTTGAAGCCCTCTTCATGTAACCGCCCACCGCTTCAATCTCACCAGGTCGAATGGCCCGTCATATCCACACGGCTCAATATCTGTATCCCGCCGGAATCCCCATAGGAATTTAACCTAAATGTTATCAATATGTTAGGTATAACCGCGGCCCCAAATCCCGGAGATTGTTCCACGTGGAACTTTTTCAATTTCCGATCCTGTTCGCGTTTTTCGCGCCTTTCGTGGTTCACCCCCCCCTGCCCCGCCGCCGGAGAAGTAAAATGCGGGCATGACCTTTATCGAACGCCTTGAAACGCGCACCCTCTTCGCCGCGCTGCCGACAGGGTTTTCCGAGACGACGATTGCCGACGGAATCGCCGGGCCGACGGCAATGGAGTTCGCGCCCGATGGGCGGCTCTTTGTGGCCGAGCAGACCGGGGCGCTGCGGGTAATTAAGAATGGCGCGCTGCAGGCCTCGCCGTTCATGACCCTGCGCGTGGATTCCAATGGCGAGCGCGGCTTGCTCGGTGTGGCGTTCGATCCGCAGTTCGCGGCGAATCATTTCGTTTACGTTTATTACACGGTGGCGGCGCGCAGGGGCGTGGCGGTTCACAACCGCGTATCGCGCTTTGTGGCCAGTGGCGATGTGGCGGCCAAACATTCCGAGACGATCCTGCTGGAGATCGACAACCTCTCCTCGGCCACGAATCACAACGGCGGGGCGATCCATTTCGGCCCAGATAGGAAGCTCTACATCTCCACCGGCGACAACAACAACGGGAGCAATGCGCAGAGTTTTTCAAGCCTGCTGGGCAAAATCCTCCGCATCAATCCCGATGGCTCCATCCCCACCGACAATCCCTTCTATTCGACAACCACCGGCCTGGACCGCGCCATCTGGGCGATGGGGCTGCGCAACCCATTCAGTTTTTCCTTCCAGCCCGGCGCCGGGCGGATGCTGATCAATGATGTGGGCGAGCATACTTACGAAGAGATCAACGAGGGAATAAGAGCATCAAATTACGGCTGGCCGATGACCGAAGGCCCGACCACCCGCAAGCACATCCGCGCGCCGATTTTCTACTATCAACACGGCAGTTCAGACACCACTGGCGATGCGATTGTCGGCTCGGCCTTCTACAACCCGCCCTCGCGCACGTTCCCGCGGCGATATACCGGTTTGTATTTCTTCGCGGACCTGACCAGCGGATGGATTCGCATGCGCAACCCGGCCAATGGCGATGTGGCGACGTTCGCAAGAGGCATCGATACGCCGGTGGCGCTGGCGGTCAATGGCGATGGGTCGCTCTGGTATCTGGCGCGGGGATCGGGGGATGCGACGGGGATAGTGGTGCGGGTTGATTTTTGATCGCGGCGGGGGTGCTGAATGATTGTGCGCGAGGTAATGCGTTTGGCCGGGGACGCCATCCGGGACGGCGCTCTGTCCCGGCTTGTTCGGAAATGCAAGAAACCCACAGGCGATCGGGCCTGTGGGTTTCGATTGAATCTATCTCGGGGGCGTCGAAGACACGGGTAAGTGAGTACACTTACCCATGCCACCCGAACATTACCACGCGAAGTGGGCGAAGGCCTTGTTGGACTCGGCCATGCGGTGCGTCTGCTCGCGGGTGTTCATGGCTTTGCCTTCCTTCTTGAAGGCCGCCAGAAGCTCGTCGGAGAGGCGGTTGCACATCGGCCGGCCGCCCTGCTCGCGGCAGGCGTTGATGAGCCAGCGGAAGGCCAGCGACTGCTGGCGCTTCTTGTTGACCTGCATGGGCACCTGGTAGTTAGCGCCGCCGACGCGGCGGGAGCGGACTTCAACGAACGGCTTGACGTTGTTGATCGCGCCCTCGAACACTTCCAGGGGAGGGGTTTCCTTGAGCTTTTCCTTGATGATGTCCAGCGCGTCATAAACGATCTTGGTGGCGACGGTCTTCTTGCCGTCCCACATGATGCAGTTGATGAACTTGCTGAGCAGCTTTGAATTGTAGCGCGGATCCGGCTTGAGGATCTTCTCGCTCGCGGTGAACTTCTTGAATGCCATCTGAAAAACCAAACCTTTCGGTGAGGAACAGTCCGTGCCGCACATGGCATCGGATCAGCCCAATCTCTTCTCAGCCGCGCCGAGCGGCCAATACTCCGATTGAACAATTGACTATGGACAATTGACGATGGACCGACTCACTTGGGTTTCTTCGCGCCGTACTTCGAGCGGCTGCGCTTGCGGCCATCGACGCCCAGGGCATCGAGCGTGCCGCGTACAATGTGATAGCGGACGCCCGGCAGGTCGCGGACGCGGCCGCCGCGGACGAGCACGATCGAGTGCTCCTGAAGGTTGTGCTCTTCGCCGGGGATGTAGGCGGTCACTTCCTTGCCATTGCTCAGGCGGACGCGGGCGATCTTGCGCAGCGCTGAGTTGGGCTTTTTCGGGGTCATGGTCTTGACCTGAAGGCACACACCGCGCTTCTGCGGGCAGGCCACGAGGTCTTTGACCTTGTTGATGCGCGCCAACGGCCGGCGCGGCTTCTTAATGAGCTGATTGATCGTCGGCATCTCGTTCCTTTACTGACACTTAGAGCGTGGCGGGCAGGCCCGGCCAATGCGCTGTGCAAAATGAAAACAGAGTCCCCGAAATGGGGGAAAGTCCGGAAGTATAGGTTGGACCGGGGGGTTATGCAATAGCGGCCATTCTCATGGCAGGATCGTCACTTTCGCGCCGGTATTCGTGCCGCCATCACCCACGCGCGAGTCGGGGGAGTTGCGAACGATCACCTCGCCGACCGTGCCGGCCAATCCGGGGAAGGCCACGCCCAGGCCGGGGCAGTTTTCGATGATGATCCGCTTGACGAAGCCAACGTGCTGGGTGCTGATCTGAAGCTGGTTAATCGTGGTGCTGTCGATCTTTACGTTGCGGATGGTGATGGTGTCGTACTCGCCATCGGCGATGAGAATGGGGACGGCCTGGCCGGTGTGGATGTAGATGTTCTCCAGGGTGACATTGATCAGCCCATTCTGCTTGCCGGGGTAGCCGGCGATGCGAATGAAGTCGTTGTGGTAGCCGGGGGTGCGGTAGAGGTCGGAGACTTCGGTATTGCGGACAATGATGTTGTTGATGGTCCAGGAATTGGTCGGGTCGGTGGCGGAGATGTTGATCCCCTTGGTGTCGGTGGTCAGGTTGGAGAGGCGGTAGCCATCGACGAGGAGCGATTTGGTATCGGCGCTGTTGGGGCGGAAATTCTGCTGCTGGTTGCTGAAGAATTTGTAGCCGGTGAAAGGGGTGGGGGTGGAGAGGCCGGGGATGGGGTCGTAGGCCGGCTTGTAGCAGAAGAGGACTGAAGTGGGGATGAACTGCTTGACGATGGTCGAACTGCTCCAGCGGAGTTGGGTGACGGCCTGGCCGGTGCCTTCCCAGAATTCGACCTTGATATCGTGCCGGCCGGCCGTCAGCGCGATCGCGCCGATCTTTTCGCGCTTGAGGTGGGAGATCCAGTCATCGATGACGACTTTGCCATCGATGTAGAGCCGCGCGCCTTCATCGGAGACGAGGGAGAAGGTATAGGTGTCGGTTTTCGGGATGGCGATTTTGCCGGTCCAGCGGGCGGACCAGGAATCGGAGCCGATCACGCCATTGTGAGGGCCAGTGCCGCCCCAGTCGTAGGCGATGTTCGGGTCGATGCGGGTGACGGCATTGCCGGTGAAGTCGGTCTTGGAATAGAAGGTGGCGAGCAGACCGTTCAACTCTGGACCGACCGTCGCGGGGGTTGGCGTCGGGGTCGGAGTCGGCGTGGGGGTTGGAGGGGGTGTGGGTGTCGGAGCAGGAGTCGGCGCAGGCGCGGGGACCGCCGTCGTCGAGAAGAGCCGCGCGCTGGGCACGATTTGCAGCGGCGTGCTCGGGCTGGCCCAGTACAGCTTCATGGACGCGGCCTGCGTGCCTTCGTGGTATTCGACCTTGATGTCGTACTGCTTGCCGGCCTCCAGATGGATGGTCGCCCGGCCTTCGATGAGCGTGTGCGGCGTCCACTGATCGATCAGTTTCTGGCCGTTGATCCACAGCCGCACGCCTTCATCGCTGAGGGTGTGGAACGTGTAATTCTCGCTGAACTGCGCCTGGATTTTGCCGGTCCAGCGCGCCGAAAAAGTGTCGGCCGCGATCGCGGTATTGGGGGCACCGGTTCCCCAGTCAAAATTGATGGTGGAATCGAGGCGCGAGACGGTCGTGCCGGTGAAATCTTCGTTATTGAAATAGGTGGCGAGCAGGCCATTACCCGCGACGACCGCGGCGGGCGTCGCTGTCACCGGCGCTGGCGTGACGACGGGAGCGGGGGTCGGTGTGGGGCCCGGGACAATGACGGGCGAGGTGGTACCCGCGGTTGGATAGAGAGCGCTCGTCGGGATCACCTGCTTGGCGATGGTCGAACTGCTCCAGGAGAGATGGATCGTCGCGCTGGCAGCGCCATCGAAGTATTCGAGCTTGAGATCATGCCGGCCGGCGCTCAGGGCGACCGTGGCGGTGTTCTCTTTGGCGCGGTGGCCGACCCAGTCGTTGATGAGAAGCTTGCCATCGACATACAGGCGGACCCCATCATCCCCGAGTGTATAGAAGGTGTAGGTATCGGCTTTGGCCACATCGACCTGACCCGTCCATCGCGCCGAGAATCCATCGGCGGGCAGCCCGGCCGCGGGGGCGGCGGTTCCCCAATCGAAGTTGACGGCCGCATCGATGCGCGTGACCGCTTTGCCGGAGAAATAAGTATTGGCGTAATAACTGCCCGTCAGCCCCGTGCCCGACAACAGGACCCGCCCCTCCATCGGCTCGACATCCAGCGATCCCTGAAGATTGCGAACATCAGGCGACCCCTGGAGATTGCAAACATCAGGCGACCCCTGGAGATTGCAAACATCAGGCGACCCCATGCGCTCGGCGAAACGCGCAGCGCGGCGGTTGGCGCGGTAACGGCGACCGAGTTGAATCACGCGAGCGTGTACCGATGACAGAATCCCGAGCATGGAGACCTTCCCTGAAGGCTGGGCCGGCCAATTCAGAGCCGCGCTTTTCACGCGGTAACGCCTCGGCCGGCGGTCACGACAAACAGATTTGAACGACGGAAAGCATCCGGCGGCGTAAGAACAAACCCACCGCTCGTTCGGGGAGGATTGCCGATTGCCAATGGCCGCGATGCCGATGACGGCAATCGCCAATGGTTGGCAAAAGGCGAAGCGCTGACTACGCGCCGGGGAATGTCGGGGCAACTGACCCCGCCAGAACCCTTTAGGCCGCCGCACTCGGGAAGGACAGCGGCCGTTGGAACCCGAACTGGACATGCCCGGAGAGAAAACCTACCGGGCTTGGAAACGTTTTAAGCGCGAGCGAACGGGTGTCAACCCACGTGGACCGATTTTGACGAATCTTTTTTGGGCCGCACCGGAATTCACCCTGGCGCGACAGCGAAAGCCCCGCGATTTGAAGGCCCCGGTCATTTCACCCACGCGCGCACCGATTTATTTTCGGGCCGATTCCCAATAAAACGATATACCCTTGCGGGTGCAAATTTGGGAGCATGCCGGGGCTACCCAAAAATCGAGCGAGGCCAATAATAGAGGTGCGATGATGAAAGCCATTACGACAGCGCTCCACTAGATTCATTCGACACGCCCATGCCCTACGAAGAGAACCGCGATCCGCCGATGTTCACTTACGCGATGCTCGCGGTGTTCGCGGCGTTTTTCGCGGCGCAGTTCAAGGAATTTGACCTGACCCAATTCCACGCCTTCCCATGGCGCGTCGCCGATGGGCAGATGTGGCGGTTGATCACCTGCACATTCCTGCATGGCTCGGTCATCCACATCCTGTTCAACGCGTCGATGTTTTTCCGCTTCTCGCCGGTGATCGATCACTGGCTCGGCCCGTGGGGGGCGCTTCTGGTTTACGTTTTGGCCGCATCTTCTTCCAACGCAATGCAGTTGCTGGTTTCCAACGGCTCGGAAGTGATCGGGGCGTCGGGCGTGGTCTATGGGATGTTTGGATTTCTGTGGGTGATGGCCCGCCGGCGCGACGATGCGGCCGGGGCGGCCAACAAATACATGGTTGAGACCATGCTGGCCTGGCTTGGGGTGTGCGCCGTGCTGAACATGTTCGGCGGCAATATCGGCAATGCCGCGCACATCTGGGGTCTGGTGGTGGGCTGGCTCCTGGGACAGTGTTTTGTCGCGCGAAAAAAATGGCGGTTGGCACTGATCGCGGCGTTTGTGGTGGCGTGGGCGCTGCCGATCGCGCTGACCTACCGGCCGATCTGGGAGCGGACGATGGCGCATCTGCCGACGTTGGGCCGAAGATATGAGAGCGCGGTGCCGCCGATATTTCGCCCGTATCTCGAAAAGCCGGACCGGCAGCGGAAGCCGAACCTCTTCATGTAGCTTGCCTTTGACGATGAGCCGCCTAACGTCTGTTTACAATGCCCGAGCCGACCGACCCCCCTTCCGATCCTGCGCATTCCATCGCCTACGAACCGCCCGAAGAAGGCCGGCCGGCAACCTCCGCGCCGACCGAACTCGAACTGGAGCAGGAGACCCCTTCGGTCGCGCCGCTCGATTACTCGCCCGCGCCAGCGGCGCACGATCCTTACGCGGCGCTGCGCCATCCGGCCTACCGCAGGTTCTCGATCGGATGGATGGCGGCGGTGATCGGCGGGCAAGCGACGGCGACCGCTCTGGGTTGGGAAATCTTCGATCGCACGGGCGATCTATCAGCGCTGGGATGGCTGGCGGGGGTGCAGGTGATTCCGCTGGTTCTGCTGGCGCTGCCGGCGGGGGTGATCGCGGACCGGTTCGACCGCCGGCGGATCATTCAGGCGACGGCATTCGTGGGAGCACTCTGCTCGATCGGGCTGGCGCTGCTTTCATATCGCGCGGGGAGCGTTCCGTGGATGTTCGGGCTGGTGATCGCGGGGGCGACAGTGCAGACGATCGGCCGGCCGGCGCGGTGGGCGCTGCTGCCCAATACGGTGCCCAAGGCGGTGTTTTCCAATGCGATCACCTGGAACTCGAGCTTTTTCCAGGTGAGCACGATGGCGGGGGCGGCGCTGGGGGGACTCTTGATCTGGCTCTCGAAGAAATGGCTCGGCAATCTCTCGCTGCCGTATCTGCTGGAGGCGGCAACCGGGCTTTTCTACGCGGTAATTTTGTTTACGCTGCCGGCTCACCTGGGCAGGGCGCGGGAGCGGGCAACGGGCGGGCCGGCGGTGTCGGCGCTTGGGCAACTGTCGGCCGGGATTCGCTTCGTGCATTCGACCAAGATCATCCTGGCGACGCTGACGCTCGACCTTTTCGCGGTATTGCTGGGCGGCGCGGTTTACCTGCTGCCGGTTTTCGCGAAGGACATCCTCAACGTCGATTCGGTGCATTTCGGCTGGCTGCGCGCCGGCGAGGCGATCGGGGCGCTGGCGATGGCGATGCTGATCGCGCATCTGCCGCCGATGAAACATGCCGGCCGAACGATGCTGCTGGCCGTGGCGGGGTTTGGACTGGCGACGCTGGTTTTTGGACTCTCGCGGAACTATTACCTCTCGCTGGCGATGGTGGTGCTGATCGGCGCGTTCGACAATGTCTCGGTGGTGGTGCGGCATACGCTGGTGCAGGTCTTGACGCCCGATGCGATGCGCGGGCGTGTGTCGGCCGTCAACAATATTTTTATCGGCGCAAGCAATGAACTGGGCGGGCTGGAATCGAGCCTGACAGCGAAGGCCTTTTTGGCGCTGGCTTTGACGCTGGGGTACAGCGACCATCAGGCGGCGATCCTTGGGCCGACCTGGAGCGTGGTGGCGGGGGGAATCGGGACGCTCGGGGTGGTGATGCTCACGGCGATCATCTTTCCGCAGTTGCGGAAGTATGGTGCGCTTCAGCCCCCGGCGGATGCGATTCGTTGATCGGGGTCGATTTCAGCACAGCGGCGGATGACGCTGGCGAATAGGATTCGCTCCATGCAACTCATACCCATTGCCGTTTGCGCAATCCTGACGGCTGTTGGCATCGATGCGTTCGCCGCACCGCCCGCCGCGCCCGCCGCGCCGGGCCGCTTCATCACCCGCGCCGGCGACAAGTTGATGGATGGAACCACTGAGTTCCGGGCCATCGGCGTCAACATGCCGGGGCTGATCATGCCCTATGATTTTACGCTGCGCATCCCGGAGCGGATGGTGCTCCCGGATGCCTGGGAACAGGAGGATGCGTTTAAGACGCTCGTGCAGATGAACGCACGAGTGGTGCGGCTCTGGAACCTGCCGATGCGCGGGCCGGGCGATGGGGCGGAGATGGACTGGGCTTATGTGCAGGGGCCGGGGAAATTCAACGAGCAGTCTTTCATCTGCATCGACAGGGCCTTGGCGCTGGCGAATCGATATGGGGTGCGGATCATTTTGCCGATCACGGCCGATGCGGGGGATTACCTGGGGGGCGTGGGGACTTACGCAGCCCATCGCGGCAAGAAGCGCGAGCAGTTCTGGACCGATCCGCAACTGCGCGAAGATTACAAGGCCACGCTCAACTACTTCATCCACCGGAAGAACACGATCACCGGGATCGCCTACAAGGATGACCCGGCCATTCTCGGTTGGCAGTTCGGCAACGAGATGCGTCACGAAACACCGGAATGGATCGCGGAAATGGCGGCCTATCTGAAGTCGATCGATGCGAACCACCTGGTGATCGATGCCAAGGATGACAAGATCCCTGCGGCCGACAAGCTCGATGAGCATGTGGATGTTTACACGCGGCACTACTACGGCGGCGACTGGCTCAAGAACATCAAGGCGGATCGCGAGGCGCTCAGGGACAAGCGCCCCCTGCTGATCACAGAGTTCGGGTTGTCGGCGGATGTGCCGATGGTGGGGAAGTTTCTCGATCAGGTGATTGAATCGGGGACTTCGGGCGCGTTGATCTGGAGCATGTATTTCCACGATTCGCGCGGCGGGTTCAAATGGCACCAGATTTTCACGCACCCCAGTTTGAACTCGTACCATTGGCCGGGGTTTGAAGCGGGGGAGGCCAATAAGGAGCGCAAGATTTTATGGCTTCTGCGCGATAACGCATTTGCGATCCAGGGGCTGACCCCGCCGGCGATCGGGGCGCCGGAGCGGCCGGCGATGTTGCCGGTTGAGGGTGGCATTCCGCTGCTGTCTTGGCGCGGGTCGGTGGGGGCAGTGGGTTACGACATTCAACGCTCGGCCGCGGCGGAGGGGCCGTGGATCAACATTGCGGAGAATGTTTCAGACAGCCAGACCGCGTATCGTCCGCTCTTCAGCGATACGACCGCCACCATCGGCCAAAGCGTCTATTATCGCGTAAACGCACGCAACAGCGCCGGTGCATCGGCCCCTTCAGCCGCTATCGGGCCGGTGAAGATTGAAAGCCTCTGTCTGATCGATGAACTGCCGGATTTTTCGCGTACCCAAAGCCACACGGCGGGCCTGACCATCATCAACGATCACAACGCCCTGCGCGGCGAGTATCCTTTCCGGGCCAAGGGAGTGGCCGGGGAATCGATCACCTACCACGTCGCCGGCGCGATTTGCAAAATCGGCGCGACGGCATTTTTCCCCGGGGATGTTGCGGGTTTTAAGATCGAATCATCGGCCGATGGCAAGACCTTTCAGGCGATCGAGCCGCAGCGCCAGCAATCAAAGCCCCGCGCCCAGCGCAACCTGACCGCGGCCACGCAGGTGAATTACAGCGCCGTCGCCGGCGATGGGCAGCAATGGCTGCGCATCACCTGGACTGGGACGGCCGAGCTGGACTATGTGGCCATCGAGTACAAATAGGCGGTGCTATTTTCGCGATCGTGAGGAGTGCGGGCGGGGACGCCCGCACCCCAAAAACGCCACGGACCGCTTTCGCGCTCAGCTTTCGGGATTCACATAGGGCGTCGGCTCGGCGGGGCGGGCGTGGCCGGTGAGATGGGCGACGATTTTCTCGACGTGAACGTGGCCATTCTCGATGAAGGTTTCGTAGCGGCGCTGGGTGCCGCCGATGACCGTGCCGCAGAGATAGACGCCGGGCGAGCTCGACTCCATGGTGGCGGGGTCATAGACGGGAACCTCGGCCTCGCCGCGAAGCTCCACACCCGCAAGGCGGCAGAGCGACATATCGGCTTCGTAGCCGATCTGGGGAATGACGAAATCGGCTTCAATCTCTGCCTTCTCGCCCATGTCGTTGCTGGGGGTGAGATGGACGTGCGATGGGGTGATGCGGGCGACGGTGGTGTTGAACCAGGGAGTAATGCGGCCGGATTTGAGGAGGCCGGTGATCTCGGGCAGGAGCCAGTATTTGATGGATTTGGCGGGCAGTTCATCGTAGCGGGTGGAGAGGCTGACGATCGCGCCGGCGTTGTGGAGGCGGAGGGCGGTCTCGACGGCGGAATTCTTGCCGCCGACGACGAGGACGCGCTTGCGGAAATAATCGTGGGGATCGGACCAGTGCTTGTGGACGTGGGGAAGCTCTTCACCGGGCGCATTGAGTTTGCGCGGCCAGGCGGTGCCGCCGGTGGCGAGGATGATTTTTTTCACGCGCCATTCGCGGGGTAGATTGGCGTGGCGGGTGATCAGCAGGAAATCCTCGCCGGGTTTGCGGATGAGGTTCGTCACCGGCTCGTAGGTGTTGATTTGCAGATCGAACTGCTGCACGACACAGCGCAGGTAGGCGAGATACTCCTCGCGGGTGGCCTTGGACTGGTCGGCCGTCTGCAAGGGCACGCCGGCGATGGCGATGCGCTCGTTGGAAGAAAAGAAGCGCGTCTGGGGCGGGAACCAGGAGATGGTGTAGCCGATCTGGCGCGCGTCGAAATGGAGGTAGTCGACGCCGGCTTTTTTAAGGGCAACGGCGAGCTCGATTCCGAGGGGGCCTGCGCCGATGATGGCTGCGTTTGAATTCATGGTCAGTTCATTTGGCATTTTAATTCCGCCATGCGAGCATTAATTCTCCGATTCCGAATGAGGCGAGGTTGGCAAGGATGATGGTAATCCAATCCTGCGCCAACTGCCCGCGCGTCAGTTTTCGATTTCGCTCGAAGGCGGCGCAGAAAATCAGGCATTCGGCCAGGGGGGCGAAGATTTCGGCTACCCAAAGATAGGCGGGCCTGCTCCAGCCTTCCAATAGCAGTGGCAGCACGAGGACGACGATGGGGTAAGTGCAGGCGGTCAGCCAGACGCCGGCGATCAGGCGGGTGCGGAGGGAATGCAGTTTGGAGAGGCCGATCAGCAGAATCGGCGTTTCAATGGCGATGGTGATGAGATAGTTGGGGAGGAGAAACTGCCAGAGGGAGTGTATGAATTGCATAAATTGCCGTGCGCGAGGTTCACGCATCATGGCGTTGGAATGTCCGAATTCAACTGGGCTGTTGACGAGTTCAGGGCGGTTGGCGCAGTTTGACGTTCGCCCTCACCCCCGGGCTGTACACCGAGTACAGGAGAGGGAGTTGACGTTTGCCATCGCCCGCCTTTTCGGGGTGCCGGAGGGAACTAGAACGTTCGCAGCAGGAACGGCGCTTCGGCCAGGACGTGGGCGATGGCGACGGTGAAATAAATATCGCGGGTCAGGGGATAATCGGCGATGAAACCGCCCCAGAGAGTGAGAACGACGAGCGCGCCGGCGGCGAAGGTGGCGATGACGGTGATGCGCCAGGGGCGCGATCTTCGCACCAGCGGGGCGGTGCCGAGTTTCCACGGGGCGACACGCAGGCTGACCAGCGGGATCGCGATGATCCACACGCCGTAATGCAGCATTTCGAGGAAGGTGTGGGTTGCCACCAGGGCACGCGGGGAGACGCCGGTCAGAATTTCCGCGCCGGCGTGGCGGGTGATCCGCATCGAGAGCATATCCTGCCCGGCCAGCATGGGGGCATCGTGCAGACGCCACCAGATCAGGGCGAGGAGGAGGGGAATAATCATCAGGCAGGCGCGGTAGATCGGCCGCCAGTTCGGCTTGCGCCGGCCGAGTTCACGATCGAGAAACCAGAGGGCGACCAGCGGATGGAGGTAGACGAGAGCGAGGTCCCAGGCCTGCGGGGCGGCCCATGCGATCGCGACCCCGAGAAGGCCGACCGGCATTGACCACGCGGCGATGGCGGGGCGGCGATCCGCGAAATGGATTTGCGCGAGCAGCGCGACCCAGAGAATCAGGAGACTATTCCAGGCGGCCGAGGCGTTGAGCCAGGTGCGCGTGTCCCAATCCATGCGCCGGCCGAGGATGGGCATGAGAATGAAGAGGGCGGTAAGCACAAAGACGCCGCCGATGCCGATTCCGAAGAAGCGGCGCATCGGTCCCCAATGGGCGGGCATGCGGGTGAGGAAGTAGCGGAACTCCAGATAATTGTGCGGGCCGGCGAAGAGGAAGACGGTGACGATGGAGAAGCCCAGGGGCACCAAACCCGCCAGCGCGGCGGCGAGGAGAGCGACGGCGATGCAGGTGATGGCGAAGAGGCGGGCGCGCCCGTCGAGCGAAGGGCTGACTGGCCGGCCATGCGGGGCGACGAGCGTCATCGATGGGGAGGCATTGGACATTCGACATCTCAGCAAACAGACAAACTTCGCGGCTGAAACCTTATCGATCCAGCGACCCGGCCGCGTCGCCACCGCCGTATTGGAGACTGCGGCGACGACGCGGCGCTGGATCGCAATGCTATCGCTTCGCAGGCGTCGTCAGCGCCAAGTCAGCGGGACGGGGCAGGTCGAGAAGGGCCTGAATCTTCGGAACGAACGCCTCGGCGGGGAAGTAGCCCAGGACGTGGCCGCGCTCGACGATCTGGCTGGGGGACGGGTCCAGCACCGTGATGAAGGGGACGCTCTCGACGCCCAGTTGGTTCATCAGTTGCCGCACGTTGCCCTTCTCATCCTCATCATTCATGCTGATGCGGACGAACACCGCGCGGTCGGCCAGGACATGGAAGGAGGGGGCAGTCAGCGTTTCGGTCTCAAGGCGGGTGCAGTGCTTGCACTCGCCGACGCTGTGGAAGTAAACGACCAGGGGCTTTTTCTCGCGGCAGGCTTGCTGGAACGCCTGGTAGACCTTGTTGCTCCATTGCACCGCCTGAGGCCCGGAGTTGGCCGCATTGGCCGGCGCGGCATCATCCGCACTCACCGCCGCGGCGCGCCACGACAACATCATCAGGGCCGCCAACACCAGCGCCGGCGCCGACACCATCCGCCGTACTTGCACGTTCATACAAAAATCCTTTCGGGAAACGAACCGTAATTCGGATGCCCGCGACGCCGACATCGACGTCGCATCATCCGGGGAGAGTTACGGCCGGCTGCGCGAATCTTACAGATGGCGCAGCGCCCGGCAGGGGCGGGAGCGCGCGGGCATGGTGCTGTGACGAGCGCAACTCCTTGATGGTCCAGAGCTTTACTTATTGGCCTTGGGCGCGAGTTTGGCGAGTTGGTCGGCGCTGAGGGTCATTTCGGCCACATCGCCATCGGTCAATTCGATGGTGATGGGGAACGTCGCCACGGCATCGGCCTTGGCGGGTTCGGGCTTGGCGGGTTCGGGCTTGATGGGGCGTTCGATGAAGGGGGGCGCTTTGTTAGCCCATGCGGTGCTGGCCGCAACGACCGCGACACCCGCGCCGAGTACGAGCGCAAGCATGCGCCCCGAGACGCGCCGGCGCGAGACCAGGCGCATTCCGCCGAGGGTGATGGCGGCCGCCAGGGCGGTGCCGATGATGATGGTCGGCAGGGCTTCGGAGCGCGGGGCATCGGCCGGCTTGGGGACGGCGGGGACATTGAGCATCTTGGCCGGGATGCGCAAACGAATGCTGTTGCCATCGGCGATGTAGACATTCACCTTCGCGTCATCGCGCACGACCGGCGGGCGAATCGGCGGGCGCGGACGCGGGCCGGGGCCGACATCCGCACTGGCGACATGCGAGATCAGGCTAAGGGCGAGGATCGACAGCAGACTGGAAAATCGCGCGGTCATGGGCGCTCCTGGAGTGAATTGGTTTCGAGCCCGCACCTCGGCGGGCCATCGCTCAATGGGTGCATCGCACAACGGGCCGAATCTTCCGCCGGCCCGTACAACCGATTGGACGCATTTCGCCGGGCGAAAGTTGCATCGCAGGAAAGTCTAACCATTTTGAAATGGGATGTCGCGGAAAATCGGCGTACAATCGGGGGATGATCCGCATTCGCGAAATCCTCGATCCGGACTTGAAGCGTCAGGTGATTGAGAAACTCGCCGCGCGCCGGGGGCTGGCGGTGGGGGCGGTGCCGGAGTGGTATGAGCTCGATGATGCGGATTTCGTGGATCTGCTGAACGATATCAAGGCGGGGGATGAGGATTTCGATGAGTTGGAGAGGGAGTCGCGGATGTGAAGCCAGAACGTTAGCGCGGACCGTCAATGCCACCCTTCGCTGCCGAAATCAGACCCTCATGATCAGCGACGATAAAATTTGGGCAAACACCACACGCCACCTCTTGTCCCATCAACTCCCTGATGGAATCGACAAGGTCTTTTCGATCGTTGCCGAATAGGCTAATCCTGCTCACCGGCCGACCTGAATGCTTTTCGAGCGTCACCACGAGGTATTCCTCGCCTAGCGGAATAGCATCCAAGATCGTAGCGATGAACTGGTCGCTGACCTTACCACGCAATGGCAATTGGCGGTCCCGAAATACTTCAATATCGGTGCCGACCGCTGCCCAATCAACCAATGCTTTCAACTCTGCCCGTGACCCGCAAAGCGTGAAATCTTTTGCTCCGGCGGCACATAGATACCGCAAAACGATAAGCACTTCGCCACCTCTGTCGATCCAGTCTCCCACACGGTCGAGGAATGCGCTCGAAATATCTCGTTTGGGATCGTAGGAACGTGTCGGCATCATCTGATTCAACCCTTCTGCCCAACATCCACCGCAATCCGCTCCCGCAGCGCCCGATGCAGCCGCGTGGTCACCGGTCCGTGAACCTGGCCGGGCAATGGATTCCCGTCCCAGTGCGAGACTGGCGAGATTTCCCGGGTCGTGCTGGTGATGAACACTTCATCGGCTTCCTTGGCTTCATCGATGGTCATTGGCCGCTCTTCGACGGCGATATCGAGTTGGCGGGCGCACTCCATCAATTCCGCGCGGGTGATTCCGGGGAGCACCTTGGGGCCGACCGGATGGGTCACCATTTTGCCGCGGATGACCGCGATCAGATTGCTGGCCGAGCATTCGCTGACGTAGCCTTCATCGACGAAGACGGCCTCGTCGGCACCGGCGTCGACGGCGGCGTTTTTGGCCAGCACGTTGGCCAGCAGCGCGGTCGATTTGACCCAGCAGCGGCGCCAGCGGTCATCGGGGTGGGTATGCAATTTGACGGCCGGGCCCTGGCCGATGGCCGCCAGCGTGGGGAGCGTCCGCGTGTAAAATAAAAGTGTTGGACGAACCAGGCCGGGCACGGGGAACAGGTGATTTCGCGGCGATACGCCGCGCGTCAGTTGCAGATAGATCATCCCTTCGCCCACGCCGGTCTGCGCGATCAGGCGCAGGATTTCGCCGCGCAGTTTGGGCCGCGCGAGCGGCACATCAATTCGCAGCTCGCCGGCCGATCGATCCAGCCGATTAAGATGCCCATCCAGCGTGTAAGGGCGACCGTCGTAAAGCCGAATGACCTCATACACGCCATCGGCGAATTGAAACCCGCGATCCTCCACCCCCACCCGCGCCTCGGAAAGCGGAATAATCTCGCCATTGATCCAGATCAAATCCTTCATGAAACACCTTCATTCAAAACGCTCCGGCGCGGCCAGACCCGCCCGAATATGGCCGCGCCGATCAACAACACCCGCACCGCGCCCGCCAACGCGGAGGTCATCACGCCGACGCGCCAGCCCATCGGCCGATAGCGCAATTCGACGATGTAAGCGGCGCCTCGATCCGTATTGGCGAGGGGAATGGCCCGCAGCGCGCCGTAGGCCGGGTAGATCGTTTCATCCCGGCCCACCCCGGTGGATTCATTGACGATCGTCGCCGTCCAACCCGGCGTGAAACTATCGGCCAGCACCAGCCAGCCGCCGCCCGCCCCCGTCACGCGCATCCGCACGACCTCGGGGCGATCATCCTCGGGCTTTTTTGGCGCGATGAAATCCACCCGCGCCTGGGTGGCAACGATGGAACTCGCCACCACCTTGGCCGGCACATCGCCATCCAGCAGCACGAGCTGATCGGGATTGAAATCCATCTTGGCGACGCGATCGAGCACTTCATCCACTGTATTCATCACTTCAGCTTTGCCGGCGATCCAGGCGCGGGGGCGAATGTTGACGGCCTGATAGATGGCGGCATCTTCGGATTCATTGATCAGCTCGGATTCATTGACCAGTTTCCACTCATTTTCCGGCGGGCGGCGATGGCGGGAGCCGGTGATGAGATAGCCAAAATTCAGGAGCTTCCAGGCCGGCTTATCGTAGGTTTCCAGGCGCGAGAGATAGCCTTGGGCGGCAGGGGGAAGATCGCCGATGCCTTCGTGATCCCACCAAAGATAATAGCGCTCGGGCGCGAGGGCATCGTAGGAGCGGAGGTCGGCCAGGCCGAAGGCGGTGCCCAGTTCGGGCATCAGCGTTCGATAGGTGCCGGCCAATCGGTACGGGGGCAGTTCATGCAGTTTCTGAATGGCGGGGGTTGTCGTTGAGATGCGATCGGGATAGGTCTCAGCGCCGGCCCCGGGATTGTAGGGAATCGCGAAGGCGAGCAGATCGACGGCCGCCAGGCCAAGCCATGGCCAGGGCGAAAGCGCGATCGATTTCAACTGCTCCCCCTGCCCCGCCTGGTCGCGCGCTCGCTGGGCCCGCCGCAACAGGAGCCATGCCCCCGCCAACATCGCGGCAGGGATGAGGAGCCGGGCGCTGGTTAGAAGCAACTCGGGATAGACCCGATCGACCTGCCGATGCATGACTTCCTTGGAATTCTCATGCTGGGCGACCTTGTCGTAAGTCGCATCGGCGCGCTCATAGCCTGTGCGGATGATCCATCCTTTGAGGAAGAAAGTCGTCGCCGCGGCGATGATCGCCAGACTGGCGACGATGATGGCCGCCCATTTCAGATTTCGCCCCAGGCGCGCGACCGCGCCGCCTTCGGCGACTCGCTGCATCAAGGACTGTAAGCCGAATCCCGCGAAAATCGCCAGGGCCATGGCCACCACGCCCAGGAGCCGCGCGTTCTGTGCGACATTCAATGCGGGCACCTGGCGGACGCCATCTTCGATCCCGGGGAATTTGATGGCGATCGCGCCGGCGATCAATGCGACGATGAACCACAGTTTTACGCTGCCGCGCCGCCTGAAACCGAGCAGGCCCAGGCCCGCCAGCAGGAGTGGAATGGTCCCCACGAAGCCGGCCGCCAGTTCGTTGGTATTGGGAAGATGAGTCCCCTGGCGCATGGCCTCGAAGGGGGAAATTCCATCGGGGGCATAGCCGTTGGCGTAGGGGAAGAGCAACCCGACGAGGTGCCGCGCATCCATCATGCGCACCTCGGCCATGACTTTGCCCATCGCGCCCTGGGCGGAGGCGATCTTCTCGCGCTGCTCGGCGAGGCGATCCTCGCGGACGATCTTCGCACCGGAATGCTGGGCGTATTCAATGAGCGGCAGCCATTGCACGGCGGACAGGGCGAAGCCAAGAACGATCACCAGCGCAGCGCTCAGGATGCCGCCGAGCCAACGCGATATGCCCACGCGCAATCCAGTTCCCACCGGCCAGATCAACCGCCCTATCGCGACCAGCCCGCAGGTGAGCAAGAGGTGAACGCTGGTGGCCGGATGTCCGCCGAGAAATTGCAGGGCGAAGACGATCGAGCCGGCGATGATTCGCAGGAGCGTTACGCGCTCGAGCAGCAACTCGACCACAAGCACCGCCCATGGCAGGAGCGGCATCACATTCATCTGCGGATGGTTCAGCCAGACGATGTTGAAACCGCAGATCATGAACGCGATCCCCGCCAGCAGCCTCGGCCCGCCGCGCAATCCATATCGGCCGACCAGCACCCACAGGCCCAGCCCGGCGACGAACAGGCGCAACGCCGCACTGAGAGTCCAACTCCATGTCTCCGGCATCCAGTAATGCAGCAGGACCGTCGGATAGAACACGGCCGACTGTCCGTTGGCGAGGAACGGCTGGCCGATGCCCGCGTAGGGATTCCAGAGGGGAATCTGCTTTTCTTTGTAGCGCTCGATCGTGTAGTTCATCCAAGGCACGAACTGCACGGTCTGATCGAGAAGCTGCTCGTTTTTGGCGATATATTCCTGAGTCGGCGCTTTCCATGGCGCGGCCAGCTTGAGCGCATCGGTGGGCACGAAAACCCGGCCGGCGCGCCAGCCGTGGGCGACGGCGGCACAGGCGACGAGGGCAAGGATGAGGATGCTCAATACGCGCATCCGCAATGAATCGGGCGGTGCGGGCGGGGTGAGTGCGGGTAGCGAACTGCCAGGGACGGTGCCCGACGGAATCGGAGTCGCGGGCGGCGCATACTCGATCATCGCGGTGGGAGGGGAGGTTGGCGCGGTGGGGGCATGCCCAGACGATCCGATTGAGCGAGTTGGCGAAGGGACGTCCGTTGGCGGCTCGTCAGGGCATGGCACCCCGGGAGTTTCACCCGCGCCGACGGTGCCCTCCCCGGAACTTTCAGAACTTTCACCTCGGTCCGCCATCGGAACATCCGAATAGGGCAATGGCGGCGCGGGGGGCTTCGGCGAAGGCTCTTCTGATTGAGGTTCCACGTCCATACTATCGGCCTGCGCCGCCTCCGTTCGACTCAAACACGAATCCAACCTAGCACGACCCGCGATATCGAACAAGGATTCCCCTATAATCCCCCCGCTCATGACTCCGATTTCGCCACCGCCGCCATCGACGCCGCCCCCGCCATCCGCCGAAGCGCCTACCGGTGCGCCGACACCGGCCCACGGCGGCCCGGCGCGCGATTCGGTCTGGAACGACCAGCTTCTGGTCAGCCCGCATACCGCCACGGACAAGCGGCAGCGCGTGCAGAAGATGTTTGCGGCCATCGCGCCGAGTTACGATTTGAATAATCGGCTGCATAGTTTGTGGATGGATCAGAGCTGGCGGAGGAAGGCGGTGAAGCTGGCGGAGCTTAAACCGACGGATGTTGTGGTGGATGTGGCGTGTGGGACGGGGGATTTGACGCTCGCATTCTACAACAAACTGATGATGGAGCGCGTCATTGCTCATCGTCGGCTCGAATCCCCCGATGTCGGCCAGGTGACCGGAATCGACTTCACGTTTCAGATGCTGCCGATCGCCTATCGCAAAGCGGGCGAACCTTTTTTTCCGTGCGATCTCGAACGCGCTCGATTGCTCGCCGCCGAAAGACAACATCGAATCCCCTTTATCAACGGCGACGCACTCGCCCTCCCCCTGCCCGATGCCTGCTGCGATGTTGTTTCCATCGCCTTCGGCATCCGCAATGTCTCCGATCCCGCAGCCGCGATTCGCGAATTCCATAGCGTGCTTCGGCCGGGCGGGCGGCTGATTATCCTCGAGTTCTCACTGCCGACCAATCGCATCCTGCGGGGGCTTTACAATTTCTACTTCCGCAAGGTGTTGCCCGTTACCGCCACGATGATCAGCGGCGACAAGACCGGGGCTTACAAATATCTCCCCGAAAGCGTGAACACTTTCATTGGCCGGGAGCAGATGACGGCGATGATGCGGGGGGCGGGGTTTTCGAATGTCGAGCAGCATGCGCTGACGTTTGGGGTTTGTGTTTGTTATCGAGGCGTGAAAGCGCAGTGAGTCTGACATTCCTCTGGGTGGCATGGGTAATGGTACTCCATTACCCGTGTCTTATAGCGTTATGTTTTATGATGCGATGAGGGCGCTGGGAGCTTCACACGGGTAAGGCCTTAGAGCCTTACCCATGCCACCCAGCATAGGGGCGCATCCCACCCGATCATTTCCCCCGCTCCGGACGCCAGTAGCAGAACAGTGCAAATATCGGAATCCCCATCAGTAATAACGGCGGCTCGGGGACACTCATCACAGTCAAACCCTGCCCCGTCATCTCCATCGGCGATGAGTCCACGCTCGCCCGCGCGACCATGGGAACGGCGGCCGCGACGCCGCCGGCGGAATCGGTTCCGGCGTACCACGCCAGGGCGTAATAGGAGCGCACATTCGCCTCCAGCACCATCTCGTAATCCCCGGCCGGCAGATTGGTCAGGGTCAGCGATTCCACATTTCCGCCCGGGGCATCGCAGGTGAAATAATCGCGATAGCGGCCGCGGCGGAGTTGCAGGAGGGAGAGCGCGAAATCGGCGAGGTTCGGGGTCGAGTCGTATTTTCCGTTATGCAGGCCGGCGATGGTGCGGTTCCAGCCGAGGATGGCGGACCATTCGGGAACCGCCTGACTGAGATGGAATTGATAGGCCGCGTCATTGCTCGTGCGGGCCACGCGGGCGTAATCCCAGCCGGCCGCCGGGCGGATCGCGGCTTCAACGGATTGCTGGCCGGCCAGGAGGATATCGTTGGCGCGGTCGACGCGGAGCAGGCCGGCCCCCTGTTGAAAATCCAGCGGCGCGGTGGCGTTGTCCTTCCCGCTTGGCCCGCCGCGCTTCCAGCTTGCGCCGCGCTGCGCGCCGGCCATCATGATCGTCTTGATCGCCAGTTCGCTCGCCCCCAGATGATGCCGGCCGGCTTGCGAGCGCAGCAGCGCCCCCGAACCGGCCGCCAGCGCACAGGACACGCTGGTCTGCCCGGTATTGACCGCGATATCCGGCTTGATCCGCGAAACCCCATCGAACAGCACCGGCCCGGCCGAGCCGGTGAGATTCCCGACCGTCATCGTGTTGTAACTGCTGGCCAGAAGCTTGGGGAAACCGGTGGTGGGCGTGTTGTCCACGGCGGTGAAGGCCAGCAGATCATCGCGGTTGATCTGGTCATCGAAGCGCCGCACGGCATCGATGTTGTTGGCCTCTTTAGCATAACTGGCGACCCAACTGTTGTTCACCACCATCCCCGAAATGGCCGCCGGCGCTTGCGTGGTCTGCCCGACTTTCAGGACGTTGTCGAACAGCCCGTTGGAGGAGTAGAGCGAAATCTTCGTCACCCCCCTGCCCGGGCTGCCCGAGCCATAGTACGACCCGGCCACCAGCCCGGCGTGCGGACTGACTCCAGAATTGCCGGACATGAGCGTGAACGTCTTGCCCGCCAAAGCCGGCGCGGTGAGATCGGGCGCGTAAGCGGATGAGCCGGCCGGCAGCCCTTCGACCTGGGCGACCGGAATTCCGCCCCCGCCGCCGCCGGAGAGGGAGATGCGCGCCGCCAGCGCGGTGTAGCCGATGTCATCGAGCACATCCGCCGGCGCGGCGGCGGTCCAGAACGCCGCGGCAAGGGCCAGCAGGCATTGTGCGAATCGGGATGATTTTCCTGTCAGCCGTTTCACGATCTGCGAATGGTAACAAACATTGCCCTCTTTCGCTTTGCGCGGGCGGACGATATGATCCGGCCGAATTATATGGGATACCATACGTTTTGAACAATGAACCCGCCTGAACAATCCAAATCACGAACCGGCCCGCGCCGCGCAACGGCTCCGGCACAGCGCGTGCTCGATCATTTCCGAAGGATCGTCCAGGCGCTGCGCATCTCCTCGCGAGCCGCGCAAAGCCGCACGGGCTTGAGCGGCGCTCAGCTTTTCGTGCTTCAGAAACTCGCGGCCAGCAGGAATCGGGGATTGTCGGTCAACGAACTGGCCGATCAGACCCTGACGCACCAGAGCTCGGTGTCGGTCGTCGCGGCGCGGCTGGTTCAGCAGGGCCTGGTTTCCCGCAGGCGCTCGGCCGGCGATGCCCGTCGCCTCGAGCTTTCCGCCACACCGGCGGGCCTGGCAATCCTCCGCAAGTCGCCCAAAGCGGCCCAGGAAGGCTTGATCGATGGCTTCTCCAGGATGCCCGAATCGGACCGTATCCAACTGGCCGGGCTGCTGGATCAACTGGTGGAATTGGCCGGGCTATCGACGCAGCAGGCCGAAATGTTCTTCGAATCGCAAACCGCAGCAAAACCGCAGTCAGCACAAGGAAAGAAGCCTCGCAATGGAACATGAAGTTGAACGCGCCTCCACCACCGATGGCCTGCCCGTGTCCATCTCCATGGGGCCGATGCTGGAGCAGGCGGAGGTTCCGACCCGGGCGGCGCTGGTCGATGGGCGGGTGGTCTATATCTGCATCCTGGCGATCGCGCTGGCGATCATCGCGGGAGGCGTCGCGCAACTGCTGCAGCACCTCATCGCCATTGTGACCAATCTCGCGTTCTATGGCCGATTTTCATCGGGACCGGCCCAGCCTTCGACACAACGACTCGGCGCGTGGGTGATCTTCATCCCGGTGATCGGGGGTGTGATTGTCGGGATCATGGCCCGTTACGGATCGAAGGCGATTCGCGGGCATGGCATCCCGGAGGCGATGGAGCAGGTGCTTCTCAACCAAAGCCGGGTGCCGGCGCGGATGACGCTTCTCAAGCCCATCTCGGCCGCGATCGCCATCGGCACGGGCGGGCCCTTCGGGGCGGAGGGCCCGATCATCGCCACGGGCGGGGCGATGGGCTCGTTCATCGGGCAGATCATCCGCACCACCGCCGCCGAGCGGAAGACGCTCCTGGCGGCCGGCGCGGCCGCGGGAATGGCGGCCACATTCGGCAGCCCGGTGTCGGCCGTTCTGCTGGCGGTGGAGTTGCTGTTATTCGAATACCGGGCGCGGTCGATCATCCCGGTGGCGCTGGCCGCGGCGGCGGCGGCAGCGACGCGCATGGCCTTCGGCGATCCATTTCCGATGTTCGCGATGCCGCTGCTCGAGCCGCAGAGCGGCGCGGCGATGTCGATCTACATCCTCATCGGCGCGATCATGGGCCTCTTCGCGACGATCGTCACCCGCGCGGTCTACGCCATCGAAGATGCCTTCGATCACCTGCCGATCCACTGGATGTGGTGGCCGGCCATCGGCGGGCTGGCGGTGGGCATCGTCGGCTACTTCGCACCGCGGACGATGGGGGTGGGTTACGACAACATCGCGGGGTTTGTCTCGCATCACGAGGTCGCGGTGGGGTCGATCCTCCTGTTTGTCATCCTCAAATTCATCTCCTGGTCGATCTCGCTGGGCAGCGGAACATCGGGCGGAACGCTCGCGCCGCTCTTCACCATCGGCGGCGGCATCGGTGCCGTTCTCGGCGCGGGCGCGGCGTACCTGATCCCCGGCGCGCATCTCGATCCCCGCCTGGCGGCGCTGGTGGGAATGGCGGCCATGTTCGCCGGCGCATCGCGGGCGCTTCTCGCCAGCGCGGTTTTCGCCTTTGAGACCACGCTGCAGCCGATCGGCTTGCTGCCGCTGCTGGGGGGCTGCGCGGCGGCGTATCTCGTCTCCTGCCTGACCATGCGGCATTCGATCATGACCGAGAAGATCGCCCGGCGCGGCGTGCGCGTTCCCGCGGAATATGCGGCCGACTTCCTCGATCAAATCCTGGTCCGCAGCGTGATGAGCCCGGGCGTGATCACGCTGAAAACGATCGATACGCTCCAGAACGTTCGCCACTGGATCGCGAGCCGCGCGGCCGGGACGACCCACCAGGGTTTTCCGGTTCTCGATACGGCCGGGGTGCTGGTGGGCGTATTGACCCGGCGCAATCTGCTGGATACCGAAACATCCGATCAGACACTGGTCGGCGAGTTGATCCGGCGAGCGCCGAGTTTTGTCTATGAAGACCTCACCCTGCGCGATGCGGCGGACCACATGGTGCGGCACGACATCGGCCGCCTGCCGGTGCTATCGCGGGCGAGCCGGCAACTGGTGGGCATCGTCACGCGCAGCGATCTGCTCAAGGCGCACCGAACTCGGCTCAGCGAATCGGAATCGATGTCGGCGGGTTGGGATTCGCGGGGCGTCGTCCGCGCGAAATCTTGACGGTATCAATTGGAGGGCGACTCGCACGGGCGGGACGCGCGTGTCACTTGGACGGTAATAAATGTGGGGTGGTTCGCACGGGCGGGACGCCGGTGTCACTTGGACGGTATCAATTGGAGGGTGGTTCGCACGGGCGGGACGCCCGTGTCACTTGAATGGTATCAAATGGAGGGTGGTACGCATGGGCGGGGCGCGCGGGTCACTTGGACGGTATCAATTGGAGGGCAAATCGCACGGGCGAGACGCGCGTGTCACTTGGACGGTAATAAATGTGGGGTGGTTCGCACGGGCGGGACGCGCGAGTCACTTGGACGGTAATAAATGTGGGGTGGTTCGCACGGGCGGGACGCCCGTGTCACGGGGTGGGTTCTCGTTTCAGGTGGAACTCGCCGTGGTCGTACTTGGATTGGTAGGTTGCATCGAGGGCTGCTGGAGTGATGAGCGCATCGTAATGGTAGATGCCGCCGGCCAGCGATCCGAGGTCTTCATCGCCGCTGGCTTTGACGGGGGTTGAATCATTGGCGGCGGTGAAATCGACTTCCTGGCTGGCCTCGAAAATCGCCCAGAATTTGGCGCGGAACCAGATGTGATACTTTTGCGGGCCGGTTTTGCTGACGATAGCGCGGAGGCGGTCGCCGCCGTGGCCGTTCTCGCTCTTCCATGTCCCTTGCCACGGCCCTTCGACGCTGCCGGCCGGTATAGGCTCTTTCATCGCCTTTTCATAAGCGCCGTCGAAACTGGAACAGCCGCCGGCCAGTAGCAGCAGGCCGGGGAGCAGCGAAGGCAAAAGCCAGGGAATTTTCCTCATGGGGCGATGCTAACCCGGACAAAGCGGACACGGCAAGTGCGATTGGTTGGCTGAGTCTCCATCTCACTTGGCCTTTCTGCAACAATCCCCGGAAAATCGCCGACGAGTACGACAACCACTGGATAAGATAGGCAACAATGGCAACGCAGCGTTTAGAACTACCATCGATGTGCAAAGGGGATACCGGCCGGGCCGAGGCATGTGTGGCCTGCGCGCGGGAGCGGTTATCGCGGTCTCCTGGGGTGCATGACATTCAAATCCTCCGCGATGGCACGGATGAACTGGCCACGCTCGAGTTGGATTACGACCCAAGGCAGGTGACGTTGACCGATCTTCTGCGCGATCTGCGCGAATCGGGCGTGTGCGTGCGCGGCAATCGGGCGGAACTGGTGCTGTCGGTGCAGGGGATGGTTTCACCCAAGAGCGAGCAGACGATCGAATCGGCGCTTTCCAAGCTGCCGGGGGTGACGGCCAGCGCCTCGTTCGCATCGCGCACCCTGCGCGTGGAGTTCGACCGCTCGCAATGCGCCCTTCCGGAACTGGTGCGGAAGCTGGATCAACTGGGGTTGAAGATCGTCGGCCCGGCGACGGCGGCCGTGGAATCCAAGCCGAGTGGCCTGACGCGCCTGATCCTCCGGGCGCGGGAGCACCGGCAGCTCGCCATGGCGCTGGTTGGGGGCCTGATGCTGGTGGGGGCATTCCTGACCCATGTGCTGCACGGCCCGCAGGGGCTGCGTCTGCCGCTGGTGATCGGAGCGTTCCTGCTCTGTGGCTGGCACACGTTCCTGGACACGCTGGCGATCCTGCGGCAGTTCAAGTTCGATATCGACGTGCTGATGTTCGCGGCCGCGTTCGGCGCGGCTTCACTGGGGCATTTCGAGGAAGGCGCATTGCTGCTGTTTCTCTTCGCCCTCGGCGGGGCGGGGGAAGAAATGGCGATGGATCGGGCCCGGCGGGCGATCGCGGCGCTGGCCAAGCTCGCACCCGATACGGCGACCCTGCGCGATGCCGAGGGGCACGATCGTTTGGTGCGCGTAGATGATCTGAAGCTCAACGACAAGATCGTCATTCGCCCCTTCGAGCGCGTGCCGGCGGATGCGAAAGTTTTGGCGGGGGCATCCGCCGTCGATCAATCGCCCATCACGGGTGAATCGGTGCCCGTGGAAAAAGTCGTGGGCGAGCCGGTCTTCGCGGGGACGATCAATGGCGAGGGCCTGCTGCTGGCGGGCGTGACCAAGCTGGCGGGGGACAGCACGCTGGCCAAGATCGTGAAGATGGTGAACGAGGCGCAGACGACCAAGTCGCCGACGCAGGTGTTCGCCGAGAAGGTGGAGAAGAAATATGTGCCGCTGGTGCTGCTGGGGACGCTGGTGGTGATGCTGATGCCGCTCATTTTGCGGCTGTTCAATCAGAGTGGCGAATGGGGCGTGTGGCTTTACCGGTCTATGGCATTTTTGACGGCCGCTTCACCCTGCGCCCTGGCGATTGGAACGCCGGCGGCGGTGCTGAGCGGCATCGCGCGGGCGGCCAAGCTTGGCGTGCTCGTCAAAGGCGGGGCGCATCTGGAGAATCTCGGGCGGGTGAGCGCGGTGGCGTTCGATAAGACGGGGACTCTGACGCGCGGGCGGCCAGAGATTACGGATGTTGTGACGTTCAATGGCATGCCCGAAGCCGAACTCCTGGCGCTGGCGGCGGCCGTAGAGCGCGGCAGCAGCCATCCACTGGCCAAGGCGATTGTGGGCGAATCGGATGCCCGCGAATGTCCGAAATGGACGGCCGAGGATCTGGAGCAGATTCCCGCCAAAGGGATGATCGGGCGCGTGAATGGAAAGCGCGTGATGGCGGGGCATTTGTCGATGCTGGAAGCGCCGGCTGGGTCGAATGGTAATGGCAAGACCGCCGGCCAGGGCGATTCGGGCAACGGTCTCGAAGAGGCTCGGAGCGCGGTCGCGCGACTGGGCGGGCAAGGCAAGACGACCGTTGCGATCGCCGTCGATGGCCGCGCGGCGGGCGTGATCGCACTGGCCGATCGCCCGCGCGAAAATGCGGCCGAGAGTATCGATCGCCTCAAACGCCTGGGCCTGAAGCGCACGATCATGCTCACGGGCGACAATGCGACCGTCGCGGCCGCCATCGCCAAAGAGGTGCATATCGACGAATTTCATGGCGGCCTGCTCCCCGAGGACAAGCTCAACCTGATCAAGACCCTCCGCGATAAATATGGCTATATCGCGATGGTTGGAGATGGCGTCAACGATGCCCCGGCGCTGGCGACGGCGACGGTCGGCATCGCCATGGGCGGCGCGGGGACGGATGTGGCCATCGAGACGGCGGATGTGGCGCTGATGGCCGATGATCTGGCCAAACTGCCGGATGCGATCGGGCTGTCGCGGTTTTCGCGGAAGATCATCAAGCAGAACCTGGTCATCGCGCTGGGGACGATCGCGGTGCTAGCGCCGCTGGCGGCGCTGGGGTATGCATACCTGGGGATGGCGGTGCTATTTCATGAGGGATCGACTGTGGTGGTGGTGCTGAATTCGTTGCGATTGCTGGTGTATAAGCCGATGAAGTGATTTGACCCGGCTGCATTTGATTGAGTGCTCATAGAGATTTGTGCCGGACAGCGAAATGCGCGAAGCCCTCACCCCCGCCCTCTCCCGAGTACAGGAGAGGGAGTAAGGTGGCTCTCCCGAGTACAGAGGAGGGAGTAAAGCGGGTGTCGGTGAATCGGCGCACCATTCCTGCTACACTCGCCCGGATGCAATATGAGTTGGGAATTATCGGTGCCGGGCAGATGGCCGAGGCGATTTTGCGCGGGCTTTTGAAGAGCGGAGCCTGCGCGCCGGGACAGGTGATCGCGGCCGATGTCAGCGCGGCGCGGCGGGAGGTATTTGCGAAGGATTTGAAGGTGGCGGTGACGAGCGAGAATGCCGAGGCAGCGCGGCAGGCCAAGGCGCTGCTGCTGTCGGTCAAGCCGTATCAGATGGCCGAGGTATTGGCCGGGATCGGGGCGGCGCTGGATCCTTCAGCGCTGGTGATCTCCATCGCGGCCGGGGTGCGCTCGGGGTCGATCGAGAAACATCTGGGGGGCGGGAAGGCCTGGCGGGTGGTGCGGGCGATGCCGAACACGCCGATGCTGGTGGGGGAGGGGATGGTGGCGATCGCACCGGGAAAAAACGCATCGGCCGATGATCTGGCGGCCGCCCGGCGGATATTTCAGGCCTCGGCGGATGTGATCGAGGT
>JBBRTW010000009.1:0-37605 GCA_038244055.1 Tepidisphaerales bacterium | reverse complement strand
TTCTAATTCGGCGATCCGGCGATCACGCCGGGCACAACCAGGACAAATGGGCGACGGGAAATGGGTGGGATCGGCCTCCATGCCAGGAGTATCTACGCCGCCCGATGGAAAAGGTGCGGGAGAGGCGGTAAACAATTACCCTTCAACTATCTTGAAGGATTGTACACCGCCCAACCCCCTACTTCGCCTTATGCCGCTCCGCCGAGGGATCCGGCTGCTGGCATTTCCGCGTGATCTGAATCGCGCGATTCCCCTTGAACTGCCCCACCGTCCCCAGGAACTTGCTCTTGCCTTCCACCTGAAGCAGGACGGCGGCCGACTGATCCTTCTCGGTGGTAATGATGTCCCCCACCTGCAAATTCAGCAGTTCATTCACCGAGATCGTCGTCTGCGCCAGGAATGCCCGCACCTCCACCGGTGCGTTGTTCAGGCTCGTGGTCAGCTTTCGCTGCTGATCTTCCTGCCCGCTCTTCTTCTGGTAGCTGAACCAGTTCTGCGCCGCCAATACCCCCATGATTGGCTCGATCACGTTGTACGGAATGCACAGGCTCATCGTGCCGGCGCGGTTGCCCATCTTCAATTCGAACCCCACCACCACCACCGTCTCATTCGGCGGCACAATCTGCACGAGCTGCGGGTTGGATTCAAAATCATCCACTTTGAACGTCACCGGCGTCAGGTTGCTCCAGGCCTCCGAAAGATGATGGGTGGCCCGATCCGTGATTCGCTGCACCAGCCGCTGCTCGATCTGGGTCAGCGGCCGCTGCGGAATGAACAAATCCGCGTTGGATCCCCCCAATAGCCGGTCGATGATCGGATAAATGATCAGTGGCGAAATCTCCAGACACAATTGCCCCTCCAACTGCTCCGCTTTCAGCAAATTGAAGCAAGTCGGGTTCGGCAGTGAGTGGATGAATTCCGAATACGTCAACTGCTCGATGTTGGCGACATTGACTTCAATGATCGTCCGCAGATACCCCGACAAAGCCGCTCCGAAATTCCGCCCAAACCCCTCGTGTAGCGCCTCCAGCGCCCGCATCTGGTCCTTGGAGACCCGCTCAGGCCGCTTGAAGTCATAAACGTGCACATCCATCGCGGTCGGCTTGCCCTGCCGCGAGAAAACCTGTGTCGCCCCCGAACCCTCCCCGCGTCCGCCGTCCCCGCCCGAACCGCCCCCGCTGCCCACCGACCCAGAATCCACCGCCGCCAACAGTGCATCGACCTCGGATTGATCCAGAACGTTAGACATGGGTTACGGGAAGGATGAAGGAAGAAGGACGAAGGATGAAATCAGCATTGATCGAAATTGAATCGGGGTTTGGGGAATGGGCCTAAGAGGTATTATCGGGCGAAGGCAATTGAATTCTACACCCCCCGCAATTTGCCGCCCATGTCAGGGCAATCGCATATGGCATGAGATGGGCAGCAATTGCGGATTTCGGATTGCGGATTGCGGATTGAAATGCGGTTTTCAATCCGCAATCCGCAATCCACAATCCGAAATCGATGCGATAGGAGTTACATGCGATTGCCCTGCCCCGCATGTACTCCCCGTGACACGGGCGTCCCGCCCGTGCAAGTCGCCCCTCCATAAAAACCGCCCCACACGCCTTTCTTCTCACTTCCAACTTCTAACTTCTAACTTCTATTTCCTAACTTCTCGCTTCCACATTTGACTTTTGACATTTGCCATTTGACATGGAACCCGGCTCCTCCAACGGCACCGGACAAACCTCCCGCCGCTTGCACCCCCTGCACCGCTGCCCCTCCCACAGCGCGTTAAACTGATCCAGCACCCCCTCGATCATCCCGGCCGAGTCCGTCCACACCCCCCACTCGAAATTCCGCCGCCCATCCGCCTTGGCCCCCAGGCCCGCCCCCGTCAAATTCGCGCTCCCCAGGTACATCGCCCGCGCATCGATAATCACCGTCTTGGCATGCAGCCGCGGACACCTGCGAATGATCAAATTCTCCGGCAGCGCCTTCCGTAATTCCATCAAAGCCGCCGCGCTGGGCACCCCCGCATGCATAAGCCGAATCTCCACACCTTTGTCCGCCAGTTTCCGAAAAATCGCCACGATCGAATCCGCCTTCCGCCGCCACGATCTGCCCGCCCCTGCTCCCGAGCCCGTCACCGAAGCCCGCGGCACCAGCATCGCCTTGAAGTCGGCCGTCGCGATATCCACGCTCACCCTGGCCGCACAAATCCCCTCCACCACGATCTTCCGAAAATGCTCCCCGTCCACGACCAGACGCGCCTCGCCCGATGGCGTACTCGCTGAATCCAGATCACCCGCGGCCGGCGACAGTTGAATCAGTGATTTAGATCGCGCGCCCATCGTCTCCTCCCTATCGGCATTCCCCTGAAAAACAACCACCCCCCCATCATCTACAATTGACAATGGACAATTGACCATGGACATCCCTCCCGCAACTTACCCACCTATAATAACGAACCATGACCCGCCTCCTCCTCATCCTCCCCCTCCTCCTCACCGGCTGCGCCAAATACGAATACGATCTCGTCCAGCCACCCGATTTGGCCCGCCATATCGGGCCCAATTGGGAAACGCTCAATCTCGCCCCCCTCGAATACCGCCTCCGCTCCTACGAAGATCGCCTCATCCTCCACATCCACAACCCCACCAAGGCCCCCATCCGCATCGCCGGCGACCAGTCCTACATCATCGCCCCCGGCGGCCAATCCCACCCCCTCCGCAGCCAGACCATCGCCCCCGACTCCTTCATCCGCCTGATCCTCCCGCCCATGCGCGGGGTCTACCGCTCGGGCCCATCGGTTGGTTTCGGCTTCGGCTTCGCCTACGGCGGCCCGCGCCGCTACTACTACGGCGGCCCGCGCTACTGGATGTACGATGAACCCGCCTACTATCCCTCCTACTACACCGTCTACGATGACAACGACAACACCTACTGGGTCTGGAATGATGAATCCGATGCCAGACTCCACCTGATTTTCCAGCGCGGCAGCGAATCGTTCTCGCATGATTTTACATTGCATCGGAAGAAAATAAATTAATCTCCATTCTCCGCCGTCAATCCTCTACCCTCAACCTTCTACCCTCTCCTACAGCTTCCCCGCCGCCAGCAAAATCGACGTGAGATAGAAGAAGTACCCCGCGATCAGCGCCATCCCCTCTTCGCGCCCCAGTTTCCATTTCCCGGCCGAAACCGGCAGCATCAAAACACCCGCGACAATCAGAATCACATTATCGATCCGCCAGAACGCGGCCGGGAAAATGAGCGGCTTGGCCAGACCCTCACCATACGCCAGCGCATCGCCCGCCCAGGTCGACAAAAACGGCGCAGGCCCGGCCGCCAGATACGGGATCATGATCAGCGCCGGCAACAGCAGGCAGAAATTCAGCAGCACCACCCCCACTTGCGTCGTCATCGGCTCCCACGAGCGCCCGCCCGATGAGCGCGTCCACGCCCCGTAGGTCATCGGCATCACCAGCGCCAGACTTACGATGGAGGCGGCCAGCCCCGCCGTCGAGAAATTCCGCAGTTTGATTCCCACCGCCACGGTCCCCGTGGTCACCGCCCACGAGGCCAGCACCAGCGCCGCCAGCGCCAGCACCAGTTCCAGGATCATCACAAAACCCTCGCGCCCGCCATCGGATGACCCGCCCGATTCAGCCGCAACTTCGCGCCCCGCCGTTGCAGCAGGCGCAGCCCCGGCCTGCTCCTCCAGCGCCGGTGTCGCCTCCGTCAGCGGCTCAAAAAACGGCTTCCGCGCCGCCACCGCCCCGGCCGATCGATAATCCAGCACCGGCCCATACCCCGTTTGCTCATCGCTTTTCACCCCCGCCGCCCCGCCCGCCGACCCACCCGACGCATCGCCCGTCGCCCCACCCGTCCCATCGCCCGCCGCCTCGCCAGCCCCAGTTGAATCACTCTGCTCCCCCGAAACGGCCGCCACCCGCCTCACCGGCACTTCCCGCCATAAGCTCAGCACCACAATTCCCTCCAGAAACAGTGCAATCGCATCCCGCCAGTGGAAAAGACCCTTGAACCCCGCCACCAGGGCGATCAGGGCCGCCGCCAGCGGAAAGCACCAGACCCGCCGCCAGCGCATCGGCCCGCCGCCGATCGGGTTGGCCAGGGCCGCGAAACCGATCACCGTCGTCATTGCCCCGACACTGCTGCCAAATACAATCCCCACCGCGATTTCCGGCCGGCCCAGCAGCATTGCCGTCACCGCCGACACCGCGATCGGGATAAAAAGACCCACCGCCCGCCCCCCCGGCGAGCCTCCGGGCCTGACGAAGGTTCCCGACAGGATTCGCGAGCAGGCGAACAGGCCCACCAGCCCCCCCGCCAGGATGAATGGGCCAGTTCGAGATGGATCGATCGCGGCAAGTTCCATAAGCGGGCCGAAGTGTCGTCAACTCATGGTGGCTTGTCCAGTTGAGCAAGCCTTGCAACGTGAATCCGACCGGTGTACTATCCTCCCCCCCTCGCAGAACGAGGGGGTTCTTTTTCAGCCAGGAAAGCTGCCCATGGGCTATAAGTATAAACCGAACAAGTCGATGAAGAAGCGCTTCCGGGTCTCGGCGACCGGCAAGGTGAAGCATAACCACAGTTATACTTCCCACTTGCGCTCGTCGCGCTCCTCCAAGCGCACCCGCAAGCTCCGCCGCGCCTCGGTCATGTCGGAAACGCACGCGATCACTATCCGCAAGTGGATGGGTCTCAAAGGCGTCCGTCCGGCCCAGGTCGCCGCCCGCCGAGCCCTCCGCGCCGCCGCGGTAAGGAAAGCCGCCGCCGCTCCCGCAGCGGCAGCCGCCAAGTAAAGTTTGTTATTGTGGTGCGGGCTTTCCAGCCTGCATCTTTTGTGGTGCGGGCTTTCAGCCTGCCCAAATGCGGTGCGGCCGTTCCGCCCGCATAAAACTAAGCCCGCTTTATTCGCGGGAAGACCCAAGCATCGGCCGCCGATGCAGCCAAGCCCTCCGGGTGGCCGAAGATTGAACCACGAATCGACACGAATCAGCACGAATAAAAACAAGGAGTTCTTCTCCTCATATTATTGGTGTGCATTCGTGAAATTCGTGGTTGAAATTCTCTTCCCGGGAACCGTGCCCCTGGCTTATTTGAAAGGATCGAGTCATGCCTCGCACCAAAGGTGGCGTAGTACACGCCCGCAAACGTAAACGCGTTCTCAACGAAGCCAAGGGAATGACCGGTGGGCCGGGAACGCTCTACCGCGTCGCCCTGGAGTTCACGCTCAAGGCCGGCAAATACGCCTACCGCGATCGCCGCCAGAACAAGCGGAACTACCGCCGCCTCTGGGTGATGCGCCTCAACGCCGCCCTCAAAGAGCGCGGCCTGCAATACAACCGCTTCATTCCCGCCGCCATCGCCGCGGGCGTCGTCCTCAACCGCAAGATGCTCTCGGAACTCGCCATCGGCGATCCCAAGACCTTCGATGCGATCGTCGAGAAGATCAAGCCGTTCATCACCGGGCCGGCGAAGAAAGTGGCTTGAGGCGGATTCTAGAAATCTCCAATTAAGCGACTCTCGTGCGCGATCTCATCGCTTGGATGGCAAGTTCGCCAGCTACGGCAGGCCGACAATCAGCGCCGGGTTGGAGAAGCAGATCGAGCCATCGGGCCTAGTGTATTCGATGAATATCGATCGCGGCCCCGGAGGAATCCGCTGCCATAGCAATTCAAACGGCGCATCGGCTTTTTCACCCAGCAATATGTCGCCGTCGTAAAATGCGACTTTCCGCACCTTCGCATCCGGGCGCATCTGGGCCGACAGTTTCAACGGCGCGCCTTTGGGGACTAGGAGAAAGCGCTTTTCGGTCGGCTTGAATACGGGCAGGGCGAGTTTGCCGTCCTGAGTCGCTGCGCCGAGTTGCACGGGTGGATCTTTGGAGACAAATGACCTCCAAACGTGCGCGGTGTAGCGATTGGGCAGCCAGGACGCGAGCTCTTTCTCGCCGCGATAGTCCGCGTATGGCGCGATGGTGGCGTTGTTGGATTCCCATGTCGTGCGATCGCCGAGCCAGCCGGCTTTCGGATCGATGTCTGCCAGGCGAACGGGGCCATCGAAAGGTTTTGCGTTGGCGGGAATTCGGGCGGCGATGATCGCGTCCAAAAATGGAAAGGCCAGTGAATTAGCGTTGCCGTAGTTGTGGGCGTTGCCCCACTGTATCGCAAGGCCCCAAAGCGCGCCCTTCTTGCGGGCGGGTTCGTATTGGGTGGGGATCGCATCGAGCATCTTGAAGCCGTCGGGGATGCCGCCGATGACGATGACGGCCGGCATGGACAGATTCGCATCGGGTTTGCCGACCCAGCCGCAGACGTTGTTGAAAGCGATGGTGCGCGAGGCGTAGCCCTGACCGAGTTCGGCGGACCAGCCGCCGCCTTTGCTCATGCCGCCGAAGAGGAAGGGGGCATTGATAAGCTCGGGGTGGCCGGATTTTTCGGCGAATTCTTTGAGAGATGCTTCGATGACTTTCCGGAGCGTGTTGGGGCGGTTGTTGCGCTTGTCGACATTTTCCAGCATGAGGCCGAGATGCGCCATGCCCCAGTGGCGGCAGCATTCGCCCCAGACAGTTCCCGGGCCGACGCTTTTGTCGGCGGGGTTGATGAGAACGCCGCGGATGACTTTCACGCCGCCGGGAATGAAGAGGTTGGCATCGGTGCGCTCGATGTTGGCATGGAGGATGGCGTCTTCCGCGCGCGAGGCGTTGCAGAGAATGAAACCGAGCAAGCCGGCGAGAATCAGTTGATATCGATGCATGACATCATTCCTTTGCAGGGGATCCGGCGGAAAACAGAGCGGGCGAATTATCTGCGAATCAGCACGGTTTGGGGCATCGGCTCGGCCGACTGCACCATAGGTTCGACCGCGCTGCCATACTGATACGCGACGACGGTTACGGTGATGGGGAAAACGGCTCGCGCGGGAACTTCGGCCAACTTGAGCGTTTCACCATCAATCATCGCGGGACCGCTGAGGACGTAATAGCGGACTTTCAAGCCCGCATCGCTGGTCGCGGTGAGCGGCAGCGGCGTACCACCGATCTGCAATACTCCAGGCGCGGGAAAGGTGATGGTTTGCTTTGTTCCTTTGGTCAAGCGCTCGGGCAGCGTGATGCGGCCCTGCTGTTCGGCGTGGCGATAGCTGTCGTCACCATCGTGGTAGGCGAGGATGTCCGCGCGCAAGCGGCCGCGGCCGGTCAGGGAGATTCGAAACGTATCCGCGGCAGTCTGCTCGATGTCGCCGCCGAAGGCACGAAAGTGGATCGGGCCAGCGGCGTGGCCGACAGGTGCATCGGCTTTGGGATATTTGTCGGGCGCGCGATCGAGAAATGTTCTGGCCACTTTGAAGGAATCGGGGCCGGTCCAGTTGGCTGCCATTTTCAATCGGAGATCATGGCCGACGGACATCGGCTTGCCGGTCGCTGGATTGGTGAAGGCGACGAACTGCGGCTTCTTATCGAGCATGTTGCGATGAAATAGGTCGCTGGCGCGAGCGAGGTCGAGGCTCAGGTGCCAGAATGCGTGCTTCGGCTCGCCTTTGAAATCGGCGCAGGCGGCGGCGGGCGCGGCGGGCTGTCCGATTTGCGCATCGGTCAGCGCGCCGCTGGCGGGATCGATGGGGCGGCAGCGCACGGGTTCATTCGCATCCTCAGGCCAATCGGGAATGCGCCGCTGCGCTGCTTCGCGAATGAAACTCGCCACCAACGGAGCGACGCTCGGCGACCAGGCGAAGTGAGATGCGCCGGGCTCGACGAGCAGACTGACCAGGTGATGATCGTCCTTCTCGCGCAGTTTGAGGATCGCATCGCGCATGCCCTTCCAGGCCGCCTCGCGATCTTCAAAATCGCGCAGCACGCCGCTGGGGCCCGGACCGAATTCCTCGAACTGCCCCTTGATGGCGAGGATCGGCACGCCGGCGAGCGAGGCGGCCGGATCATTGGCGGGAATGCTGATGCCGCCCTTGAACAGCAGCGCGCCAAAGCAGCGATCCGGTTTCCAGCAAACGACATGGCTGGCGAATAGCGTGCCGACGGAGTGGCCGTAGGGGAAGAGCGGAGCGACGGCGATTTCCCGGTATCCCGATGCGGCGGCGAGATCCGTCAACGCTTTCTGCAGGAGATCGGCCGAGTTTTTGCCCTTGTAGTCGAAAACTGAATCGATCGAAGGCGAGAGGTAGACGATCGCGAGTTTTTCGGCGGCGCAGGCCTGGCGAACGATCGGATCCTGGGAGAAATGTTCCTCCATCAACGTCAGCCCGCCGATGAAAACGCCGCGAATTCGATCGGCCTGGGGAGGAACCCAGAGGAAAGCGGTGGCCTCTTTCCCATCGACGGTTTTGGCAGGAACGGCATACTGAAAGACTGCGGCACCGGCTGAGGCAGCGTGCAGCGCGACGATGCAGTGCAGCGCAAACATGGCGGCGAAGTTGAATGATTTTCGTTTGATCATCAGTTTCCAAAGCGAAGTATGCCATCATTGATGTCGGCGGGGACTTGCTTGCCGTTCAGAATGAGTTTGGGTTTGCCGGCAACGCGAACGCTCGCCGCGCGGAGATCGCCGCTGGCTGTGATCTGGTCGCGGCCGATGCGGAGCCAGGCGCGGTCGGTGAAGGTGAAGCTCTCGCCATCGCCGGAAAGGGTGATGACTTTGGCGCGATCGGCGGCCAGGCCGAGCATCGCGCGGTCATCGATTCCGCTTCCGTCCTTGCCGATCACTGCGACGGCGACTCCCTCTTCGGTTTCCTGAATCGGGCGAAAATCCTTGACGCGCCACGCGCCGGCTTCGAAGGGCTCATGCAGCGCGGTGAAGGTGGTTGAGGGCTTGTTGCGCTGGGCAATAAGCGTGACGCCGCCGACTTCATTGGGGAGGGCTGATTTTTCGCTCTTGCTAGCTTCCTGCCGGCCAGCGGGATGATATTCGGGCGTCTTGCCGAAGTAGGAGACGGTTCCCGACTCGCCCAGAAGACTGATGCGAACACCGATGTTGCGGTCATACCAGGCTTTTCCAAGGACGCTCCTGCTCACGTCGGGCAGTGCGCAGGTTTGAAGCGCGACGAAGGACAATGGCCGATCGCCGGGCGCGCGTCTTTTGACTTCAGTCAGATCCCAGCGCGTCGGCTGCGCTTCGAGCAGCGCCAGCATTTTGGGGGGGCCGGTCAGACCCTTATAGAGCGCGCCATTATCGAGATCCGTTGTCGGCTGCCAGTCGTCCCGGGCATCGGGCTGAGCAGCGCCCAGGGCATGCACCTGCCATTCATAGTTGTGGGGCTTGTCGCTGGTGAGGCGGAAGATATCGACCAGATAATCGCGCGTGAGCATCAGGCCGCGCGTCTGGACGACGCCTTCGTAGATGTTGCGGGCGCGGCAGAGGACGAATTTCGCTGAAGGGTCCGAGGCGAAACGTGCCGGCGGGTTATCGAGATACTCGGCCGACAGCGCCACATTTCCCATGGCGATGCCCGCGCCAACAGGCCGGGCCTGCTGGTGATCGACGACCACGCCTGCGTGGCCTCGAACGCTGTCGGTCCATGGATCATCCCCCGCATATCCACTGGAAATGCCGCGATTGATGTAGATCGGTCGGTTATAGGCATGGAACCCAAGGAGCGAGAAACAGTCGTGCGTGTAATGGACGTAGTAATCGGCGAACTGCATCGCGACCGCTGGCGCGGGACTTTCCCAATAGGCGGGAGATTCCTCCGCGCGCAACATCGCGAAGCCGCGCTCCTGAGCGACGTAGGACGGGGCCGTCGGCGCGGTGACCTTCTTCGGATCAACCGGCTCAAGTCCCCAGAACAGCGTCGGCGTGTACTTCTCCTCGCCGGGCCTGCGCATCTGGGCCAGGAAATAGTCGAAATGCGCATCGGGCCACTTGGCATGGGCCAGTTCAAACCACTGCGGTTCGCGCAGTTTCTCCACCTTTGTGGACTGATGATCCCGGCCATTCATGTTGGCAGCGCTCCAGAGCTCATTGCCGCCCCCGCCGCTGGCGACAAATCCATTTACCAGTGCGTGCTGCGTAAGATAGGGCGGGGCCTGGGGCAGGTATGTGCCGCGGGCATCGCCCATGGTGAGCTTCGGATAATGCGGCATTCCGCCGGGGATTTCCATGCGCGGAAAACCGAGTTGGACCAATCCTTCGAGATATCCGCGCATCGATCCACCCCGCGCCCCGGTGTAATCAAATCCATACTTCGCCAACCCAATATGATCCAGCCCGCGACACCAGATGAGCATCTGGCCGATCATTGCATACTGCTTGCCGAATTCCTCGTTATAGAGCGACCGTGCGCCATCGGAGACGTAGTCATCGAGATACCACTTCCAGCCGCCTTTAGAGCTAAAGACATCGCCAATGACCGCCTCATCACCCAAAGCCAACGCCATCAAGTGCGCCGCCATCGGGCGCGGCCACTGCATGTTCGGAAGCCAGGTCGTCTTGGCGTAATTGAACTTGTCGAGATGGAGCTGAAAGTCGATATAGACGCGGAAGGTGTCTTCGATCTGCTTGCGCTGCTCGGGTGAGAGCTCATCGTAAAGCGCATCATAGCGCAGCGCATCCAGGTAATTGTCGTAATGCCGATTGTCCTGATCCTGTTTGGTGGGCGGGCGGTCAGGATGCGTGCCGATGAACTTGAGCAGGTATTTCTTTTCGACTTCGCCGGCGGCCTTGTCTCCCATGACCGTGTAGCGAAACAGATTGCGAAACGGCTGGCCAAGCCCTTTTTCCTGAAGCAGCTTCGCGTACTGTTCTTTCGCCCAGGGCTGGGATTCAACGCGCTGGCGAGTCGCGGTTGCTTGTTCTTTAGTCCAGAGAATGAAGGGATGCTTCGCAGGCGCTGGCTCGGCCCGCAACGGCGCAGCCATGGCCGCCACGAATAGACAGGCGAGGAAAGACATTGGTTTCACCACGACGCGCTCCTGATCAATTTACTCATTCAACAGTTACTCAAATACGATTTACTTCTGGCTCTGGAAGGTGCCCAAAGTCAACTTCCCATCAGCATAGGTCACCGTCTGCCCACCGACGATCAGCTTACTGCCTTCCAGGCGCGGCTCGGGGTGTTTGCCGGCGGCGCTGAGACTCAACACAGTCAGACTCGTTTCGCCGATCGCCAATACAGTCATTTTGACTTTCACCTTATCCCCGCCCGGATCGCCCTTCCGGGGCGTGCCCGCGATGATGACCAATGCATCCGCGCCCGATGCCGCGCTGTAATCCACCGCCATCGCCCAGTTGCCGGTGCAGATCGTGCCCGACCCATCCGCGCCGGCCTCGAAATGTTTGACGGCCGCGTTCTTCGGGGGCTCGCCCAGCTCCAGGCGCTGTCCCAGGCCCCAGACCATCACCCCTCGCGGGCGCGTGCCATCGGGGACATTGATCAATGCCGTCGTGACGATGTCGTTTTGATCCTGCCAGCGATTGCGAAAGACGGAGTATTCATAAAGGTGATCGCGCGTGACTTTCGGCATCGCCTGGGCCGGGTTTTGCTCTTGAATCCCGCTGAAAGTGGGCCAATTGATCAGGGCCAGCATCGGCCGGTGGGGATAAAGGCTGGTGGTGTCAAAAGTCCTCGTCGCCGCAACCGGCTCGACAGTGTGATTGAAAATCCACAGTAACCCCGGCTTGTATTTGTCCGCGATCGCGCCAAAGCCCTCCGCAAAATGCCCGCCGTGCGAGAACCCGGCGCGCTCTTTGTACCAGTCGAACGACCCATACGTCCCGCCCATGTTGGAGCGGTAAGGATAGATCGCGGGCGGACCGATCAACATCAGCCCGCGCGGCACCATCGTGACATACGATGCATTGGTCCGGTCCACATTCAAATAGTCATGTCCTGCCCCGATCTTGAGCGCCTGGAGGAAGCAGAGCAAGCCGCCCTGTGTGCCGACCTGGCTCGCGCCCCACCCCTCCTTGTAATAGCCGCCATCGCCCCACCCGGCCGAGATACTCCGCACGACGCCGCGCTCCACCACGGCAGCATAGCGGCCGAGCAATTCTGAATCCGTGCCGGGATCGTCTTTGATGGCCAGCACCGCCAGCCCGCATCCGCCTACCACCGCGCCATAGTGATTCGAACCCGGTCCCTGGCGAGGCTGGAAGACCATCTCACGCAGCGTGATCGCCTCGGGATTGTTCCACTCGCCGCCGCGCGTATCGGCATAGTTCTGGATGGCTTTGGCGACTTGGGTGCGGAATGCCTCATCCCAACCGTCGTAGCACAAGTCGTAAGCCACGGCCGTCCAGGCGATGCTCGGGCCGGCGCGCAATTCGCCACCGGGAGCGACCCAGGCGTAGCGGTCATCGAAGTCCCTTTGGCCGGCGAATGCCTTTTCCACACACTGCCGCGCCAGTTCGGCATATTTCTTGTCGCCACTGAGCTGATAGAGGAAACCGAATCCGGCTGCCGTGGAAATGGAGTAAGCGCCGGGCGCGGCCTTGAAGCCATTCTTCTCGTAGGCCAGTTTGGCGGGGTTGAAGACAGTTGGCATCGATTCACCATCGCCGCCGTTGAGCAGTTGCCGCAGGCGCTTGATGATCAGTTTTCCATCATCGGTGGCGGCGCGGCGGCGGAGTTCCGGAAGGTACGACTTGCCGAAAAAGAGGCGTGGATGCTCGCCCGCTTGCGGCGGAACGAATCCCTTCACCGGTTTGAACCAGGGTCGATCATCCACAGCCGTCGCGCTTTCAAACGCGCCCGGCTTGACGTTGCCGCGGAAGTACCCACTGATTTCATGGAGCTTGCCGTCATCGCCCGTATACGTCCCCTTGTAGGTCCCCGCGACAAAGTTCGAGACGCGCCGGCCTTCCAGCGCGAGCGCGAAGTTCGCCCGGTGGCCATCGAGCGTATCGGCCGAGAATGAAACCGTTGTACTCAGATGGTCCGCATTGACCTTCATTTCCTGAGGTGTGCCGATGGTCTCGTAGTCGTACGCGTTATGGCGCATGTCCATCTGCCCGAGCCGCGCGGATACGGGCTTGCCATCCTTAATACCCAGCGACAGCGCCCGCCGGCGCTGAAAATTATCCTTGGCCTTTCCCGGGATCAGGTCGTAGATCGCCAGATCATAGGAGACATCGGCCAGGTCGCGCGGCTGGGTCAGGCCGATCGTTCCGCTGATTTTTCCGGCTCCCTGTGCCTGCAAACTCGCCGCAGCCAGTTCCTCGTCGCCACCGGCGATGGTTGCGCTCCAGGTGCCCGAGAGCGTGGCGAACGATTTCTCGCCGGGCTCCAATTTAACAGCCGCATCAAGGGTCACGGTTGCCTGGCGGGTCTTTTGATCCTTGGGCACCCAGGGGTCCGGAACCAGCGTCACGGCCAGCGTGCCGGTGAGTTTGCCGTCTTTGTAAATCGCATTGGCCGGATCGATGAGCATCATGGCGGTGTTCCAATTCGCCCTGCCCTGATTGGTCGCGGTGCCCAACCCGGTGACCCATTTGCCCCCACTGCGCACCAGGTAGCAATTCAGGCGTTTGATTTCGCCGCCCTTTGTTTGACCCGGGAAAAAGCCTTCAAGCACGACCGCCCACTGCGCGTTATCCGCGTCGGGCTTCACCGGCGATTCCACCGCGAGCGCTCGCGTCACAACAAACGCGCACTGGAGCGCCACCATTACGACGCCAAGCCGCAACTGAACGATGAATTTTGACGAGTTGATCATGGCATTAATCTCTTTAGGTATATTGCAGTTCACTTGCCGAACACGATCCCCTGAGGCTCCACGCTAATCGTCTGCTGGCCGATCACAAGCCGTTCCCCATCCGCTTTGGCCTGCGGTGACGGACCTTTGCCGAGCGTCATGATGGTAAAATTGTTTTTGCCCGCGGCGACAACCTGGACGTCTCCTTTGCTCCGCCCCGCGCCCTGAACCGGCCCGGAGAGGACCAGCAGCGCCTCGGCCCCGCTCGCGCCGCTGAAATCGACGCCGAACGATCCTGCCGACGTCGCGAAAACGCCGCCGCTTGCGGTGGCTTTGAAGAATGTCGAATTCCCCGCCAACTTGATGGGAAATGTTGTCTTCTTTCCCAGGCCATACACCATGATCTCCCCACCCGGCACGCTGTAATTTCCCTTCGACCCCTTGAGCAAGGCCGTAACGACAATGTCATCCGCATCCTTCCAGCGGTTGCGAAACATATAGAAACCGAATTTCTTGTCCTCGACGGCGCGGGGGAGGATTTCGGATGGATTCTTTTCCCGCATCGCCAGCGGCCAGTTGATGAAGCTTAGCACCGCCCGATGCGGATAGAGATTGATCGTATCAAACGGCGAATCGGCCTTGGCGTCGCTGGCCGAGAATGCGTGATTGTAGAGCCATAAGAGCGCGGGCTTGCTCTCCTCGGAGATCGCGCCGAAGCCCTGGGCGAACGTGCCGCTGCCGCTCATGCCGGTTCGGCTGTAGACGTTGTGCCCGTATGTGCCCCGCATGGGAAAGGACCATTTGCCATCGCCCGCGCCATCGCAGATCGTGCCCATGACCCATTTGAGCGTCATCCACTGGGCATTGGGACGCGGCGTAATGAAATCCTTACCGCCGGCCACGCGCCACGCCTGCAGCGCGGGGATGAATGACGTGTCGGATGAAATCGTTCCCGGCCCATCACCTTCGGCAAAAAAGCCGCGATCGCCCCATCCTTCGGTCAACAGGCGGATGAAGCACTTGGCGTTGCCCTCCAATAGCTCATCGACCTTTTTGTCATCCGCGCCCGCTTCGCCGCGGATCGCCAGCAGCACCGTCGCCGGACCGCCGATTTCAGCGCCCCAGTGATTCGAACCGGGGTTCTGCCGCTTACCCAGCGCGCACGAGGCCAGGCTCATATTCGGTCCTTCATCGTAGTTGATGAACGCCTCAGTGACCTTCCTGCGAAAATCCGCGTCCCAGCCCTCGCAGCAGAGATCGAATCCGATCGCATAGGCCCCGATGCTCGGCCCGCAGCGAAGCGCGCCGCCGGGAACGCGAAAGCTGTAGCGGTCATCGCGGTCGCGCACGCCCTCAAATGCTTTTTCAAAGCATTTGCGACCCAGATCCGCATACTTTTTCTCGCCAGTGAGCTGATAGAGCAATCCAAACCCCGCGGCGTGGCCAATTGTGTAGGCTCCGGCCGGTAGCTCTTCGTTCTTGCCCGGATTCTTCACCGAAGGGTTCTTCGCGTCTTTCGTATCGGCATCATCGGCCGCGCCGGCCTTGTTCCCGGCGTACGCCTTGCCCGAAGCATTGAAGAGGGTTGGCATCGACTGGCCGTCTCCACCATTCAACAGCACGCGCAGGCGCTTGAGTATCGCCTGACCCTCGGGTGTCTGGGCGCGCTTGCGAAGCTCAAGTAGATCCGTCTTGCGGAAAAGCAGGCGCGGATGCTCGCCCGCCTGGGGGGGCACAAAGCCCGCAACAGGTGCCGGCCAGGGCGCCTCGTCGCCGGGCTGCGCGGGGGCGGCTGAGGCCAAGGGCCCTAGACTGCAGACGATCCACATCGCATGAACTGCGCCACGGAACCACGATCGTACTGAGATAAATCGTTGCATGAAGTTCTCCATCCGTCGGAATCGAATCAATTGGCCTGGGCGGGCCGGGCGATTCCGCTGACGCCGATGCGGATATCAATTTCCGCACCGTTCCCAATGGCCTTGAGCCCGAGGTCGGCGGCCTTCATCGTCAGCCACGCGTTCAAATGGATCGCATCCACCGGCTGGTCAATCTTTCCAGGCCCGCGATAGATCCCCTGCGCCTTGCCAAATCCGAAGGTAATCTTAGGTGTTACCGCGATCTTGCGCCCGCCCAGTTCCAGGGTCCCCTTGCCTTCACAATATTCGATCGTCCGCGTCTGCGGTTTGCCTTTGCGATCCACGCCGGAGATATCCTGCGACTGCAGCTTGCCCAGCGATTCGAGCGTGAAGCGAAATTGCGGCGGCTGCTCGCCCTGGAATAATTCGCCGAGCACTCGGCGCGATTGATCACCCTTTGGCTGGCAGGCGGTGGGGCAGGCCACGACGAACGTTCCCTGCAAAGCGCCTTTGTCCAGTTTCAGCGTTCCCTCAACCGGCTTTCCATACAGAAATGTCGGCCACCTTTTTTCGCCGCGGTCTCGAAACTCAGCATCGACCGTGACCCACTTGGGCACATCAGGGCCGAGCAAAAACGCCGTTCCATCGGCCGGCACCGCCCCGGCCTTCTTGCTCTTGCCCGTGGCCCCGCGCTCGAAACTCGCCGATGTCGGCCCGCCCGCCGCCACAACCGGGGCCGCTACCGCAACCTCAGCTTTGACGCCGGCTTTCGCGCCATTCTCCACCGGCCCAAGGTCCAGCATCACTACATAGCCATCCGACCAACCGCCGCCGAATTTTGATTGCATCGCGTTGACTGTGGGCGTCTCAGTTTTCGCGCCCGCCGCTTCCGCTTCCTTCTGTCCTCCCGCCGCGCTGCCGACAAACAGCGCGCGTCGCCGGCCGGCCACTATTCCGGTGCCGATGCCCCATCCCGCCTTGTCGTGCGAAACCTCGGCCACTCCCGCTCCGGGAATCACAGAGCAGAATCGAACCGTGTCGAGTTCCCGATTCAACACCGCGATATACTCCCCCTCCGGCGGCGCATCACTGAGCTTGTTGGGCGTCTGCCACAAACCCCACGCCGACCGCCCCGCCATGCAGATCGTGCCATCATCCCCGATCGCCAGATTGTCAATCCACACACTGTTGGGTTTATTGCGCTGGCTCATCCCCAGCCACAGAGTCCACGCGGTCGCGCGATATTCCTTCGGCTCCAGTCGGATCAGGTAAGCGCAGCTCAGCACGCCCGCGCCGGCCGTCGACATCCCCAGCCCGCGCAGGCCGATCCCGCTGCGGACGTCATTCGGCTGCGCCACCATCACGCTGTTGCCACCATCCGACCAGGCGTAAAGCAGCACATTGCCGCTGCGATCGTGCGTCACGAACCGAATTGCCGAATCCGACACCTGCCGCAGATTATCCAGGCCGACATACGGGCCGCCCCAATCGTAAAGTTGATAACGCAACTGCCCATCGGGGTTATGCACATTGACGATCGGGCAGCGCCAAGGCTCGCGGCCGGTGGGCCAGTGATGTTCGCCCGCCACGATCATCGAGCCATCGGTTGGACTGACCGAAGTCGTCTTTTTCACACCGCCGGGAACGATGATGGTCTTCAGCAGTTTCCCGCCCGAATCGAGCGACCATACCGCTTGAGACGAATACCGAATAGTGCCGTCATCCTGCAGTGCGACCTGCGGCGCATCGCTCAGCCCGCGCGAATGCCGCGCCCAATCCACTTTCGAACCATCGGCCGCGAGCCGCGCGATAAACGCATGATCGCAAGATCCGTCCTTGCGATCCGCTCCAGCCCCTGCTGACCATTCCTCGATGGCTCCGCCGACGTTCGCGATACCGTCCCCCGCCCGGCCGGCGATGTAGATCCCGCCATCCTTGCCGATCGCGACCGAGGTGATCGCGCCGCTGGCCCAGGGCAGGCGATGCGCCGATTTCACCTGCTTGAGGTCAGCCGAGCATCGCAAAACAAATCCCGTCACACCCGCATGCCGCCAGGAGGGCTTCTCCCAGACCGGCTTGCCTTCCTTATCCAGTTTCTGCTGATCGCCGGCCTTGGTCTTCTCCATCGCCGGAACCCGCGCGGCCTCGGGCGGCGCCGGCAGGTCATTTCCAATCAGCCCCACCGGCACGGAAAACTCCAGCGTCGGCCCGGCCACATTCCCCACCAGTACGATCGTTCCATCCGCCTGGAATCCCCCGCCGACCAGCCACTCGTGGCCTTTGCCGCCGATAAACGTGGTCGCCAGAACCTGGGCCTGATCCGGCGATTCCTTCCAGAACTTCGGCTCCGCCGCCGCAGGCGCGGCATCGGCCGCAAATGCAGCCGGGCACGCCCAGGCGCAAATCGCTGCTGACATCACCGCAAGCCATTTGAAAGGAGACGTTCTCATTCGGGTATTTTCCTTCATTGCATCACACTTTCCGTCGTCCGCTGAAATCATTTCACCGGCGCGGCGGCACCGTCGCCGACATAATCAACGATCATCAAATATCCCGCCGTTTTCCCAGCCGATTTCGGAAAGATAGCGTCTTTCACCGGCGCTGCGCCCTGCTCCGCGCGTCCTACCAGAAGATATCGATTCGCACCGGCCCGGCTCATCTCGAAAGGAACAACGCCCGGCAGCGCCGTGCTGAAGCGCAGGCCGAAATCCGGCCCATACACGCGCAGAAACGCGTTCGGATTTTCCACCTCACTCTTGGTCCACCACGCATCCGGCGTGAAATCGAACTTCCAGTTATACCGCCCAAACGCCAGCACCGAATTCCCCGGAAGGCTCGCAATATCGTGCGCCCAGCCCCAAGCGCCGATCCTCGCGCCGCCCAATCCCTGCCGCGTTTTTGCGTCGAGGCGATGAATCTGTCCCCACCAATGCACCAGTTTGACTCCAAACCCGCCGCCCTTGGTTTTCACTTCAAACGCTTCGCCCAGCCGCTCTGCCTTGGGGCTCCATTCCATCACGCTGTTTCCCCCATCGGCCAGCAGGCTGCTGAGCACATTGCCATTCTCATCGATCGCCAGCGAGACGCACGCCGTATCGGCGACCTGCCCGCCCATGCGGTTGCCGCCACCCGACATCGGGTCATATTCATAAGCCTTCCACACCACGTCGCCGCTCTTTGCATTGAGTTTGTAAAGATAGGGCGCCCACCACGGCTCTTTGCTCGTTGCGGATGCCGACCAGCCGCAAAGATAAATATTCTCATCACGGTCCAGCCGCATTCGATGCGTGCGCGGGCTGCTGTAATGCGATAGAGGCCAGCCATCCTTGACTGTCATGGCGACCTTGGGATCAACCGGCGGTGTGTAAATCGATTTCACCCACGTGCGCCGGGTCAGATCGGCCGAGAGCTTGCTGACATAGTCGCAGGTATCGTAGAAGGTCAGGCGATCGAGCAGCTTGGGATTGTCCTTCGCCAGTTCTTTATCCTTCTCCGATACCGGCCGGAAGTATCCCCCATCGTGGCACACCAGCAGTGAATTATCCTTCAAAGCCGCAAGGCTGGTCGGCTGCCAGAAATATTCCTGATAACCACCGAGCATCTCTTTGCCCGGCTTGGCAACCCGCTTCTTATCCCACACCTGCTGCCAGCCTTCCAGGTAAGTGCCGCCGCGAATTGCTTGCAAATCCGCGGACATTCGGATCACGCAAGGAGCGCCATACCGCCCCAGCCCTGGCCGACCGGCGATCTTGTCCTCTTTTCCGGCTGCGACTTCCTGTTCGTGGGCTCGAATCTCCTGCGTTAGAGGAAACTCTCGAATCAGCCCGGGCCGATCTTTCAAGACGGGAGCCAAGCCCTCCGATCCGTAGCCGCCGACATACACATCTTCCCCCGCCGCCTGGACGCTCGTTAACAGTGCGATTCCCGGAGCGAACTGCGCATATTGCAGTATTCGCTTCCCATCCGCTGACAGGCGAGCCACAAACCCGCAACCACACCGGGGATTCTTCGCAGGTGATCCGAATGTCGCGGCCGCGATTCCCCCGGGAATGTCTTTGGCCGGCCCGCCGGTATTGCCCACAATGTAGATCGATCCGTCCGCCGCCGCGGCCGACCCTTGAAGATCGTTCTCCCCCTCGGTTCCAAAATAGGTCGCGGTGACGATCTCCAGCGGCGGCGCCGCCGTCGCCGCGCCATGCAGGGCGAGCACGATCGTCCAGGCCGACAACCATCGAAGACGTTGGAACATTTTAATTTCACCTGGTTGCTTGCAAAGCCGCTTCAGCGACTCAAAACGACACTCGCGTTAAACTGCATGCAGTTTTGAGTGTACTGCATTGAGGTACTCCCATGCGTTGAACGTGTTGAAGCAGAATTTCCGGCACAAGCAGCCCGCAATCGGACCTCCGCCATGCCCATCGCGCCACTCAAGAAACGACCCGCCCGCCGCGCCGACAGCGCCCGCCTGGCCGATCGAGTTTACGGCCAGCTCCTCAGCGCCATCCTCACCGGCCGATTAGCGCCGGGCACGGTGGTCAGCGAGCTCGCGCTGGCCCGCGAACTGTCCGTCAGCCGAACCCCCATCCACGATGCCCTGCGTCAGCTCGGCAAGGATGGTTTGGTGCATCAGGAGAGCCGCCGTCGCGCGGTCGTTGCCGCATTGACGCGCGAGGATGTGCGGGACATCTTCGATATGCGCATTCTTCTGGAAACCGAAGCTGCCCGCCGGGCCGCCCTGCGAATTGACCGACCGACCCTCGCCGGCCTCCGAGCCGAAGCCCAGGCGCTCGCCGAAGCAAAACGAAATGCCGCGTGGAAGCAGCGCTGGGTGGATTTCGACGAGACATTCCACGCCGCGATCGCCCGCGCCGCCGGCAGCCCCCGATTGGCGGCCGACATCAATCGTTACCGCCTCATTCACCGCGGCCTCAACCAGATGGCGACCACGGTGGACGTTTTGCAGAATGCCCTTGCCGAGCACGATCGAATTCTGGAAGCACTTGATCAGCGCGATCCCAAAACCGCCGCGGTCGCGATGGAAGCGCACATCAAGGAATGGCAGGCATTCTTCGTCAACAAAATGGCGCGATAGTTAAAGAGGAGGGGATGGGGCCGCTTTTTGTGGCCGCGGGCGAAGACGTGTCGGCTCCGGCTTTACGGCAAGGCGGCCGCATGGATCGCGAAGAATACATCAGTTCGCGGCCGATATCTTCTCGCTCACGCGGAAGTAGTCGAAATCCGCCGAGCCGCCCGCGGCTTTGGTTGCATAGTTGAACAGTGCGAAGCGGTAGCCCATGAAGTGCGGCAGGGTGTAGGTCATCCGCAGCGGTTTGCCGATCGCGGTCCATTTCTTTCCATCCAAGCTGTGGGAGAAGCGCGCCGTGTCGGCGCGGTTCCCGAAGTCGCATTCGAGCTTGAGGTGGACGATGTCCCCGGTCAGCGGCACGCTCTCGACCTCCACCAGGGAACCTGATTCGGCGCTGACCGCAACGATCGACCTGGCATTCCCGGCCATCTTCACTCCCACCAGGCCGTAGCGATTCTGCAATGCGCCCAGGCCGGCGAAGTCGCCATCCTTCATCTTGCTCACGTCGATGCAGACGGCGGCGGAGCATTGCGGTCCGAACATCCGCTGCGTGAGCGTGTTTCGAGCCGACAGGAAATCGCCGTCCACTCGGCCGGTGGTCAACCGCAGGAAGCCGGGGCGCTGGCTGAGCGACCAGTTGTCATTGTCGGGGTTGTGGTTCCATTGCCAGACCAGCGGCAGCGCCGCTTCGCCCGGGCGACGATCGAATTCATCCGAGGCGATGATGCCCGGAATCGGGCCTTTGCTCGCGGGAAGGTTCAGCGTGTCCGGCGCTTTGCCGTCGACGCCCAGCACCGGCCAGCCATCCTCCCATTTGACCGGCACGAGGTAGGGAACGCGGCCCACCGCGCCGAAATCGCGGAAAAGATAGGCGTACCACTCGCCTTTGGGCGTGTCGATGAGGCCCCCCTGGGCCACGCCCTTGTCCTGAAGGGCCACGCGCCCTTCGTACGGGCCGGTGATTTTGTCAGCGCGATGCACAATCGCCGTGCGCATGCCGCCCCGGGGCCAGGTGATATTGAAGAGGTAGTATTTTCCGTTGATTTTTCGCAGTTGCGAACCCTCGGCGGGCAGGCCGACATTCGGGCTCGCCACCCGGCTCGCATTGGCGATGATGATCTGATTCACCCCGCCCGCCAGCGTGCCGGTGAGGTCTTTATTCAGCTCGACCAGCCGCAAGTTGCCGGCGCCGTGAACCATGTAGACGCGCCCATCGTCGTCGAAGAACAGTGAATGGTCGTGCAGCGCGGGTCGAAACGAATTTTCGACCCATGGGCCTTTCTCGATGTCCCTGGTGCGGTAGATGTGCGTCTTTCCGGTCGTGCTGGAGAATGTGGTGACGAAAAACGTATCGTCATGAAAACGCAGGCTGCTGGCCCAGGAGCCCGCGCCGTAGGCGTTTTTTCCGTTCCGCAAGTTCAGCGCATCATTGTCGGCGAGGGTGGCGTAGGCGTAGCCGACGATCTGCCAGTTCACCAGGTCCATTGACTTCATGATCGGAAGTCCCGGACTCATGTGCATCGTGGTGCTGCTCATGTAGTAGGCGTCACCCACGCGAATGGCCGCGAGGTCGGGGACGTCGGCCCAGATAACCGGGTTCTTGGCGCGGTCGGGGTCGCCCACCGGCTGCGCCCGCAGCGGGGTCGTGAGCACGAACGCCAAGATGAAAGCCACAAGATAGATGGCGGGTTTCTTCATGGATCTCATGAGTGATGAACCTGCGTGATGGCGCGAAGCCGGCCGGAGAATCATTTCCCGGCCGGGATCAGCGTCAGCAACCCAAGGCGGTACGGCAACTGACCGTAACCCGTTTTGATCGCCGGATCGCGCCCCTGGTACAGCAACTGAAGATTCTTCAGGTCGATCGTCATCGTTTGGTCGTATCCATCGCGAATCAGTTCCCCGTGGCTGATGTCGCGCGTCCAGGGAATGACGCCCTGCTCGAACACGACGTTGTTAATGCCCGCGAAGGGCTTGCGATAGGTGTCCGCGCCCGGCAGCGGCGTCCATTTGCCATCCAGCCGGTCCGATGTGAACGCCCGGTAGTAACGGTCCGGGCCCATCGCCTCGATCAGCGTCAAATAGGTGCCGGTCCCTTTGATCCTGTACGTCATGCTCGCTTCAAAAAGGATGTCGCGCGATTCCTGCAGGGCGATCTCGGGGTTGCTCATGCCCTTGGGGAAATCCTCGATCTTCGTGCGGCTGCGGTAGAATTTGCCGTCATCGCCCGTGAAGAACAGATATGCGTGCGTGTCGTCGCAGATGATCCAGTAGTCGATCCAGAGCCTGGGCGTCCCGGCCGGTTTACCGGCAAAGAAGTCCTGCGGCTTGCTCCAGGTCTCGGGTTTGGAAATGTCATCCGTCGTCGAGAATTGCGGGTGCTGCGACTGGTAGATCAGATACCACTTCTTATGAGCCTGGAAGTAAAACACCTGCGGCGCGCAGTGGTAGCCGCGCAGATTGGGATTGGCATCCATGTAATAGGGCTTGGCGCTGGCCGCTTCGGACCAGTCTTTGAAGCTCAAATACACGATGCTCCAGTTGCCTCGATCATTGGCGGTGGTTGCATAGACGTGCCACTTGTCGCCGAAGTAGACCACCGTGGGGTCCTTCACGGAGATCAGCGTGTGCGTGGCATCGGACACCGGCGGGATCAACACACCGCTGGATTTCCACTGCAACGGCGCGGCGATCGTCGCGGGCGGTGCGTCGGCGGCGGGCCGCGCCGCCGGCTCGGCCGCCGGCAGCAGGCTCGTCATGCTCATCGCCATTAAGACTAAGCACCGGAGAAGACTGGCCTTCGACATGGGATCGTTCCTCGTTTCATTCAAAAGCAAACGGTGACCTTCTCAAGCAACGATGCGCGCCCTGCCTGCCGCCATCAGCGGAAGATGCGCTGTGCGAAGTGATAAAGGCTGCTCTTCCAGTGCGGCGGATCGTGGGCGTTGCCGTCGACGTGCCAGATGTGAGGCACTTTGTTCTCCTTCAGGTAGGCGTGAACGCCCTGGCTGATTCGAATCAGGCCGTCTTTCTTGCCGCATGAAATGAAGAGCAGTTTGAGCTTGGCCTTTGCCGCTTCGGGGTCCGGCACGAGTTCTTTCGCGGGCTTCGTGTTGGGCGCGGCGGAGAATGCGCCGATCCAGGCAAAAGTATCGAGGTGCGCGAGGCCGAAATTGAAGGATTGCCCGCCGCCCATCGAAAGGCCTGCCAGTGCCCGGTGCTCGCGATCGGCCGCCGCGGCGTACCGCGACTCGATTGTCGGAATCACGTCCTTGAGCAAATCCTGCTCGAAGGCGGCGAACGCTGGAGCGGACTTGAAAACATCGCCCTCGGCGCGGTCGTTCTTCTGCGCCCGCCCGTTGGGCATCACCACGATCATGGGGATGGCTTTGCCGTCGGCAATCAGGTTGTCGAGCAGGACACTGGGCGAGGCGAAGCGCTGCCATTCGGTCTCGTCGCCGCCGATGCCGTGCAGCAAGTACAGCACGGGGTACTTCTGGTCCTTTGAGTATCCGGGCGGCGTGTAGACCTGCATCTTGCGCGTGGCTCCGACCGACTTGGAGTCATAGCTCACCATCTCGAGCTGGCCATGGGGAATGTTGTCGCGCTTGGCGATAATTCCGGCCGGTGGATCATCGAACGCCGGAACGTCGTCGGGATTGAGCGCGATCGCGCCACGAGGCGGGCGTTGTGGTTCCTGAGCGGCGGCGGCGTTCTGAGTCATGAAGGCAAATGCCAGCAGCCCGCAGAGCGCAGCGAGCATGGAGTATTTCAGCCGAGCCATGATGTCATCTCTCCTTGAATGGGTGCAGGGATCATCTGTGATTGTAACGAAGCAACAGCCGCGGGTCACCCGTTTCATTCCTGGAACAACTGGGGTGCGAAGCCATAAAAGCTGCGCCGCCAGGTTTGCCATTCGTGGGCCGTGCCTTCGGATTCGTAATAGGTGTGTTTGATGCCCTGCGCTTCCAGGGCTTTATGAAACGAGCGAGCGCCCTCCATGTTTTCGGTGGTGCCTACCGAAAGGTAGAACGCTCGAACCTTTTGATTGAACGCCCCGCCGTCGGCCAAGACGCCGCCGTATGCAGTCTTCACATCGGACACTCCGCGAGAGCCTGAGAAGACGCCCAGGGCTGAGAAAACATCCAGGTGGGTCAGGCCGATCGAAAGCGTCTGCCCACCGCCCATCGATAAGCCCGCCATCGCGCGATGGTCGCGGTCGGCGATCGTGCGGTATTCCGCATCAATCATCGGAATCACCTCGCCAAGCAGAATCTGCTCGAAGGGATTGTTAAATGCCCCCGGCCCGCCACGACCCGGAGCCGGTGGGGTCGCAGCTCTCGTCGTCGCTGTCGTAGGAGCGGTCGTTGTCGCAGCGCCGGAGGGGCGCGTCGCAGGGCCTGGATTGCCTCGGGCAAACAAAGCGCTGCCGCCGCCATTTTCCATCACAACGATCATCGGGCGGGCCTTTCCGTTCGCGATCAGGTTATCCATGATGAAGTTCACGCGCCCCTGGCTCGACCAGCCGGTTTCATCCTCGCCCGCGCCATGTTGCAGGTACAGAACCGGGTATCGCTGATCGGAACGGTCATATCCGGGAGGCGTGTAGATGAACGCCCTGCGGGCGGCATTTTGAATCTTCGAGTGATACGGATGAATGCGCACGATGCCATGCGGCACGTCCTTCGCCTGATAATAATCGCCTGCGGGGTCGGGAATCTCGATCGCCGACATCCACTTGGAGCCGCCGAAGAAACTCTGAGTGCCCGGGTCATTGAAGGCCGCGCCGTCAATTTGCACGGTGTAATAGTGGAAGCCAACGGGCAGCGGTTCCGATGTTCCGACCCATAGGCCGCTCGCGTCTTTGGCAAGGGGGATTCGGCGGCCGATCGAGACGACGACGGCCTGAGCGTTGGGTGCGGTAATGCAAAAACTCGCCCGGCCGCGCGAGTCCACCATGGGATATGAATGACCCGGCGCATTGAGCACCGATGGACTGGCATCCGCCGGAGGCTCCGCGGCCGCCGGGACCGCCGGCGCGCCCTGCGCCAGCGCCGAGCACTCACCCAGGACCAATCCAATCAACATCATCCTCGTGCGCATGTTGTTCATATGCATATCCTCCAGTCAAACCGGGTTTGGCAGACTCTCATTTCGACTCGCCGCCCGCGGGTTTGGCGGCTTGCAGCGCGCCGATCGCGGTCTTAAACGCCGGCTTGGGCTGTAACTGTCTGTCGAACAGCAAAGGATGATTGGTGCGCCCGCGCACCGGGAAGCCATTCAGCCAACTGTCGCCATCGTTGGTGCCCCAGAACGTGATCCGCGTGATCTGGGGATAGCGGACGAACAGCCCGAATAGTTCGCCGTACCGCTGCGCCAGTTTCTGCTGCATGTCTTCGGGCAAACCCGCCTTGTAGGGGTCCTGGCCCTGCCGTTCGGTGGCGTTGAGGTCCGCGCCACCGCCTCGGCCGCGGGGTAACACATCGACATCCAGCTCCGTGATCATCACCTTCAGGCCTTCGCCCACATAGGCCTTAATGCCGCGCTCGATCTCCGCGGTGCCGGGCGACGCCAGCGACCAGTGGCCCTGAATCCCCACGCCATCGATCCGCAACCCCGCCGCTTTGATCTGGCGAACCAACCGCAGCGCCCGCTCGCGCTTGAAATCGGTCTCGATGTTGTAGTCGTTGTAATAAAGCTCGGCGTCCGGGTCGGCCTGATGGGCGAACTCGAAAGCCTTGAGCACAAAATCATCCCCAATCGCCCGCCGCGCCGGGGTATCGCGAAGGTCCGGCCTGGGCCCATCGTTGACCGCCTCGTTCACCACGTCCCACCCCTTGACCTTGCCTTTGAAATGCTTCACGACCCCCTCGATGTGCGCTTTGAGGTTCGCCAGCGCCGCCTCGCGCGGCAGCGCCTGCCCCTGGTCATCCTGGAACATCCACTTGGGGGTCTGCTGGTGCCAGCAGAGCGTGTGCCCGATCATCTGCATCTTGTTGGCCGTGGCGAAGGCGACGATCCGGTCGGCCCTGTCGAAAGTGAAAGTCCCTTTCACTCGCTGCAGCGAGTCGGGCTTCATCTCGTTGTCGGCCGTGAGGCACCCAAACTGCTGAGAAATAAAGGTCGCCAACGCGGGTCGGTCCAGGCTCCGCGATGAAGTGGCAGCGCCGATCAGCAGCTTTGGGCCGGCGGCCTGACGCAGAGTGGCGTCGGCCGATCGGGGCTGGGCGGCGGGAGGCGCGGGCTGCGCACAGACCGCCGAAGCCAGCATCAGGCAGATCATCAAAATTCGCATCGCCGAGTTCCTCCGCAGCATGATGGATATGGTAAGGTTTCTGAAGCTGAAACGCCCGTCGAATTGAAATATTACATATACACAGTTGTCATGGGTAGCCCCTGCCAATTCGTGCGGCAGCCCGGCTGTTTATGCTGCTCCGGGACAAAACTTTCGTCATATTTCGCCATCATCGGCTAAATAAGGAGAGACATGCCGGAATTGAACCCGACAAAGCCCGATGACCGCTCCGACGAAACCCGCCAGGCGATGGCGGAAGTGGTGCGGCTGCTTACCGCGTCCCAGAGTAATCTGTACGCCTATGTCTGCGCGCTTCTGGGGACCAGCGCCGGTGCGGCGGACGTGCTTCAGGAAACCAACGCCGTCTTGTGGGAAAAGGCCGGCGAGTATGACCCGGCCCGGCCATTCATGCCGTGGGCTTATCGGATCGCTCATTTTCAGGTCATGGCGTATCGCAAGAAGCGGTCGCGGGAGAAGCTGACCTTCGATGATGATTTGATCGAGCAGATCAGCGATGCATTTCGCCGGCGGGATGAGGGGATGGATCGACAGCTTGAGGCGCTCGATGGGTGCTTGAACAAATTATCGCCAAGACACCGGACGGTGGTCGATGCGCGGTATCGGGACGGCCAGTCGCTTGAAACGATCGCGCAGCAGGCGGGCAAAGCGCCCAATGCCGTCGCGGCCGAGCTTTACCGCGTGCGCAAGGCGCTGATGGAGTGCATCCAAACGACTTTAGCGAGAGAGGAAGGCCCATGAGCACGCAGCCTGCCGGCCACTATCGCGAGTCGCATCCGCCCGAGATCGAAGACCTTATCGACGCGGTGCTGGAGGGCAAGGCCACTGCCGAGCAGGTCCAGCGCCTGCGCCCGTTGCTGCGTGACGATCCGGCGGCGCTGGAGGCATACGTCGACCAGGCGCGGATGCACGCGCTGCTGTTGTGGCGGCACGGCCAGGCCGGGCCGGCGGTGGTGCCCGAAGAGCCGGTCGCGGCTCCGACGATCATGCAGATTGAACCACCGCCCAGGCGATGGCGCATTGGCTGGCGGCGCCTCGCCGTGGCGGCGGTGATGCTGCTGTCGGTGGGGCTGGCGATGCTGCTGTGGCCCGGGCGCGTCAGTGATGGGCCACCCGTTCCCGAGATGCTGGGAACGGTGGCCGCGATGCGCGATGTGGTCTGGGGCGAAGGCCAGACGGCATTGGCGACCGGGGCGAATGTTGGGCTGCAGCCCCTGTCGATCCGCTCGGGGACGCTCCGGCTGACGCTGCGATCGGATGTGATCGTCACGCTCACTGGCTCGGCGAAGGTCCAGTTTCTCTCGCCGATGCGCATGCGGGCAGATGAAGGGCAGATCACCGCGCGCGTGGGCCCGACCGGTAAGGGATTCACCGTCGAATCGGCGGCCGCGCAGGTCGTCGACCAGGGGACGGAGTTTGGGATGCGGGTCGACAGGAGCGGCCGCGCCGACGTGCTGGTCTTCGAAGGCCAGGTGGACCTGCTGCGCAGCGCCGCGCCACGCGGTACGGCGGGGAGTACGACGCGGCCCGCCGCCGCATTACGCATGAGCAAGGGCCAGGGTCTGCATGTGGCCCTCGACGGCCAGGTGCAGCGCATCGTCGCTGTAGAGGGGAAACCGGGAACACCGGACTGGGTGGTGGGTGGCGCGCCCGCCGGCGGCAATGCCGTGATCGCCCGAGTCGAAGACAATCTCCGCGATCTCGAGGGCGGCGCGGGCAACTTCTACCGCATCGTCCACCGCGGCCTGGAAGAAGACGCCCCCGCCTACGTCGACCGCTGCTACGAGTGGAACGGCGTCGATGCCTCCGGCATCCCGGCCGAGCTCAAGGGGGCGGACCTCGTCATGACCTTCAACAGCGACAAGAAAACGCCGGATTTGAAGATCACCGTGACGCTCGCCCGACCCGCGGCGCTCTACGTCTTTTTGCAGGCCAGCGCCACGCCTCCCGAGTGGCTGGTGCGCGACTTCGTGCAAACGCCGCTGGCGATCGGCCTGGACGAAGGCCCACCCGACATGCCGCACCTGCAACTGGGCCAGGGCCCGGGCCAGAGCATCGACCGCCCGTTCACCGTCTGGCGGCGCGAGGTCCCCCAGGCGGGCGCGGTGACACTGGGCGACAACGCCCCCGCCAAGAGCATGTACGGCATCGCCGCGACGCCGCTGCCGTAGCCGATCGTTTTCTGCGTCATCAACAGCGACGTCTGGCTAAGTATCTGTGTGTGAGTCGGAGACAATTTGTAGTGCGAAGCGAAAGGAACCGGCGAATGCAATCGAAGCGGATCAGTAGTGCGATGGTGTGCGGCCTGGGGCTCCTGTTGTTCTGGCCTGCCCTGGCATCGGCGGACGATCCGCGCAATGGACCGCACGAGTTTATCTACTCGCTCTACCCGCCGGAGAACTTCAGCGTCAAGAAATCCAAGGCGGTGGTGCGAGCGGATCCCAAGCAGCCCAAGGTGCATGGGCTGGTGGGCCCGGACGGCAAATTCACCGAACTGGGGCAGTGGTATTTCGACATCGGGTCCGACCCCAAGTGTTTCGAGGCGTGGTGGCGCGGGTACTTCGCCGACCCCAACGTCTGGAAGCCCTCGAAGACGCCGGTCTGGACGGGAACCGGGGCGACCAACCAGGGGCATCGCATCATCGCCTGGCTTGGCACGTTCAGGAAGCTGATCGACGCCGACCCGCAGATCGATCCGGCCGTCAAGGCCGCGATGATGACGGACCCGTGGAAAGAGGCGGCCGAGACAGTGATTAGCTCCATGATCGATGGCCGGGGACTGATGCACCACGGCGAGAATGTCGCCGACATGGCCTGTCATTTCCACTTCATCCGCACCAAGTTCGGGGCCATCGGGCTGCGGCTGCAAGACATTTATACCATCGAGCGGGCGCAGGATCTGGTCGCGACGCTGCTCACCGAGCCGTGGATCGTCAATCCCGAGGATCGCTACGTGCAGGCGCCCGACCGCGAGTACCTCGAGAGCCTCATCGGCAAGCAGAAGGGCGGAATCGACAAGGACGTGCGCCTGGTCAAAGACGGCAAGCTCCTCTTCAGCGGCGGCCTCTTCATCGGCTGGAAGGACAAACCATCGCTGCACGGAACGTGGGATGCGCTGTCGATCCTCAACAGTCTTTTCAAATACTACCCCGAGCCCGACCCGGCCAGCCCCAAATCCATCTTCTACAAGTGGAACAAGCTGTCCGAGGAGAAAACAGCGATCGGAAAGAAGGCGATCCTCCTCTGCTCGCGCCGGCTGTGGCTGGACTGGAAGGAGAACGGCGGCAAGACCTGGTGCTGGGTGCGCGATGGCAAGCCGACGGATGATGATTCCAAGCCCAGCGAGGCGCTGATCCTCCTGGCCTACGATGGCTACGGCGATAACCAGTTTGGCTGGGCCAAGCAGTGCTGGGACGAGATGTTCGGCGACCCGATGCGCAACACCAACGACGGCGTGCAAGCGCTGCTGGCGATTGCTCATGGCACCGTGCATCGCGATCTCAAGACGCCGGTCGGCCAGCAGGTTCCCGGGCGCTACGACTACGATGCCGAAACGCAGAAACGGCTGCTGGAGGAAGATCTCAAGCGACTTGGCCGAAGCGGTAATGCCACGCGCCCCAGCACGGCCGATGAAGCCCCCAAGCTCAAGCCCGAGCCGAAGGACAAGCCGGGGAGCAAAGAGTAGTTGCACGTTGTTGGTTGCCAGTTGCCAGTGAGAGGAAGATTCATGATGCGGATTGCTTTTCAACGCCTTGTTACTCTATTCGTGCTCGTCGCGGCCAGTATTGCCGCCGCGGCCGGACCTACTGGGCCGGTGGATGTGTCATCGCTCAAGCCGCCCATTCGCGTGGCCTGTCTGGGGGACAGCATCACCTACGGTGTCGGCGCGGGGCCGGGGTGGGCCTATCCGGATCAACTTGACCGCATGCTGGGGGCGGACTGGGATGTGCGGAACTTTGGCCATAGCGGGGCCAGCATCGCCAAGGCCGAGAAGCACACCATCTGGAACCAGAAGGAATACAAGGACGCGCTGGCGTTCCATCCCGATGTGGTGGTCATCATGCTCGGCACCAACGACACCAAGCCGGAGAACTGGGCGCTGAAGAAGGAGTTTCCCAAGCTCTACAAGGAGCTGGTGGTCTCGTTCCAGAAGCTCTCAAGCAAACCGCGCATCTTCTGCTGCACGGCGCCGTATGTGGCGAAGAAGGGCGCGTTCGGCATCAACGAGGCCGGCGTGATCGAGCAGATCCCGATGATCAAAGAAGTCGCCGCCAATTGGGGCGCGGACGTGATCGACGTCCACAGCGCGACACTGAATCGCGATGAAGTGTTCAAGGACAACGTCCACCCCAGCCAGGCCGGCGCGACGATGATCGCCTCGGCCGTCTACCAGGGGCTGACCGGCAAAACATGGGCCGGCGAAGTTCCCGATCCAAAGGCCATCTCGAAAGAAAAGCCGCTGGTGCGCATCGTCGAGAACCCCGGGGAGATCAGCTACCGCGAGGCGTACGGTCTGATCGTCACCAGCGGCATCACCCCGGAAGCACTCGCGCCGATCAAGGACAAGTTCGACGCCACCGATCCCGAACTCTCCGCCAAAATCGCCACGCTGGAAGACGCCATCACCGAGAACGACAAGCTGCGCATGAAATTCAAGTACGCCGACCCCAAGCAGGCGGGCCAGTACAAGACCAAGGTCGGCCAGTTCAAAAAAGATCTGGACAAGCTCAAACGAGACCATTTGTTCGAATTGCTCGCGGTAGTGCCCAAAGAAAACCGCGCCGCGTTCGGCGCTGGCTGGGTCAACAAGTACGTCACCGATCGCCTGACGCCGATCGCCGGCACGATCACCCCCGAGCAGCGCAAGGCCATCCGCGAACTCTGCGCCGCCGAGGGCGAGGTGTATGGCAACATCACCAACACCCCCGAGCGCAGCATCGAGGACGTGGAAACCTACAAGCGAGTTTACGAAAAGGTACTCATCCCCGAGCAGCAGCGGCGCGTGGAGCCGAGATAGCGCCGCTGCAAGACGTAGCTAGCTCGACATTCCGATGTCGAGTTCTGATGCGAACTGCGCGGAGACTCGACATCGGAATGTCGAGCTACCAGCGCCTCAGCCGCCAATGAATCGTTGCGATGAAGAAGACATTCCCCCTCCTCTGTTTGATCGTGCCGGCCATCGCGGCAATCTCCCGCGCGGGGACCGTCGCCACGGGCGACGGCAAGACGCTGACCGGCGAGATTCGCATCGACGGAACCGATCTGGTCGTGCGTGCCGCGGGCAAGCCCGATCAACCCGAGATCTGGATTCCGCTCGCCAACGTCACGCGTGCCGTCTTCATCGACGAGAAGCCTGCGGCAACGCAGGCCATCGCCAAGGACATCTACCCCAAGCCCACCCCGCGAAAACCCGCCCGCAAGGCCCCCGGCGGGATCAAGGCGGAATATTTTGCCGATGCGGACATGAAGGATCTGCGGCTGGCTCGGCGCGAAGAGAACATCGTCTTCGCCTGGCCCGCAAAGGTCGCGCCCGATCCCGCCGTCCCCGCGCCATTCGCCGCCCGATGGAGCGGGCGCTTCACCATGCCCCGTTATGAAGAAGCCAGGGTCCGCACGCTCTTTGTCCGGGCCGATGGCGGCGGCGTGCGCTTCTGGCTCAACGGCAAACTCGAGATCGACGCCTGGGAGCGCGACCTCCCAACACGCGCGCAGTACGAACTCGAAGCCGGCCAGGCCCACGAATTCAAGCTTGAATTCCGCCGCGCAACGGCCCAGGGCGACGCCAGCGTCCTTTTCCTCATGACCACGATCGACCGCGAGACAACCCGCGCCCTCAAAGGCTGGTACTTCACTCCTACCCCGGCCGACAACCTCCCGCCCGAGGTCGAGGTAACCAGCCCCTTCGAAGGCGACGCCGTTCCTACAGCAACGCCGCTCGCGATCGAAGCCGCTGCGGCCGACGCCGACGGCACGGTGAAGCTCGTTCGCCTGTACGACAATGGCCAACTCGCCGCCACACTCGATAAACCTCCCTATCGCGCGACGGTCAACAATCCCAAGCCTGGACTGCACCGCCTGCTCGCGCTGGCCATCGATGACAAGGGACTGACGGCTGCTTCAGCGCCGGTCACGATCCATATTCCCACTCCGCTGCTCGACCCAATTTCTGCGATCCCGAGCGCTCCGGGGGTCACCGAGCCTGCACAGCGGTGGGGCTGGGTATGCGTCTCCCAGCCCCCGGCTCCGCGTCCACAGGTGGACAAACGCGGCAACTTCGACTTCAACGGCGCCAAAGCCCAGGCCCAGGCCATCGCCTTGGCCGGCACCGCGCCCGCAGGCGCTGGCGTCACCTTCGCCGAAGGACGTCTCACCCTCACCCACGCCGGCGGCGACCTGCGCTCCGAATCCGATGGGTTCGGCTGCGCCTTCACCGAAGCCGAAGGCGACTTCCAACTCAGCGCCCGCCTCGTGTCGCTGGATTGTGGCGACGCCGAGGCCGCGCCGCTGGCCGGCTTGGTCATCCAGGAGGATTTCCGCCCCGAGGCGTTGCGGGCCAGCCTGGTCGTCGGCCTCGCCCAGAAAGAGCCCATCGCCATCCAGCTCACCCGCAACCAGCGCAAGACACCCGACTGGGCGCAGGCCCCGGTGAAGATCCCCGCCTGGCTGCGCCTCATCCGTGCCGGCCGAACCCTTCGCACGTTCTCCTCTCCCGATGGCCAGCACTGGACGCTCGTCGCCCAATCCCAGACTTCTCTTCCCAGTCGTCTCCACGTCGGTTTGGTCGCCTGCACGCGCGAGCCCAAGGTTCCCGTAACGGCGACTTTCGACCACATCGCGCTGGCACCCTGGCAACCGACGTACGAATCCCCGTCCACCGGCGTCCTCCTGTGCAGCGGCAGCTTCCTCGACGCCAAGCTCATTTCCCTGAGTTTGGCGACGATGGACGACAAAACCCTGCGCCTCCGCCTTCCCAGCCGCAAGGAGCCGATCGCGATCGCACGCTCGCGCATCGCCCGAATCGTCTTCGCTCCCCTGACCGCCGAAGCGGCTCGCAACCTCAAGCCCGGCTCCACCGGCGTGCTCACCGCCGCTGGTGACTTCCTCGAGTGCTCCATCGACTCCGTCGCGGGCGGACGGCTCAAAACGAGCTCCGTGCTCTTTGGCCCCAAGACCTTCCGCACCGACACGGAGCTCGCCGCCGCCCTCCTCGCCGACCCGCCCCCCGACGACCTGCCGCCCGAGGGCGCTGCATTCGTCGTCACCACCACCGACGGCTCACGCCTCTTCACGCGCTCCATCCGAGCCGAGCGGGATCGTCTGCTATTCGAGGAACCCGAGATCGGCCCACTGACAATTCCCATGACCACACTCCGCGAATTGAAGACACTCAAAGGACGTTGAGCGGGGTGCGGCGACGGGTATCTGCAGGGTCGCTTCACCTGTTGTTGCGACCTATGTGGAGGGGTGGAGATCTGATCGTGCGAACGCCTGCATTTGCCGAGCTTCTCAGCGGGAGCCAGCCGACTTCAGGATGTAGGTCCTTCCGGCGCGTGTCGCGAAGGACGAGATGCCCGATTTCGTCTCCACCGCCACGCTGGTATTGCCGTCCTGTTCCACCACGCTGCAACCGCCTTGCCATGGGCTCAATAACCGCGCTGCACCCCCCACGGTGGCATGGATCCTCACGTTGGCAATCTGACCGCCGATTTGTTCCGCGGACACTTCAAACCCGCCTTCCGCCAGCAGATTTGAAAAACGGGCATCCTTGTCGGCCGGCCATGCGGGGAAGATGCGGACGAGGCGGCGGGTGAAGGGCAAAGCAAGAGCGTCGAGCCCCGCAAGATGATGAACGACTGGTTCAACCGAGAGTGGTGCGCCCGCGCTGGGCCGGACCGGAAAGAACGGCGAGATGGAGGTCGTCGACCTCCCGGTGCCTGCCCCCCTATCCGTGGCCGTGCGCGGAGCCTCTGACGGATCGATTCAACTTCGATTTCCCACGACGGCATCACCCTGGGGCCCGGACCCACACGTCTTGAGCAGGATGTCCAGCGAAATGGCCCGGCCGGCCGGCAATCTGATCGTGCGCTCGTTGGGACGTCCGGCGGCCGCACCGGCCGGCCTGCCGTCGGCATCGGTCATCCGATCGATTGAGGCTGGCAGAGCAAGGGTGACTTCCTGTTCGCGGGCGGGGCGCAACTTGACTTCGATCCGGCGGCCATCCCAGTGCAGGCGTTCGACAGTGATTGCGCCTCGGCACAAGGCGCCTTCGAGGGTGCCCGACGGCCATGCTTTCGGCAACGCGGGGAGCAGACTGATTCGGCCCGGTTGGGAGGCGACCAGCATCTTGATGATAACCGCGGGCATGCCGCCGCTGATATCCATGTTGAAGAGCGAACGGTGGTTGTGCGTCGAGGCGAGATTTGCCAGCCAGAAACGGTTTGCGAGGTGCTCGAGGCACTCGTAGGCGAGTTCGCCCTCGCCGAGGCTGGTGGCCGCCTGCCCGAGTTGCACCAGGCCGAAAGACATGAAGCCGCGCTGGTTGTTGCGCCAGTGCGTTGCGAGCTTCTGCTCGATGCTCTTGCGGAAAGCCGCGCGCAGCTTGCCGCTCGAGATGATTTCCTCGGGCATGTCGTCGTAGAGCGCATAGAGATGCGAGGAATGGCGGTGCTCGTCGTTGTTCTCCAGCTTCGGCGTGAGCCACTCCTTAATGACGCCGCTCTGGTCGATCATATAGTCCGGCATCCTGGAGAGCATGTTCTCCCACGCCGGAATCTTCCCGGCGTTGCGGCCCAGTTCGCGGGACGCGGCGATGATGTTGCCGAGCAGCTCCTTTGCCGCGGCGACGTCCATCGTGGCATTGAACGTCGCCTGCGAGTTGGTGTTGCGCGGGGTGTTCTCCGGCGACTGTGTCGGAGAGAACAACAGCTTCCCGTCGGGCCCCTCACGAAGGAAGTCTGCGAAGAAGACGGCCGCCTTCTCCATGAAAGGGAGGGCATGCTCGGCGAGGAATTTGCGGTCCCCGGTGTAGAGATAATAATCGTAAAAGAAGTGGGCTGCCCATGCAGCGCCGGCAACCCACATTCCGCCGGCGAAGTTCGGGGCCAGCGCGTTGTTGTAGCCGTGAGTTGTCGAGCGCGAAGGCAATATGATGCCGCGCGCGCCGAAGAGGCGCTTCGCGTTGAGCTCCAGGTCAGGGACCAGCGACTCGATGTAGGATGTGTAGGCGAGCATGAGCTCGGGCAGGTTCCCCATCAGCATGCTGGCGATCGCCGAGGGAAGGTTGCCGTTGTGCGTGAAATCGCCGGCCCAGGCGGGCACATAGCCGCCGCCCCAGACGCCCTGCAGGTTGGGCGGCAGCTCGCCGGTGGCGGAGATGATGTTGTATCGACCGGCATCGAACACCTTTTCGACCAGCGCCCGATTGAGGCTGTCGCCGGTCGAGAGTTCCAGCAGTTCCTCGGTGGCGCGGGCGTGGTCGGCTGCGCCGCCGCCGAGATCGAGGCGGACGCGGTCGAACAGCTCGCCGTGCAGCCTCGAATGGGCTTCGAGCAGTTCACCGAAGTCGGCGGGGAGCGCGGCAAGCGATTCCCGCATCGCCGCGACCTGCGATTTCCCGGCATCCTTCAGCAGGCGGATGTCGACCAAAACCATGATCCGATCGGCGCCGCTGATGACCAGCGCGCCCTCCGCCTGCGGCTGGTTCAACCCGCCCGCAGCCACCACCCGCGCGTGGCCTTCCAGTGCCTGGATGCTGCCCGGGTAGGCCCTGAGGCAGCGGCAGGAATAGGTCAACGATGCGTCGTCGGCGGTGCTCGCGATGTCGCCGAAGTGCTCCGCGAACATGTCATCAGAACGCATGCGGATGTCACTGTCATCGTTGAATTCACTGCTCGGCTCGCGCGGCTCAAGTCGCAGCCGGCAGTCGAGCGATCCCGGCTGCGGGCCAGTGAGCAGGAGCACCGCCACGCCGTGCTTTCGCGAAACGAACATCCGGCGCTCAAAGACGCCGCGAGCGTCGGCCCAGTGGAGGATTGCCTGCCCGCTCCGGAAATCCAGCGATCGGGCGTAGTCGCGCACCTGACCCTGCGACCGGGTGTTGATCGTAAGGTCGAACGCGGGGACAAAGAAATCCGGGTACCTGAAACTCGTTTGCCCCGAGCGTGCGAACTGAAGCTCACAGGCCTCTCGGTAATTCCCCTGGTTGATGAGCCCGCGGATCTCAGGGAGATGGGCCGATTGGTCCGCGGGCACGAGAGGGCTGCCCATCGGCATGAACAGCCGCTCGTGGCTGAAGATGATGCGCTCGTCGAGCGGGCGGCACAGGGCATTGGCGCCGAGCGTGCCGTTGCCGCAAATCAGACCTTCTTCCCAGGTCGCGGCGGACCGGCAACTGACGAACCCGCGGGCGGGAACCGGCAATGGAAGTGGAGCGGCAGCGGTGATCATGCGTGTGGTGAAACGGCAGCTTCATCCGTTCTTACGGACTGGATTGCCCGGTGACGATGGGGACGTAGCCGACCTCCAGACCCGGCGGCGGCGTGACGACCAAGGCGGGGTCGAGCGACACCAGCTTCCCTTGCGTGGGCGGTGCCAGGTAGTCGCGGTCGATAGGCCAGTTCGCGTGCAATTTCTCAACGAACGTTTGCAGCTTCGCCTTCTTCTCCGGGGGCCAGTTGTATTGCTGGAAGGACGG
>JBBRTW010000008.1:0-38881 GCA_038244055.1 Tepidisphaerales bacterium | reverse complement strand
CGACAAGGAGGAAGCGGGGGTTCATGGCCAAAGGATACCATGGCGGGCACCGTTGACGGAAATGGGGGCGATCGAAACCGGAAGAGGCTCGCGATTTATCGCCGCGAGGGGCCGGGGATTGTGGGAGCGTCGTCTTGCCGGTTCAAGTTGCATCTGGCAGAGGAAGCCGAATCGTAAAATCGCTCCCCTTACCCACCGCGCTGGTGACGGTCAGCATTCCACCATGCTCCTGCACGATGCGCCGGGCCATCGCCAGGCCCAGGCCCGTGCCGCCTTTTTTGCTGGTGTAGTAGGCCTGGAAGATTTTCTCGATCGCTTCGGGGGGGATGCCTTTGCCGGTGTCGATGACATCGATAATGGCCGAGCCATCGCGCTGGGCGAGGCCGAGGATCAACTCGCCGCCATCGGGCATGGCCTGGAGGGCGTTGATGAGGAGGTTGAGGATCGCCTGCTGGATGAGCTTGGCGTCGATGGGGGCGATGAGCGGCCCATCCGGGGTCTTGAGCCGTAAGCGCGCTTTCTGCACCGCCGCCTGGGGCGTGAAGAAATCGACGAGCTCTTCGAGGAGGAGCTTGAGATCGGCCGGCTTGGGATCGAGCTCGATTTTCCCGGCGAAGCGAAGAAAGTCCTCGAGAATATCGCGGAGCCGGGAGGTTTCCTTCTGGACTGTCTTGAGGCGATTGGCGATGCGCGAATAGGCCGGGTTATCCGGTGAAACATCCTCGGCCAGGAGCTGCAAATTGAGCTGGACGGTGGAGAGGGGGTTCTTGATCTCGTGCGCCAGCCCGCCGGTGAGCGTGCCGAGCTCGGCCAGGCGCTCGGTGACGCGGGCCCGGCGGCGCAGCTCGACATAGCGCGTCGCCAGCCGGCGCGTTTTGGCGGTGCGGCGGCGCAATTCGCCTTCGAGCCGGCGAATCGCCCGCAGCGACATGAACATGGAAAGCCCAAGCCCGCCGGCCCACCCGACCAGCAGGCCCCAGACAAAAGCGGCCATGGGTGAAGCTATAAACGGCTGGGGGGGATTTGCAAAGGGGCGTGCGGTGTGCAAGTTTTGGGGCCGGGGATTAGATTGGGAGGCATTGAGATTGCCATGGAATGAAACCGTTGAAAGGCCGCGTTCATGATTCCGACCTCCGCACCACCGCCTGTAAAGAAGCCGTTCTATAAGAACCTTACAGTTCAAGTGCTGACGGCGATCGCCATCGGCGCGACGATCGGGGCGATCTGGCCTGATGCGGGGCAGGCGATGCAGCCGCTGGCGGATGGTTTTATTCGGCTGGTCAAGATGGTTGTCGGACCGATCATATTCCTCACGATCGTCGTGGGGATTGCGAGCATGGGCGATCTGAAGAAAGTGGGCCGGGTGGGATTGAAGGCGCTGATTTACTTCGAGGTGGTTACCACCATCGCGCTGGGAATCGGCCTGTTGGTCTCTAATATTCTACAGCCCGGGAAAGGAGTCGATGCCAGCGCCGCGTTTGCGGCCAGGCAGGCGGCGACAACGCAGACGGCTCTACCGCCGGTGCCTGCGACACAGCCCGCGACGAATCAGCCTTCCAATATCCCAGCCACTGCGTCTCCCACCACCCAGCTCGCGGCCGCGAATCCCGCCACCCATCCGACGACGATGCCCTCGGCGGCCGCGATGAAGGCGCTCGAAGACGCGACCAAGGCCAAGCAGCAATCGTTCGTCGACTTTCTCCTGAATATTATTCCCGACAATATCGTGGGCGCTTTTGCCAAGGGCGATCTACTGCAGATTCTCTTCTTCTCGGTCGTCTTTGGGGTTGCCGTGGCGAGTCTCGGGCTCAAGAGCAGCCGCCTGATGGTTGAGCTGGAACATCTGGTCGAGGTGATGTTCCGCGTCGTGGGTCTGATCATGAAAGTCGCACCGCTCGGCGCGATGGGGGCGATGGCCTTTACGGTGGGGAAATTCGGTCTGAAATCGCTCCTGCCGCTGCTCAAGTTGATGGGCTGCGTCTACCTCACGATGGGCCTTTTCATCTTCATCGTCCTGGGCTTTATTTGCTGGTCCTATGGTTTTAGCCTCTGGCGGTATCTGGTTTTCATTCGCGAAGAAATTCTGCTGGTATTGGGCACGAGCTCTTCCGAACCGGCGCTGCCGCGAATGATTGAGAAAATGGAACTCATGGGGTGCAGCCGGAGTGTCGTTGGATTGGTGATACCGGCCGGGTATTCGTTCAATCTCGATGGGACCAGCATCTATCTTTCAATGGCGGTGCTGTTCATCGCGCAGGCGCTCAATATCCCCATGGATTTTGGGCAGCAAATCGCGGTGATGGTCATTCTCATGATTACCAGCAAAGGCGCGGCCGCGGTGACCGGCGCTGGGTTCGTCACGCTGGCGGCGACGCTTAACGCAACCCACATTCTGCCCGTTGAAGGGCTGGTGCTGCTTGTGGGTGTTGACCGATTCATGAGCGAGGCGCGGGCGATCACGAACTTGATCGGTAATGGCGTTGCCACGCTCTGCATCAGCAAATGGGAGGGAGAGTTCAATCGGGAGCGATATGAAGCCGCGATCAGCGGGCGTTCGCTGGCAATTCCAGCCGGTGATTTGCCAATTGAACTTCAGGCCGATATCGCGCGCGAAGGAGCGATCAGTCCGCCTGCGCCATAGCTCGACAACTTTGGAGACCATGACATTCCCCCGATTCTTCATCGCGACCGCCACCATCGCCCTGGCCATGCTCTCATCCTGCTCAGCGCCGGTGCAGCCGTCACCCGAACGCGCTGCGCTACCGGCCGATGCGCCCAACGTTCTCACCAGCCTCCACCTCCGCCTCGAAATCGCGGCGGAGACGGGAACCGTCACCTACTTCGGCGGGTACGATGGCCGTCGCAATCTGCTCGGCCCCGGTGGGATCACCTCAAGCCTCGTCGGCATGGAGCCGGCCGAGATGCGCGGTGGGATCGTGCGGGTAAGCAAGACGGAACTGCGCTATGCGGGGATCGATCAGAATGGAATCGTCTGGGAGAAATCGTGGAAGATCGATGACACGACCGCGCAGGTGGCCCTCCGCATCACCAGCAAGCGCGGCGATGGGTTCGATGCGATCATCTATTCGCTGGCCGATCTGCCCGATGCGCGGATTTCAGGCGACAACCGCGACCTGCACATTTCCACGCCGCAGGCCGAGGCGGATTTCCATGCGTTCATCGTGGACCCGCATTTTCCCGGCGAGCAGATGAGCCCCTACGCGATGCGCAGCGATTCCAAGCGCCTGGAGCCGGGGGAGTCGATGGAGTTTCGGATGAGTTGGTCACTGAAGGTGGCGCGGATGAAGTAGCCATCAGCAACGCATCAATACGGATGGGTGGCGGTTCAACAATGGGACAATGACACAACGAGACAATAAGAAAAATCCGCTAGGCCGAACTTCTCATTGTCTCATTGTCTCATTGTCTCATTGTCTCATTGTCTAATGGTCTCATGGTCTCATTGTCTAATGGTCTCATCGCCTCTCCCCTCACGCCGCCGCCCGCCCCGCCTGCAACAACTCCAGCGGTTCCGTTTTCGCAACCGAAATCGCCGGCCACAGCCCCGCGATCACCGCGACGACGAGTACCGCGCCCACGCCGATGCTGAGCGTGCCCCAGGGCGGTGTCATGGCCGGCGCGTAGCCGATCATCGCTCTCACCATCCCCATCGCATCCATGGACATGAGGAAACCCAGCGACAGTCCCAGCACAATGCCGACCATCGCCAGGAGCAGCGCCTCGGCGATCACCAGACGAAGCAACTGCCCGCGCGTGACACCGATGCTGCGGAGGATGCCGAATTGCCATTGTCGGCTGCGCACCGAGGCCATGATCGTGTTGGTGACGCCGAGGAAAGCGACCGCCATCGCCGAGAACGCGACCGTGGTGAGCAGGAGGAGAACTTTTCGGAAGCCGTTTTCGATATCCGATTTGATCTTGCGGACATCGCCCGCCTTCCACCCCTTGTCGCCGAGTTGCGTGCGGACTTCCTTGAGCAGCGCATCGCGATCGGTGGCCGGCTCGAGATTGGCGGCCACCAGAAACGCTCTATTCCAGCCGAATTCCTTGTCCGCATCCTCGAGCGATCCGAAGACAGTCATCGCGGTTTGATTCTCGATCGATCCGCGCAGATCGAACACACCCACCATCACATCGATTCCCGGCGACCAGACCACGCCGCAGATTTTGAAGGCTTTCGGACCCTTCCTTGTCATCAACCGAAGCGAGTCCCCGACATGCAGCCCTTTGAGAACCCGAAACTCCTCGGTGACGATGATCTGCCCGCCCTTTTTCAATCCCGCGCGGGCATCATCGACATTCCCTTCGCGGAACTCGAGGTGCATCATCTTCAGCGCCAGATCGGGATCGATCCCGATGAACATGGTTTGCTCGGGCAGCAGCACCATGCCCGCGACCTGCAGAAAATCCGGCACGCCCGGCGCGCCGATGACCAATGGCGTGATCTCCCCCTTCTTGAGACCTTTGACTTTCTCAAGCCCGGCAACTTCGGCCGGCGAGATCCGCTGGTTGGTGATCCAGACGAAAACATCGGGGAATTTCGTGGGCAGCTTCCAGCCGTTGAGCAGCGAATGCCCCGCCGTCTGCATGACCACCATGATCGCCAGCCCCACCATCAGCGCCGCCGCCGTGCCGGCCGCCCGCCACATTCCGCCGGAGAGTTGCTGCTTGAGCAGGCGCGGCTGGATGCGTAGCAGCCGCGCCAGCGGCCCGCTGAGGAGCAGGTCAATCAGCCACACAAAGAGCGGCGCCATCAGGAACGCGCCGATCATGAGCCCGGGCAGGCCGATGAAGAAATGGCCCCAGAAGATGACATCCCGCGATGCGCCGGAGAGAAAGATGATGAAGGGATCGATGAGCACGAGCAGCAGCCCGCCCGCCGCGCAGTAAATCGCCGACCGCCGCGAGGTCGGCCGGGCCAGCGGGGTCATCGCTTCGAGTGGGCTGATGCGCGAGGCCGTGAAGGCGGGGATGATGCCCGCCAGCAGCGCCGCGATCCCCGAGCCCGCCACGCCCATGATCACGCCCCCCCAGTCGATCGCCAGCCCGGCGGTGAAGAAATCCGGCTTCCACTGGGTCAGGATCCACGCCCAACCGATGCCCAGCGGCACGCCCGCCAGCGCGCCGAGCATCCCGAGCCCCAGGCCCTCGGTTAGAACCAGCCGTGCGATCTGCGAGCGATACGCGCCGATCGCCCGCAGCATCGCCAGCGTCCGCTGCCGCTCGGCCACGCCCATCGAGAGCGTCGAAAACACGATAAACGCGGCCGATACCAGCGAAACCGCGCCGCCGAGAAAACTGAGCAGATGAATCCCCTGCAACTGCTTGTCCATCTCCTTGCGCGTGTCGCGGGCGAGGCGGGATTTGAGATCCGGGTCGATGGCCTTGAGGCGCGGTTCCCAGCGCGCGGCGAATTGCTGATCCTTGGCCGGGTCTTTCAGGCGGGCCATCACGCGGGTGAGCTGGGCGGGCCGCTGCACGATTTCCTGGGCGGTCTTCAGGGGCACGTAAATCGTCTGCATCCGGTCGGCGAAAAAGCCGGGCTTATGGCAGATGCCGACCACCGTGAGCTTGCGCTTGCCGGCCGGGCCGGGCAGGAGAATGGTATCGCCGACGCTCACCTTCATGAGCTCGGCCGCCCGCTGATCGATCACCGCGACATCGCCGGCATTCGCATTGAACCACGCGCCCGATTCAACCGGCGTGCGCGTCACATCATCATCGGCCGGGCGGTCCACACCAATCAATTCAGCGATGGTCGCGGGGATCACCTTGCCCTCTTTGTTGTCGAGCATCCCGGTATCCGCCTCGAGCCGGCCGAAGGCATTGACGACCTCGGGGTCCTTGCGCAGGTCATCGACGAGCGATTGCGGCATGCCCGTGCGCCAGTCGCCGCCGTTGACGATCTGCACATCGGTGGCCCCCATGAAGGCCGAGAGATATTTGAAGATCGCCAGCTCGGAAGAGGCGTACCCGCTGGTGACCGCGACCACGAGACTCACCGCCATCGCGACGGATGCAACCGTGAGCACCGTCCGTATGGAGCGGGTTCGAGCGTTGGCGAAGATGAGCTTGGCGACGGCCATTGGGAGGGTTCAGGGTTTAGGGTTTAGGGTTCAGGGTTCAGGTGGGGAAGAAGACGAGGATGGAGGATAGAGGGTAGAGGACAGATGGGGGAGGGGTCGCATATTTCGATTGGCGATGCCGTCTGTCATTCCTGAACCCTAAACCCTGAACCCTGAACCCTCAACGAAGGCACTCCTGATATCTAATCGCTAGCCCCTGATGCCCATTGGTCTCCTGCGTGGCGAAGCGCTGAACGAGTCGGCCGTCTTTGATCACCGCGACTTCCTGGGCAAACGCGGCCACGCTCGGTTCGTGGGTGACCATGATGATGGTTTTATTGTGGATCAGGCAGAGATCGCGCAGCAGCTCGCAGACGGATTTGGAGTTGGCCGAGTCGAGATTGCCGGTGGGCTCATCCGCCAGCAGAACGGCCGGGTCCGTGACCAGCGCCCGCCCGATGGCGACGCGCTGCTGCTCGCCGCCGCTCATCGCATCGGGGCGGTGGGCGCGGCGGCTGCCCAGTCCGAGGGTGTCGAGAAGCTCGCGAACGCGCGGGAGAATTTCCGATTCGCGCCGGCCATCGAGAAGCAGGGGGAGGGCGACGTTTTCTTCGGCCGTCAGCGTCGGGATCAGGTTGAACGATTGAAACACCAGCCCGATATGCCGGCGGCGGAAGAGCGTGAGCTGCCGGTCGTTCATGCCGGCCAGGTTCTCATCGCGAATGAGGATTCGCCCGGAGTCAGGCGTGGTCAGCCCGGCCATCAGGTGCAGGAGCGTGCTCTTGCCCGACCCGCTCGCCCCCATGACCGCCAGAAAAGTTCCGGCCGCCACATCGAGCGAAACGCCCGCCAGCGCCGCGACCTCGCGATCGCCCTGGCGAAAGGTTTTGACGGCGCTTTCGACGACCAGAGGGGACATTCAGCTCCATAAAGGGAATTTCAATGCGTTTGGCTGGATCGAATCATAGTCGGGCGTGCAACCTCCCTCAAGCAAGGCATTTGCCAATGCAAAAGGCATGATAGAATAGATGAATCGGAGACGCCTCAAATGAGTACACGCGAAATCTATGAAAAGACCATTCGCCAGCTTCCAGCCATGGACCGGCTTCGGCTGGCAACGATGATTCTGGACGACTTAACTGAATCCAAGGGGGCGGGTCTGGATATTTCAGATGAGTGGAGCGATGAGGATATCGCGGACCTCACGGCGTTTGCGATGAAACGGGCGGATCAGACGGTCTCCGACGAGGAAAACAATGGCTGAGGCGGGCGATGTCGTGCTGGTGGATTTTCCTGGCGCGGTCGACTGGCAAGAGGTTCGCGAATGCGTTCAGCGAGCGATGGGAATGTGATTGGGCTGGAGGGGAAGAGGCAGTTTAGGAATGCAGGCGGGGCGCAGCCACCACAATCATAAGACATGCAGGCGGGGACGCCCGCGCCACAAATGGGTATAACATCAGCCCGATGAATGGAGCCGACATAACCCCTGCGGAAAAGTCCCTGCGCTGGGCCCTGCGCATCAATGGCGCGATCACCTCGCTCGCCCTGCTTGCGGTGTTCATGCCCCTCGACTGGATGAAGCAGACCAACGATTACCTGCAAATCGGGCCGGTCCCTTCGGGGGCACTTTTCGAATATTTGGCGCGGACCGTCTCGGCCATGTACGCAATCCACGGGGGTTTGTGTTTCGTCCTGGCGCGGGATGTCCGGCGGTTCGGGCCGGTGATCACCTATGTGGCCTGCGTGGAGATGGCGTTCGCGGGGGTCGTGCTGTGGATCGACTGGGCGGTGCATATGCCGCGGGCCTGGGTGGCGGTGGAAGCGCCGACGGTGGTGGCGGTGAGCGGGACCATCCTGTTTCTGCGAATCAGAGCGCGGTCTTAACGGCTCGTTCATCGCGCCCGGGGAAAAGAGAAGCAGGATATTTGTTTTGCAATTGTCGGCCGGATGATATGATGCGCTGATCGCGGCAACGCCCGTGGGCCGATCTATCGGGCGATCATCACATCTACCGCCGCTTCGCGGAGCCGAGAACATGTCTGATGCTTCTTTCAATGTCCATCTTACGATGCGCCGCGCCCGCCGGGGCCCGCTGGCGTTCACGCTGGTCGAGCTTCTGGTGGTGATCGGCATCATCGCGCTGCTGATCGCGATCCTGCTCCCCTCGCTCGCCAAGGCCCGCGCCCAGGCCAATGCGGTCAAGTGCGCTTCCAATCTCCAGCAGATCGGCATGGGGATTCAGATGTATCTCAACCAGTACAAGGGCCGGTTCGCCACCTTCACCAACGATGGCCGCTGGCAGGATCCGGCCAACCCGGCCCAGCAGATCGAAGGGGCCGCGCCCCACGCTTATTGGGGGGTTTGCTATGCGGTGGCCGGGGGATTGACCAAGGAAGTCTTCAACTGCCCGGCCGCCACGATTACCAACGGCACCGCGCCGCCCGAGTTCGATGGGTCCTTCGCGCAGGGATACATCTGGACCTGCTACGGTTACAACGCATATGGTGGGCAGAACTCGGGATTTTCCGATGCCCAGCGGCAGACCCTGTTTGGCGCGCCGGGCGAGGTCGCGCTGTACATCCGCGTGGGGAGCGTGTGGACCGGCCGAAAGGCCAGCCGGGTGCGCCATTCCAGCCAGACGATCTTCGCCCAGGACAGCTTCGAGCAGACCATCGATGGCAACGGCGATACCTTCGACAAATGGACCCAGTGGGCCAGCCCCGACCGTTCCAACGAATACTTCCGCCATCAGAAAAAGGCCAACGTCGTCTTCGCCGACACCCACGTCGACAGCCTGGACCGCGAGCAGCTAAAAGATACGCGCTGGCTGACCGGGGGTTGGTGAACGACGAGAGACACGAAGAAATCAGCCACAGATTTACACAGATAATCACAGATAAGAAGGGCAGGGTTGCCAGTGCGGCTTCAGGCAACGGAATCATCCGTTCGCCCCATGTTTTAAGAGCGGAGCAAATCAATTTCTCCCGAACCCTTCAATTCATCTGTGCCCATCTGTGCAAATCCGTGGCTGAGAAAAACGCAAACGCCCGACCCTCCGCAGAGTCGGGCGTCCACGAAATCTATTGTTTACAAAATCGATCGGCCGGATCAGACCGAGGCGGTCACATACGGCAGCAGGGCGAGGAAGCGGGCCCGCTTGACGGCCTGCGAGACCATGCGCTGTTCCATCGCGTTGACGCCGGTGCGCTTGCGCGAGAGGAGCTTGCCGTTGCCGCTGACGAGCTTGCGCAGCGTCTCGGTGTCCTTAAAGTCGACGTACACCTTGCCCGAAGCGCTGGCCTTGGTGGCCTTGACCTTGGGGCGGTTGAACGTCTGGAACTTTTCCGTCTTTTCCCGGCGCTCACGCCCGGAATTCCTGGGGCCTGCCATCTCGATGCTCCGATCAATAGTCGTTTCGAAAAACCGTCCTACAAACAAAGAACCCCGCATTGACTGGCGGGGCGGAAATCTTAACAGGGATTTCGGGGGGTTCAAGGGGCCGGGGGCGTTTTTTGATGACCTCCATGCACAATGGCTGGCGATGAAAGCAGGGCGAAAGGGCACCTCCAGAGTCAGGCCGATGCGATAACGCCCCGGGGCTACCATTTTCGACGTCTGAAATTCCGCGTGCTAAAGCGCGATCTACCAACCCACACTCATCACGGATTGGCCGCCGCCGCCGGCGCATCGACCTTCGGCCCGGCATTCGTCACCAGCCGCCGCATGATCTCCGTTGCCGTCGCAGGCGTGTAGCCATTCACACCATCCACCTGCTCGCCCACCATTCCCGTCGACAAATCCTCCGCCGAGAAGATCACCGCCCACTTGCCGCGGAACTTGATCCCCTTCAGGCGGAGATTGAGGTTATCGCCCAGGCGCGAGCGGGCGAACTTACGGTATTCAACCGGGAATCCGCCGGGCAGCGTCAGCTTGGAGGCCGGCGGCACCGGGGCTGCGGCGGGCTCGGGGGCTGGCTCGGCCGGCGGCAGCAGCCCGCCGCGGAACGCGGGCATGACCGGCTCGGTCGTGGGAGAAGTAGTCGGCGCGGTCGTCGGCGCGGTCGTGGTGGCGGCCGGCTGGGTGGCCGCGCTGTCGAAGATGCCGGGCTTGATGTAAACGGGCGCGAACATCGGGCCGACTTCGCCCCCCTTGCCGCCGAGAATCGGATCATCCGCGGGAACATCTTCGATCTTGCTGCCCGCGATGATCTGCAGCAGGTCCCGCTGCGCGCCTTCGGCGAATTCGCTGTTGCCGCCCGCCGCATCGCACAACACCACGCCGCCCTTGATGACGAACCTGCGCAGGTCCGCGAGCTGCTCCTTGGTCAGCGCGATCTGGCCGGTGCCGGTCAGGTGGGCGATCGGGTACGCCGCCACATCGAGCTTGCCTTCGCCGAGAACGATCGGCTCGGGAGTGATGTCGCCGTCTTTCTGGTTGTGCAGGATCGCGGTCAAGCGACGCCAGCCGCCCGGCTCGGGGTCCCAGTTTCCGTTCCAGGTGAGCCGCGCGACCTTGTATTGCCGCGGCAGCACGCCGCCGGCATCGTCCTTCCGCACCAGGTGGGTTGCGCCTTTGAACTTGAGGTTCTGCCGGTCGGCCGCGTACAGCACGATGCCGTTCATTAACTGGAACGCATCTTCGTGTCCGGCGTAGGCGTTCTGCTGCCAGAATTTGGCCATGTCGTTGTTGGGGGAGATGATCATCAGCTCGCGCGAGCCGTTGGACAGCGCCATCACGCTCGGCGGGTTCTTCCACTTGGTCCGGCGGAACTGCTGGAGCGTGTAGATCGGGTGGTCGGCCGGCAGCTCGCGGAACTCGTACATCGGGAACAGTTTCTTCCCCAGGGCGATGAACGAATCGGTGAACTCCTTGGCGCCGCAATCGGGGTGGCCGAAGATCAGCCCGCCCTCTTCGATGTACTGCCTGAGTTTGTCGACCGTGTCCTTGGGAAGCTTATCCAGCGCCTGGTTGCCGGCCATATAGAGCACCGGGGCATCCTGGTAATCATCCACCGGGCTCTTGTTGTTGACGATCTGCCAGTTGAGTTTTCGCTCCAGCGCCGAGGCCATCCAGCGCGTGAAGATGGCCACATCGCGCGGGCGCTCGCACCAGTTGGCGGCGTGGCGCGGGTTGGCCGGATCGACCACCGGCGGGTCCAGCGGCTTGAGCGCAACCGGCGGCGTGATCGCATCGGGCTGCTTGATCGGCTTCACCGGCGGCTTAACGACCGCGTTGGGGGTCGGCCTGACCGTGGGTGGCGGCGCGGGGGGAACCACCCGAGGCGTGGGCGGCTTGACCGTGATAACGCCCGCGCCTTCGAACTCGTACTCGAATTTATTGACGATCACCGGCTGCCGCCCGCGCGACAGGAACAGCAGCGAGAAGGCCGTATCCTGAACCGTTCCCCACGAGCCATCGGGCTTCTGCGACGCCACCAGCGCCTGCGAGCCGATCTTGTACCAGTCGTGCGAGCCGAAATATTTGTAACCCGAGGCCATGGCCACGCGCTCGAACGCGTAGAGGCCGTAGTTCCCGCCGACGCCCGAATCCCAGTGCTCGTCGATCCATTTCACGCCCGCCTGAATGCGCGGGTCCGACATATTGCCTTTGCAGGCCAGCCCATCGCTGGCATGCACGTAATCCTGGGTGATGAAAAGCGTCGCCACGCCGGCAAGCGTCATGGTCATCTTGCCAGTGCCAGGCTGCCCTTCAGCGCCGAACACATAAGACCACGATCCATCTTCGAGCTGGTGCCGCTGCCACGCCAGCTCGGCCTCTTTCCAGAACGCGGTGGGCACTTCGCGCCCGGCCTGCGAGCAGCCCCAGATGCCCAGCAGCGCGATCTGGCTGCAACTGTGATCGTAGCGCGGGACGTTGCCTTCGTTGACGAAATAGCTCCAGAAACCGCGCGAATCACCGTGCGCCTTCATCCCCGCCAGAAGCAGGTTGCAATCGCGCTGCGCGGCCGCGCGCACGCCCGGGGTCTGCGGAAGGTACTGCCAGATCTGCGAGCGGAAAGAGACCGCGTAAGTTCCAAACATCGAGGTCTTGTAGGCCCACTCGATGGCCTTGCGCAGGCGCGGGTCGCGCCAGGTTTCGCCCGTATCCATCAGCGCGTAGATCGACATGGAAGTCAGCCCGCCGAACTGCCCACCCTCGGGCTTGGCCGGCTCCTTTTTCCAGTCGGGGCTGATCGAAGCGATGGTCTCCCAGTGACCCTGATCGTTCTGAATCGCGTATAAATACGCGACGCCCTTTTTGATGGCCGCATCCACCTGCGCCGGCGTCGCGGCCCGCGCAGCCGGCGCACCTGATAGCAGGTGGCCGATGAAGATTCCCGCGACGATCCAGCCACAAACGCCGGTGCCAGACGCTTTCAAGGACATATACCCGACTCCACGGTTTGACCCCTGAGACGGACTCTCAATAACAAGGCAGAATGGTGATCCGGCCCGCAGTATACCCCACATACCCCCCTGCTCTGCAAGAGTTTTGTAGGGAATTCCCTCTCCCCCTCATGTGGGCTTCATTTTGGAGGGAAAGATCGAGAGCCAGGACGAGCGCGTGACGCGGGCGGGAGGAGTGATTTCAAATCGCAAATTTCAAATCTCAAATCTCAAATCTCACGTCTCATGCCGGTCCCGCCGAACCGCATGCTTCTTCAGCAACCCCATCATGTTGTCCACTGTTTCGCGCGTGTATCGGCCCATCAGGCAGATCTGCACCCAGTTGCGGGAGAGGAGATAGTCGCTCTTATAGGAGAGGAGGAACCCGGCATCGGCCAATCGGTCGCCGACTCGGATCGCGGAAATCTGCCGGGGCAGTGGGATGGTGATGACGGCCGGCGCGGCATGCTCGGCCGGGGCGAGGGCGACCAGGCCGATCTCCGAAAGCTCGGCGCGGATGTAACGCGAGTGCTCGGCGATCGCCTCGTATCGCTCCGGGGCGCGCACTTGCTCGACGGCCGTCTTCATCGCGTAAAGCAGGTTGGAGCAGATCGTGAAGGGGACACCATCTTTCTCGGCGTAGTAGCCCAGATCGAGGTAGCGCGGCAGGCGCTCGGGAGCCTGGGCGACATCCTGATCGTGGAAGACCAGGCTCAATCCCGGAAACCCGCGCAACCCTTTGCCGGAAATGCCGGATGCGAGATAGACATCGGCGAGATCCACCGGCATCGTGCCGATCGAGGAGATGCAATCCAGCGCCAGCTTGAAACCCCGCCGGCGGCAGATGCCCTTGAGCATCGCCATGTCATTCAATACGCCGGTCGAGGTTTCGCTATGCACGGCCCAAATCCAGCCGATGGACGGATCGGCATCCATCGCTTCATGAATCAGCGTGGAGTCAAATGTCGTCCCCCAGGCGCGGCGCTGGGCGGTGAAATTCAGCCCCATCCGCCGGCCATGATCGATCAGCCGATCGCCGAACTCGCCGTTGGAGAGAATCAGCCCGCGGCTCGGCAACAGGGAAAGCTGGGCGGCCACGACATCATTGGCCAGGGTGCCCGAGCCGGTCAGGATTTGAACATGCTTGGCATTCACCAATGCCCGCAAAGATTCCTGTGTGGCCCGGAAATCTTCGAGGAAAGCATCAGCGCGATGGGAGACGGGGAGCGAGGCCAGCGCCCTTCGGACTTCGGGTGTGATATCAACCGGGCCGGGCAAAAAGCTCATCGTGCCGAAGCCATCATCGGTTTTGAGCTGGGGGGCATGGGTGCGCGCGGTTTCGCGGAAGCGGTCGCGGGTGATGTACATCGGCTGGAACATCGCGCCGGGCGTGCCGACCAGGTGGGCGAAGGGCTCGAAACCCATATGCCGGTAGAGGCGGGCCTGGCGGGTAGCGCCGGAGATGACCACCAGATCGACGCCATTCTTGGCCAGGTATTCACCGCAAGCGCCCATCAGCCCGGGGAAGACGCGGGTGCCGCGGACATCCTTCTCGGCCGCCAGCAGGCGAACCTCGGCCACGGTCTTCACACCGGCCGGGAGGTAGCTATCCAGATTGGGCAGCTTGGAATCGAGCGAGAACGGCCTGGCCGAGCGGAGGGCCATCATGCCTAGGAGGCGCTGGCCTTCGAGGCAGATGACGTAGGTGTTTTCGTGGTGGTATTTGTCGATGAGAATCCCCTCGGCATTTCTCTGATGCTGGGGGATTTCTTCGACGAAGGTCCGATAATTGAGGCGATGAATCTGCTCGAATTCCCATGGCTCGGCCGCGACCTTGAAGGTCAGCGAGGCCGTGGACTGGGTGATCTCCACGGGCACGATGGCCGGTGCGGAGAGATTCAGCCGGGGCGCGGCGGGCGGTAAAATGGTGGACCCCGGCCCGGCAGGTGCCGGCGAGGTCAGCGCGGAAACCCCATCCATCGCTCGTTTCCTTCCTTCTCAGAACTACAAGTTGCGCTAACAAACGATTTCGCAGGGGCCGAATCGTTCCCGGATCGGCCCCCTCGTGTTAGCTGGCGGTAACATAAAGAATATATCAGCAAAGGCTGAGTTAAGCCAGAGAGGGGTGGTGGATACGACAGGCGGGGATTGGGGGAGATTGCGGATTGCGGATTTCGGATTTCTGATTGTGCATTGTGGAATGAAAGATGAAACACGGTCACGCTACCGAGGCGTCACCAAATTCGCTTCTCAAAAAACAGACTCCGCTCAATTTCACTCGGCCGCATTTTCGCATACGCACCGAAGGCGGGGCATGGCGTGAAGCCGGCGCGCTGGTAGAAGCGGATGGCCGGTTTCTGGGCGTCGCCGGTTTCGAGGACGAGGCGATCGAAATCGCGGGCGCGGGTTTCGGATTCGAGGCGGGCGAGGAGCGCTTGGGCGACGCCTTGGCCGCGGGCGCGGGGGCGGACGTACATGCGCTTGACCTCGGCCAGCCCGTCCTCGAAAGCGACGCCGCCGCAACCGACAGGATCGCCATCGAGTCGGGCGATGAAGAAATGGATGGCGGGGCGGAAGATGCGGGAGATGTCCAGCCCATGCCGCTGCTCGGCCGAGTAAGGCCCGGCCAGTTCAGCGTCCAACTCAGCGATCAGCGCGCGGGCTTCATCGGTGGGGGATTGGAGATGTTCGAGTGTGATGGGCATGGGGGTTGGGAGGCAAAATCAGAAATGTTCCACGTGGAACAATCTCCAGGGAAGCGGGGCGCGGATCAACCTAACATATTACGAACATTGAGGTTGAATTCCTATGGGAGTTTTTGAGGGAAGGACATATTGAGCAGCGGCGATGTGACTTCTTCCAATGAGCGCATTAACTACCCGAGTTCGAAGGCCCAAACCAGGCTTCATCAATCAGGAGTGACGGATTCTGCAATCCGGTATACCGCGGGATCGAGGACGATGATATCTCGCAACTGACAGCCGCCGAGCAGCCATTTTCGATCACCATAATCTTTGGATGGCATAAGCGTCCAGATGGGCATCCGCGCTGATAATCGGGATTTTCTCTTCAAGCGATTGGGCCACCAGCAAGCGATCAAAGGGATCGCGGTGATGAAACGGAAGACCCGCGACGGCTGCCAGATGCTCATAGGTGATCGGGAGCAATTCGAAATTGTTTTGCGCCATTTGTTGTCGCATGAAATCCCGATAAGGCATGCCTATATTCAGTTTTTTCAGACTGGTTTTGATCGCCACCTCCCAGCAACTCGCAATGCTGACGAGTTTCCTATTCGCCGGATCAGAGATCGCCTGCGCCGCCGAACGGCTGAGTTGCGGATCGTTCCACCAGAACCAGAGAACCGCGTGAGTATCGAGGAGCAAATTCACTCCATGTACTCCTTGAAGTCATCCAGCGGCGCATCAAAATCGGCAGCCATCCAGTGCTCGGTGTTCTTAGCGGAGCCTGGCTGGCAGGGCCATTGCGTCAGTGACGGACGGGTGACGACGGCGACCGGCTGGCCTTGCGAAGTGAGAACGAGTTCGTCGCCGGGAGTCATCGCTTCGACGAGTTCGCGAAGTCGGGCGGTGGCGGCGTCGAAGGGAAGGGTGCGTGTCATTGGGAACGCCTCACTAAAGCATAGGGAATTGCAAACTATCATACGCCGGTGCTTGACGAGTGGAAATAGCCTTCCAAATGCTGAAAACACCGTTTTCAGGCAATCCTTGCCCCCATTTACCCCCCGCCCTTTATCATCTACAATACGGGGCTTCCCATTCTGGGGCCGGCGGCGGGTTTTTCGCGGCTGGCGACCTCTTCTATTTTACCGGCCAGCGCACGTAATGCAGATTCGCAATTTCTCCATCATCGCCCATATCGACCACGGGAAATCCACGCTTTCGGACCGGCTCATGATGAGCGCGGGGGCGATCACGGAGCGGGAGTTCCATAGCCAGATGCTGGATGACATGGACCTCGAGCGGGAGCGGGGGATCACGATCAAGGCATCGGCCGTGACGGTTTTTCACGATCACAAATCCGCCAAATACCCGGCCGGGGAGAGGTTCATGTTGAACTTCATCGATACACCCGGGCATGTGGATTTTCATTACGAGGTGCAGAAGGCGTTGCAGGCTTGCGAGGGGGCGATATTGGTGGTGGATGCGACGCAGGGGGTACAGGCGCAGACGGTGGCGAACGCTTACGCGGCCATCGAGGCGGGGCTGGAGATCATTCCGGTGATCAACAAGATCGACCTGCCCTCGGCGGACCCGGTGCGGGTGGCGGAGGAAATCGAGCAGGTGCTGGGGTTCCCGGCGGAGGAGGCGATTCTGGTCTCGGCCAAGACGGGGCAGGGGATCGAGGAACTGTTGACGCGGCTCTGCGACCAGCTTCCGCCGCCGCGGGGGAATCCGGATGCGCCGCCGCGGGCGCTGATCTTCGATTCGATCTACGATGACTACCGGGGGGTGATCGTTTATGTCCGCGTGATCGATGGGGAGTTGCGCAAGGGCCAGCGGATTCGGCTGATGGGCACCAACAAGCTCTATCAGATCTCGGAGCTGAACAAGCTGATGCCCCGGCCGGTGAAAGTGGATAAAATCGGCAATGGGGAGGTGGGATTCATCGTGGCGGCGATCAAGGATCTGCACGATGTGCGGATCGGCGATACGGTGACCGATGAGGATAACAAAGCGCCCGAGGCGCTGCCGGGGTATAAGCCGATTCAGCAGATGGTCTACTGCGATTTCTATCCGGGGGGCAAGACCCAGTACGATGAATTGCGCGATGCGATGGACCGGCTGCAGCTCAACGATTCATCGTTCACATTCACGCCTGAATCGAGCGATGCCCTGGGTTTCGGATTCCGCTGCGGGTTCCTGGGATTGCTGCACATGGAGATCATCCAGGAGCGGCTGGAGCGCGAGTTTAATATCGAAGTGGTGCAGACCGCGCCGACGGTGACGTATGAAATCCTCATGACCGATGGCTCGACGATCCGCATCGATGCCCCCAGCGAGTTGCCCAATCAGACGCAGGTGCAGGAAGTGCGCGAGCCGTACATCCTCATGAATTTGATCCTGCCGGCCGAATCGGTGGGCGCGCTGATGAAGCTATGCGAGGATCGGCGCGGGGTTTACAAGAAGACGGAGTACATCGGGGCGGCGCGGGTGATCATCGTCTATGAGATGCCGCTGGCGGAGGTGATTTACGATTTCTACGACCGCCTGAAATCCGCCACCAAGGGCTACGGCACGATGGACTACGATTTGATCGGCTTCCGCAGGGGCGAGCTGGTCAAGCTCGACATCCTGGTCAACGCCGATCGCGTGGATGCGCTGAGCGTGATCGTCCACCGCGACAAAGCCGAGCTGCGCGGCCGGCGGCTCTTGGTCCGCCTCAAGGGCGAGATCGACAAGCATTTGTTCGAGATCCCGCTGCAGGCCGCGATTGGCGGGAAAATCATCGCGCGGGAGACGATTAAATCGGTGGGCAAGAACGTCACGGCCAAGTGTTATGGGGGCGACGTGACGCGGAAGAGGAAGCTGCTGGAGAAGCAGAAAGAGGGCAAGAAGCGCATGAAGCGGGTGGGCTCCGTGGATATCCCGCAGGAGGCGTTCATGGCGATCTTGGAGCAGGAGGATTAGAATCGGGGGCAGTGCTGGTTCAAATGGAACGAAAAACCGGGAGTTGAAAATGAGCGACAAGGCGGTGATCGCGTGCCCGCAATGCGGGAAACGCTTCATCCTGACGCCGGATATGTTCGGCCGCAAAGCCGGTAAGATGACTCGGTGCAGCCAATGCAATGAGCCGATTCAACTCCCGTCGTCTTGGGAGGAACTCGCGCAGGTCGTGCCCGCCGCTAGATCATCTGTGCGGAAATCAGCCGAGCCTGCCCCCGCTGAAGCAACTTTCGTTTGTCCTCATTGCAACAAACAATCTTATTCGCTGACCGAGCAATACATCCAGCAATACAAGGGCCAGGAGATTGCGTGCGAAGGGTGCGGCAAGGAATTGGCCATACCGGATTCGCTTGATCCACCACAGCTCGATCAGCGGGAGAGTTCCGCCGGGCCGATGATCCCGGATTATGACTCACAGCCAACCCCCGGGAAAAAGGCGCGGCGATTCTGGCGCGAAGAGAAGTTCATTGTGATGGACCGGGAGGCAAGACTTCCGGATGTATGCTTCACATGTGGCAAACCATCATCAGGAGAGCATGTGAATCTTACGGTTGCGATTCCGGCAAAGCGCCGAACCGCAGGCGGGGGACTTGGCGGCGCGGCCATTCAGCTTGCCGCAGGGTACAAGGCGACCATCAGTATCGGCTTCTGCAAATGGCATCAGCAGAGGCGCACGATCTTTCTGGCCGCCACAACTGGATGCTTCATCGCGGTCCTGGCATTTCTGGTATGCGGATTTATTTTCTTCAGCCATCAAATTCTTCTTATCGCGGTAGGCGGCTTGCTATTGTTTCTGGCGTTTTTCTTTGGAGTAGTTGCGCTGGGCACCGTTCAGCCCGCATCCATCAATGACGATGTCGTAAAATTGATCGGGGCGCATCCGGACCTTTTGAAAAAGATTCCAGCGAGACGATTGGAACGACAGGCAGTTCAGTCGGCCGAAACCGCGGCGTTTGATCAGATTCAATGAGGATGTGCGACCCGCGTACAATCGCCAAAAGGAATTGTAATGAGCACAAAGCCCGCCATCGCCTGTCCCCACTGCGGCAAGCGTTACGCCATGACTGCGGAGTACGTCGCACAATACGGGGGCGGCGAAACGACCTGCGATGGATGCGGTAACGCAATGCTTATTCCGACTTCATGGGCCGAGGTGGTGGGGCCGGATGACCCATCGACCTCGCCTGATGCCGGGCGGACGCCGGTGCTTTCGTACAGCGCGCCGGACCTCACGCCGATGCCGACGCAGGGGGTTTGGCGCGATGATGAGAACCAGGCCGTGGTGCTGGCGTACCGGGCCAAACTGCCGCTGCGCTGCTTTGTCTGCGCGACGCCGACGGAAGAGCCGCCGCGAAAGTTCACGCTGAAGTGGCTCGATCCGACCAAGCGGGCGCAGGTTCGGGCATCGGCCTTTGTGGGCGGAGCGCTGATGGCATTGATCGTAAAAAATGCATCGAGCCAGAAAGTCAGTTTCAAATTATGCACCTGCCGGCAGCACAAGCTTCCGAAGAACCTCAGGGTGGCGGGGGCGGTGTTGTTCGCGCTGGCATGCGTGGTGGGGGCGATATCATCGGGATTGTCGACGCCGGCGATGATGCCGGTAATGTTCGGAATCATGGGGGTTTTGGTTTTGGCGGGAATCGTGTTGATGGCGATTCCATACCGGCTCCGGGTGCTGCGAATCGACAAAGGATTCGCATGGATCGCGGGGTTCACGAGCGCGTTTCGGCAGAGCCTTCCATCGATCGCCGAGGCGCGGGCGGTTCAGACGGCGGAGGAGGCGCGGCGAATTGAGGAGATATGTGAGTGAGGGAGGGGCATGCGATGTGGATTTCCAAGCACAATTGGCATATCTGACGCTATAATCCCCACATGCCGATGAGTGGAAACATTCGCAGCCCTTTTCCCGGTATGGACCCGTACATGGAACAGGGTTGGCGGGATGTGCATGCATCGTTGATGCCGTACATGCGGGATATGCTGCAGCCGCAACTCCCTGGTGATCTACGGGCGCGCATTGAAGAAAATGTGCAACTTGATGAGGCGGAGCGAGCGCCTCAACGGCGCAATCCTGATGTGTACATCGTGGAAACGCCAAAGGGCCATTCCACCCAACCGGCGGACGCGGGGATCGCCGTACTGGATGAACCGATCATCCTCGAACCGGAAAATGACCCACTGATCGAGCGGCATATCGAGATCACCGATTCCAAAGGGCGCAAAGTGATCACGGCGATCGAGGTGCTGAGTCCGTGGAACAAACTTGAGGGCTCGGGGAAAGAGCGCTACCTGCGCAAGCGCGAGCAGTACATCGCCAGCGGGGCGAATCTGGTCGAAGTCGACCTGGTGCGCGCCGGGCGCTGGTGGAACATGGTGGATGCGTATTATATTGCGCCCGAGAACCGGACGACTTATCGCGTGACGGTCAAACGGACGGGGCAGTGGAAGTTGGAACTTTATCGAGCGCCGCTCTCGCAGCGACTGCCGACGGTGGGCATTCCGTTGCGACCCCATGAAGCGGATATCAAGCTGGCGCTGCAGCCGCTGATCGAGCAGGTGTATCGCAATGGGCGGTACGACCTGACCGATTACGCGCAGCCGTGCGATCCGCCGCTCGAGGGGGCGGAGGCGGAATACGCGGCCGAGCGGATTCGGGGGGCGGGGTTGGGGTAAGGGCGGAGATTTATTTTTGAGGGCTTTACGCGTGGCGGGCGAGAGAATCGGGGGATTCGAGCAACTCAAGACGTACTTGGCTATAATAATTAATCATGAGCATCGACACCGACTACGAGAGTATCCGCCAGTTGATTTCGGCCTTGCCAGAGGAGCAGCGGCTCTCGTTAGCAAAGGACATCATCTCCACCATCGACGCAACTCGCGCAAAGCCATGCCGGAAAACGGCGGATCGCGCCCTTGGCCTTTTGCGCGGCCCACAACCCCCACCGGATGACGATGACATCAAGCGGATGATTCACGAACACCGAATGGAAAAATACGGGTGATGAAGGCGCTGATCGACACCAACATCCTGCTGGACGTGCTTCTCGGACGCGAGCCATGGGCGGCCGAATCGAAGGCGGTCTGGGATGCGTCCGACGCGGGCCGATTCGATGCCTACGTCTCCGCGATTTCGCTGCCGAATATCTTTTACATCGGGCGAAAGATCGTCGGCCTGGACAAGGCGCGGGCGGCCATGACGGTCGTACTTGAAGCATTTGAAATCATCGCGACCGATCGCGCCATCCTCGAAGCGGCAGCGGCACTTTCAGGGACGGATTTTGAGGACAACATCCAACTCGCCTCCGCGCTGGCGAGCGGGATTGATGTCATCGTCACCCGCGATTCGCGCATTGTCGATCCACGATGCCAGGCGCTCAAGCCGGGCGAATTGTCAGCGAAGTTGCGGAATCCGTGAGACGTGGTACTCGCCGGCGCGCCGTTTGACGAATTCAAATGCGGACGCTGCATAACCGATCTGGGCGCAGCCCCAAAACCTGTTAATGTACGGAAACGGTTCGGGGTCTTTGCTTATGTTCAAATTCATCCACGCGGCCGACATTCATCTGGACAGCCCGCTGCAGGGGCTGGAGCGGTATGACACCGCGCCGGTGGAGAAGATTCGCAGCGCGACTCGGGAGGCGCTGCGGAATCTGGTGAGGCTGGCGATCGAGGAGAAAGTTGCGTTCGTGCTGATCGCGGGGGACGTTTATGATGGGGATTGGAAGGATTACAATACGGGACTTTATTTTCGAAAGGAGCTTGCGCCGCTGGCGGGGGCGGGGATCGGGGTTTATCTGATCAGCGGGAATCACGATGCGCAGAGCGTGGTATCGAAGCAGCTCTCGTTGCCGGAGCATGTGAAGGTGCTGGCGGTGAGCGAGGCGCAGACGGTGGTGCTGGATGATCTGAATGTGGCGATTCACGGGCAGGGGTTCGCCAAGCGGGAGACAACCGAGAACCTTTGCAAGGGGTATCCGAAGGCGCTGGGGGGGATGTTCAATATCGGGATGCTGCATACCTGCGCGGGCGGATATGAAGGGCACGAGCGCTATGCGCCCTGCACGATCGCGGACATGCTGGGGCATGGGTATCAGTACTGGGCGCTGGGGCATATCCACAAGCGGGGGGAGCTATCGCGTTTTTCGAAGGGCGATCCGCATATTTTGTTTCCCGGCAATATCCAGGGGCGGCACATTCGCGAGGCGGGGGCCAAGGGGTGTACGGTGGTGAGTGTGAAGGATGGGGAGATTGTGTCGGCCGAGCATCGCGATCTGGATGTGTTCAGGTGGCAGAACGTGGCGGTGGCGCTGGGGGGGGCGGGGACGATGGATCGGGCGATGGAGCTGGCGCGGGAGCGGCTGGCGCGGACGGCGATCGAGATGGAGGGGAAGGCGGTGGCGGTGCGGGTGGAGCTTATGGGGACGCCGAGGTTGCAGGCGCAGTATCTGGGGGACCCGGAGCAGTGGGTCAATGAGATGCGCAACATCGCGGGGGAGGTGGGGGCATCAGGGATGTGGGTGGAGAAGGTGAAATTCAAGGCGACGGCGGCGGAGGAGGCGGATGAGGCGATCGATCCGGATGGGCCGGCCGGGGAGCTCTTGGCGATGCTGGAGGGGATCAAGACGGATGCGGAGCTGCGGGCGGATTTGTCGGGGGAGCTGGAGGATCTGCGAAAGAAACTGCCGCGCGATTTGCGTGATCAGGTGGAGGGGCTGAACCTGGAGAGCGAGGGGGAACTCTCAGCGCTGCTGGAGGATGTGAAGCAGTTGCTGCTGCCGCGGATGGGGAATATCGAGGGGGGCGATGAGGGGGAGGATGCGAGCGATGCGGGTTTGAGCGCGGCGGCGGATTCGGCGGGCGCGGCGGCGGATTCGGCGGTGGATTCGGCGGGCGCGGCGGCGGAGGAGCAAGAGCGATGAGGATATTGAATTTGAATCTGCTGGCGGTGGGGCCGTTCACGGCGCGGTCGATCGATCTGTCGGCCGGGGGGCAGGGGCTGCATCTTATTTATGGGGATAACGAGGCGGGGAAGAGCTCGGCGCTGCGGGCTCTGCGGGCGTTCTTCTTCGAGTTTCCGGTGCGGAGCAATGATGTGTTCCTGCACCGCGGCGCGGATTTGCGGGTGGGGGCGGAACTGCGCTTGGCGAGCGGAGAGGTCGTGCGCTGGACGCGGAGGAAGGGGAACCGGGCGACTTTGATGAATGGGGAGGGCAAGGCGGTGGAGGCGGCCGAGCTGGTGCGATTCACGGGGGGGATCACCAGCGAGCAGTTCGATGATTTCTTTGGGATCAATCATGGGGCGCTGGTGGAGGGAGGGCAGTCGCTGCTGAGCGGGAAGGGGAATCTGGGCGAGGCGCTTTTCGCGGCCGGGACGGGCGGGGGGAAATTGAAGCAGTTGATGGCCCATCTGGATGCGGAGGCGGAGAATCTCTTTAAGCCGCGGGGGCGCGATCAGGTGATCGCGCAGGCGCTAAATGAAAGGGAAGCGCTGCTGCGCGGGCGCGATGAGGTAAGTCTTAGCGCATCGGCATGGGTCGATCTGGAGAAGGAGATCAGTGAAGCGCAGGCGCAACTGAAGGCCAATGCGGAAGAGCTGGATGCGAGCGAGCCGAGGCGGACGGCGCTGGAGGGGTTGAAAAAGATGATCCCGCTGGTGGGGGAGCGCGGGCAGTTGCTGGGGCAGTTGAGGGAACTGGGCGACGTGCCGGAATTGCCGGCTGATTTCGGGACGCGGCGGGAGAAGGCGTGGACGGAATTTCGCGAGGCGCGGGGATTGGCACAGAGCGAGGCGGAGCAGATCGAGAAGCTGGCGGGGCGGCTGGCGGGCATTATCGTCAGGAGCGATGTGCTGGAGCGGGAAACGATCATCGAGGAACTCGCGGGGCGGTCGAAGGAGTATGGTTCGGATAAGGATGCCGCGCCGGCGCTGGCGGCGGGGCGCGAGGCGGATTTGAAGGAGGCGGAGCGGATTCTGAAGGGGCTGCGGCCGGAGTTGGATTTGGCGCGGGCGGAGGAGTTGCGGATCAGTGTGGCGCGGCGGTCGGCGATCGAGGAACTGGCGAGCCGGCATGCGACATTGGTCGAGCGGCTGAAGCAGGCGACGCAGTTGAAGGAGGAGGCGGAGAAGGCGATTCGGCAGCGGCAGGCGAAGCTGGGGGCGCTGGCGGGGCAGCGCGATGGGGTGGCGTTGGAGCGGAGATTAAAGGATGTGCGGAAGCGGGCGGCCTCGGAGCAGCAGGTTTCATTGAAGCGGAGGGAACTTGCGGAGGCCGAGTCCAAGGCGGCGGGGCAACTGGCGCGGCTGGGGTTGGGGGGATTGGCGCTGGAGGCGGCGGAGAAACTGGCGCTGCCGGGAATGGCGACGGTGAAATCGGCCGAGGGGCGGCTGGCGGAATTGGAGAAGGCACAGGGGGCGAGCGCGGAGAAGCTGGCGGAGGCGGAAGAGAAGATCGAGAAACTCAAGAACGAGGTGGAAGCGCAGCGGCGCGGCGGGCTGGTGGCGACGGAAGAGGATTTATTGGCCGCGCGGGAGAAGCGGCAGCGAGGGTGGCAACTGGTGCGCGGCGTCTGGCTTGAAGGGCGGAAGGATGCGGCGGCGGAGGCGGCGTTTGGCGGGGGCGCGGGTTTGCCCGAGGCGTATGAGAGGAGCGTGGCGGATGCGGATGGCGTGGCCGATGCGCTGCGGAAGGATGCGGATGGGGTGGCGCGGCTTGCGATGCTGGTGAATCAGATGCGCGAGGGGGAAGGAGAGAAGGTAACACTGGCAGCGCGGGCGGCGGATGCGCGTGGCGCGCTGGAAGCAGCGCGAAAGGAGTGGGAGGCGATGTGGCGAGCGGCCGGTGTGCCCGCGCCAGCGCCCGCCGAGGCGCGGGCGTGGCTGGTCGATCATGGGAATCTGGTGGAGCGGATCGGGCTGGTGCGGGCGGCGCGGCAGGCGGTGGAGGAGGGGCAGGCGGCGGTGGCGGAGTCGAAGGTGGTTTTGCTGGAAGCGCGGCGCGAGCTGGGGGAGAAGGTGGATGAGGCGATTTCGCTGGCGGGCGAGATGGAGCTTTGCGCGGAGCTGGTGGAGGCGATCAAGAAGGCGGAGCGCGATCGGGCGGGGCACGCGGAGGCACTGGACGAGGCGCGCGAGAAACTGGCGCGGGAGGAAGGGGTGCTGGCGGAGGCGAATGGCGAGATGGAACGATGGCGCGGGAAATGGGCGGGGGAGGTGGCGACGCTGGGTGCGCAGGCGCTGGAATCACCCGCCATCGCGCGGGAGGTGGTGGGGCAGGTGACGCTGCTGTTCGAGAAGCTGGCGGATGCGGAGAAGAAGGAGCGGCAGTTGAAAGAGGCGCAGGAGCGCATCAGGCGATTCGAGGCGGATGCGGTGAAACTGGCGGGTGTTCTTCAGGTCGATGCGGAGGGTGTTGAGGCGCGGCAGATCGCAGCGCGGATTTCGGCGCTTTTGAAAGTGGCGCGGGAGGCGGCGGTGAACGCGCGGGAGGTTACCAAGGCGCGGGAAGAGGGTGTGAAGCGGAAGGACTCGGCCGGGCAGCGGCAGAAACGGGCTGGGGCGGATCTTGAGGAGCTCTGCCGGATTGCCCAGTGTGAGAATGCGGAGGAGTTGCAGGCGGTGGAAACGCGGGCGCGGCAGCGGGATAAACTGGCGGCCGAGATTCGCGCGATCGAGAGGAACCTGGGGCAGATCGCGGCGGGGAAGAAGATGGATGAGGTGGAGCGGCAGGTGGCGGAAGCGGATGTCGATGGGCTGGGGTCGCAGATTCGCGAGATCGGCGAGAAGATCGCCACGCTCAAAACGCAGCGTGAGGCGATCATCCATAGCCTCGGGACGCTGCAGGAGAAGCAGCGGCGGATGGATGGCTCATCGAAGGCGGCCGAGGAAGCGGAGAAGGCGCAGATGCTGGCGGCCAGGGTGATCGAAAAGGCCTCGCGCTACGCGCGGGTGAAAATCGCCGGCGGGCTGCTGCGGCGGGCGATCTAGAGGTATCGGGCGAGCCACCAGGGGCCGGTGCTGACGCGGGCGAGCGAAGTCTTTGCCGAGTTGACGCTCGGGTCATTCTCCGGTTTGACGGTCGGCTACGAGGATGATCAGCCGGTTATCCTGGGAGAGCGCGCGGGCGGCGGCGGCAAGGTGGATGTGGCGGGCATGAGCGATGGCACGCGCGACCAGCTTTATCTGGCGCTGCGGCTGGCGTCGCTGGAGCGGTATTTGTCGCACAATGAGCCGTTTCCGTTTATCGTCGACGATGTGCTGGTGAATTTCGACGATGCGCGGAGCCGGGCGACTCTGAAAGTGCTGGCGGGGCTGTCAGAGCGGACGCAGGTGATCGTGTTTACGCATCATGAGCGGGTGGTGGCGCTGGCAAAGGAGGCCGGCGGGGAGAGGGCGTTCGTGCAGCGGCTGGGGCGCGAGGAAACGGTCAAGAATGCATCGTGAGAGTGCATCGTGAAAATGCATCGTGAGAATGCATCGTGATGGAGCAATTTGCGGATGAATGATTCGGGCGCGCATGCGATCGTGCATTTTCTGGGGTGGGAGCGGCCATTCGTGCGCGCGGTGGCGGATCATTTGATGCAGCGCTCGCCGGGGATGGATTGGAGCGATGTGACGCTGGTGCTGGCGGGCGGACGGGCGGGGCGGCGGCTGATTTCGGTTTTGGCGGATGAGGCGGCGGCGCGGGGAGTGGCGATGATTCCGCCGCGGGTGGTGACGATCGGGCACTTGCCGGAATTGCTGTATAAAAGCGAGCGGCCGGCGGCGGGAGCGTTTTTGCGGCAGATGGCGTGGGTGAGCGCGCTGCGGCGAACGCCGGAGGAGATGCTCCGGCCGCTGTTTCCGAAATTGACGCGCGGGGCGAGCCTGGGAATGTGGCAGGGCGCGGCGCGGTCGCTGGAGAAATGCGCCGAGGAACTGGCGGCCGGGGGGACGGATTTCGCGGGGGTTGTGGCCAGGGCGGCGGAGAATAATCTGATTCGCTCGCCCGAGCGCTGGGAGGCGGCGGCGGCGGTTTATGCGGGGTATCTGGAGGAACTGGATGCGCTGGGGGTTTGCGATCGGCAGCGCGTTCGCGCGGAGGCGGCGCGGGCGGATCATCGCGATGCGCCGGGCGGTGGAAATGGGGGGCGCGATGCAACTGTAAGCGCGGGTGGGGCGAGGACCACTGGCGCGGACGCGGGGAAGATCATTCTCGCGGGCGTCACGGAACTCAGCCAGCAGAGTCGGTCATTGCTTTCACGACTAACGCATGGGCAGGTGGAGGCGCTGGTTCTGGCACCGGCCGATCTTGCGGAGGGGTTTGATGGGTTTGGATGCGTATTGGCCGGTTATTGGGGGGCGCGGCATGTGGATTTGAGCGGGGCCCATTGGAAGATCGCGCAGGGCGTGGCGGATCAGGCGCGGGCGGTATTCGCGGCGATCGCCGAGGCGGGGTCGAATGTTCGGACCGATGATGTGACCATCGGGGTGGCGGATGAGCAGATCGTGCCGTATCTGGAGACGACGGCGGAGAATCTGCGGGATGTGCCGGTGCGCTTCGGCGCGGGGACGGCGCTGAATAAGACCAGGCCGTTTCAATTGCTGCAGATGGCGGCGGAATATCTGGAAACGGGGGATTTCAAGGAGTTCACGGCGCTGGTTCGGCACCCCGATCTGGAGCATTGGCTGACAACGAATGAAGCGCAGGGCGAGGGCGGCGGCGAGCGCATCTGGCGCGACTGGCGCTCGCTGCTGGATGGATATGCCGGGCAATATCTCCCGCGGCAACTGGGCGAGGCGCACAGGGAAATCGCCGGCTGGCGCAGCGAGGCGGATGCGGAGAGTGGGAATGATGATCGGCCGGATTTGGCGTGGCTCTATTCGAACGTGCAGCGGTTTCTCGGGGAATTGAACGGGGAGCAGAGCGAACGGGCGGGCGAGATTTTGAAATCACCTGATGAATGGGCGCCGCTGGTGTTGAAAGTGCTGCACCGGGCTTACGGACGGCTGTGGGATCAGAAAGACCCGGCCCAGCGGCGCATCGTGATGGCCTGCCTGGGGCTGCGCGATGCAATCGAAGAGTTGGTTGAAGCGGGAGAATCGGCCGGGCGTGCGCGGTTTGAGAAGGTGCCGGCGCATGAGGCGTTGAAAGTCATCTTGTCGCTGGCGGGGGGGCAGCGCATCGCGCCGCCGCTGACGGGGGCGGAGATCGAGATCGTCGGCTGGCTGGAGCTCATGCCCGATGATGCGCCGCATCTGATCGTGAGCGGTTTCAGCGAGGGAAATGTGCCGGAGGCGACTCCGCCGAGCCCGCTCATCAATGAAGTGGTGCGGCAGGTGATGGGACTGGCGCGGGACCCCGATCGCCTGGCGCGCGATGCATATCTGCTGACGGCGATGATCGAATCGCGCAGAAGCAGCGGCGGATCAGTCACGCTTATCAGCGGGCGGCGCTCGGCCAGCAACGATCCGCTTCTGCCCAGCCGATTGATCTTCCGCTGCGAGCCCAGGGAACTGGCGGGGCGCGTGCTCAGGGCGGTGGAAGCGCCGAAGATCTCGGCCGCGCTGAAAATGAAATTCGGCGCGGGCCCGGCCAGCGGGTTCATGGTGGGCGCGGCGGGACGGGGGAAGGATGCGAAGATCGCCAGCATGCGGGTGACGGCGTTTCGGGATTACCTGCGCTCGCCGCAGGGGTTTTATCTGAAGAACGTGCTGAAGATCGACACGCTGGAAGACGGCGCGGCGCGCGAGCTGGATGCGCGGCAATGCGGCGATGTGGTGCATGCGGTGCTCAAGGATTTCGCGGGGACGCCGGCGGCCCACTCCGACAGCCGGCAGCAGTGCGTCGATATGCTGATGGAGTTGCTCGATGCGCAGATCGGGCAGCGCTTCGGCGCGGCCATTCCGGGGACGCTCAAATTCCAGGTGGAGATGATCCGCAAACGGCTGGAGCTGGTGGGCGCGAGGCAGGCGGAGTGGTTCAGCCAGGGGTGGCGGATCGTGGAAACGGAGTGGGGGCCGGCCGTGGCGGCGGGCTTTGAAGTGGATGGTAGCGACATGGGACTGCGCGGGCGGATCGATCGGATCGATTTCAATGAGAGAATCAATACGTTCGCCGTGCTGGATTATAAAGTCGGCGCTGGACGAAGGCCTGAAGAGACCCATCGGAAATCGCAGCAGTGGTGCGATCTGCAACTGCCCCTTTACCGGCATCTGGCCAGGGGATTGATCTCGGTCGGGGCGCAGGTGCAACTGGGATACATCGCGGTGGCGGAGGATCCGGCCAACATCGGACATCTGATCGCCGAGTGGGATGGGCCGATGCTGGCCGATGCGGATGAAGCGGCGCGGCGGGTGGTGCGGGATGTGCGGGCGTGCAAGTTCGATGAGCCTGGGGATTATCCGCCGGAGGATGGCATTTTCGCGCATATCTTCGGGCTGGGCATGCTCAATCTCGGCGGCGAGGCCGATAGCGCGGGTGAAGAGGAGGTGGGCGCATGATCGACCCGCACGTTCTGATTTCCGCATCGGCCGGGTCGGGGAAGACCTATCGCCTGGTGCATCATTTCCTGGGCATTCTGCACGAAGCGCTGATCGCCGAGGGGCGCGAGCGGCAGCCGGATGTGGTGGAGCGGACGCTGGCGGCGACGTTCACCCGCGCTGCGGCGGGGGAGATCATCGACCGGATTCTGAAGCGAATCGCCGGGGCATCGATCGATGAGAAAGAGCGGTGCGAACTTTGCGCGGCATTGAATTTGAAGGGGCTGTCGGCCGAGCAGTGCGAGATGATGTTGCAGGCGCTGGTGGCGCGGCTGAACCGGCTGCGGATCGGCACGCTCGATTCATTTCTGGTGCGCTCGGCGCAGGCGTTTTCGACGGAACTGGGCCTGCCGGATCGCTGGAGCATCCTGGATGACTCGGGGGATTACAACGCATCGCTCGAAGCGGTGGATGAGATGCTGGAGGCGAAGTCGGGCGATGCGAATGAGTTCAAGGCGATGGTGGACCTGATCGTGGCGCTGCATCACAACCGGTATCCGGTGCAGATTCGCGAGAAGGTGGTCGAGCGGTTGCGCAGCGCGCAGGAGGCATTCTCGGCCGGGCCGGGCGAGGCTTGGGAAGTGATCGCGCCGGTTGAGGGGCATCTGCTGGAGAAAGAGGCGCTGGCGGAGTGCCTGAAGTCGCTGGCGGCGAAGTTCAAGCCGTTGATGCCGCAAACCAAGGCGGGCAAGCCCAACGCGAACTGGGAAAAAGCGCTGGCGAAGCTGATTGAAGGGCTGGGCGATGGGCAGTGGGAGGCCATGCTGACATCGGGCCTGTTGGCGGCGCTGTCGGTCGATCCGCCAAGCTATTACAAAACTGAATTCTGCGCTGAGATGATTGGTTGTCTCGATCCGCTCAAATTCCACGCCGGCGCGGCGATCCTCGCGAAGCTGCGGGATCGCAATCGCTCGACGTGCGCGCTATTGGGCCAGTACGTCGGCCTCTACGCGAAGATCAAGGCGCGGCAGGCGGCGTATCGGTTCGACGATTTCACCATGATGCTGCTGGATGCGGATGTGTCGGAGGACCTGGCCGATTTCTATTACCGGCTCGATGGACAGATCGATCATATTCTCCTCGATGAGTTCCAGGACACGAGCATTCCGCAATGGAAGCTGATCAAGCCGCTGGTGGAGGAAATCATGTCGGGCGAGGGGGCGGGCGGGGCGGAGCGGTCGTTTTTCTGCGTGGGGGATGTGAAGCAGACCTTGTACGGGTGGCGCAACGCCGAGCCGAGGTTGCTGGGGGTGCTGAGCAAGGATTGGCCGCAGATCAAGCAGGAGAGTCTGGTCGCCAGCCGGCGTTCAGCGCCGGTGATCATCGACACGGTCAATGAGATTTTTCAGGCGCTGGCGGACAACGCAGCGCTGACGGCCACGAAAGATGAGCATGCGTACCTGACTGGGGTGACGGATATCTGGTCGGAGTGGTTTGAGAAACATCAGTCGGTGCCGGAGAAGGATAACCTCGCGGGGTTCGCGCGGCTTCTGAGCTGCGCGGAGGGTGAGAACACTGCCGAACGACAGGAGAAAGCCCGCAGTCTGGCCGTCGAACGCGTCGCGGCGCTGCACGCGGCCAACCCGGATGCGGAGATCGCGGTGCTGGTTCGCCGCAAGGCGTTCATCGGCCCGATGCTGGGACGGCTGCGGCGACAAGGCATTCTTGCCAGCGGCGAGGGCGGCAGCCCCCTGGCCGATGACATGGCGGTATGCACCGTGCTGTCGCTGCTGCATTTGATCGATCATCCATCGGATACGGCGGCGGTGTTTCACGTCGGCAACGCGCCGCTGGGAAAGGCGCTGGGATTGGCCGAGTCGATGAAGCCGGTCGAGGTGCTCAAGAAGACGATGGAGCTGCGCGCGGAGATTTTCGATTTGGGGCTGGGGGCGAGCATCAACCGCTGGATGTCGCGGTGCGCGGCCGGTTGCGATGCGCGGAATTTCCGGCGGCTGGGGAGCCTGGTGGAGATGGCGCATGGATACGAGTACGACGGGGGCGGACTGGGGGCGTTCATCGAGGCGGTGAAGTCAGCGCGGGTGGAGGATCTGGAGGCGTCGAAGATTCGCGTGATGACGATTCACGCTTCGAAGGGGCGGGAATTCGATTATGTGATCCTGCCCGATCTGGATAAGAATTTCATCGGCGGCGGATCGTCCGGGCCGGCGGTGTTGATCGCGCGGGAAGCGCTGCTGGGCGAGGCGGCCATCATCACCACCCGGCCCAGCGCCGCGGCCTGCGCGGTCGAGCCGCGCCTGGAGAAGATGTCGCGGGAATGGAAATCGCGGCAGGTGGTGGAGGAATTGTGCGCGCTGTATGTGGCGGTGACGCGGGCCAAATCGGGGCTGGAGATGATCGTGCATCCACAGGGGCCGAAGAAGGATGGCGAGGTGACGATGCCCAGGTCGGCGGCGGGGGTTCTGCGGGCGGCGCTTTTCGGGACGGATGGGGTGCCGGCCGATCAGGAGCTTTGGCGGCATGGGCGGAGCGTGATGCCGACGGGGGCGGGTGATGAATCGGGCGGAGGCGTTGAATTGGGGGCGAGCGCTGCGACAAGCGCGGGCGGCAAATCGTCGGCCGCGGCCGAGGCGGCCCTGCCGCCGATCGAGATCAAGGTGAGGGCGCCGATGGGCGGGTCGCGGGTTCGGCCGGTGATCGCGCCTTCCGCGCTCGAAGGTGCCGGCAGCATCAACCTCGATCGTCTGCTGACGCTCGGTGAAGCGCGCGGCATGGAATGGGGCACGGTGATGCACCGGTGGTTCGAGATGATTCGCTGGATCGATGAGCCCTTGCCCACCGATGCGCAGTTGCGCCAGGCGGCCGGGGAGCTCGAAGACATCGAGATTTCACCGGGGCAACTGGCGGGGATGATCAAGCAGTTCCGATCCTCCTGCGCGGGGACGAACGTTGGGAAGTTGTTGCGCGAAGCAGATTATCTGAAGAGCGCCCCGGCCGGCGCGGTGGTGGAGGTCTGGCGGGAGAGACCGTTCGCGGTGCCGATGGATGTGCCCGATCTGCCGGGCGGGGCGATCGTGCGCGGGCAGATCGATCGGGTGGTGGTCGTGCGCGCGGGCGGCAAGGTGATCGCGGCCGAGGTGATCGACTACAAGAGCGACAGCGTGGATATGAAAAGCCTTGCGGAAAAGCGGCGCTATTACGAGCCGCAAATCGCGGCCTATCGCAAGGCGATCGGGCAGATGCTGGGGATGGCGGAAGGAGCGGTGGGGGCGAAGCTGGTGTTTATCGGGATCGATGCGGTGGTGGAGGTTTGAGGGCATTCCACCAGGGCGGCCGCGCCATAGAGGGTCATGCCGAGCGCAGCGAAGCATCTTGCCTTGGTCTGAGGGCGGATCGAAAGCAGCGATGGACCCCGACGGTCGACACGACTGAATCATCGCGCGAGATTCAGTGGCGATGTTCGCAATCAACGCCATCGGGGATGGCGCTGGGGTCGCTGTCGCTCCAGGCGCTCTGTCCCGGCTCGTGCAGAGAGGCGCGGAGCTGCGCACGATCATTTTGGGGCGCGGCGCGATTCGGTCTCGATCGCTTTCCACGTCCGCCGATATTCGAGGGCGACGGCGTCGAAGATATCCTTGTCTTTTTCCTTGGGGAGGCAGTAGGTGACGACGCCCTGGACGCGGCCTTCGCGCATCAGGTCCAGGCCGATGCGGGTGCGGGCGGCGACGTTGCGGGGGGTGCCGGGGTCGGGGTAGCGTTTTTCGTGTTGGACGGCTTCGCCGGCGGGCATGATGATCATGGGGATTTTGAATCGGCCGGTCTGAGTGGAGGCGGGGAGGAGCTCGACTTCGAAAGCGCCGGCGACTTTTTTGGACCAGAGGCGCTCGGAGGCCATCTCGCTGGGGGTGTCGCAGCCGGTGACGCGGATGTCGTCGAACTTGACGTGGAGGGGGTAGTGGCCGACGGCTTTGACATCGACGACGCCGATCTCGACGCGGACGCGCGGGTCCTTGCGGGCGTATCTGGCGAGGCTGATCTCGATGACGTGGTCTTCGCTGTCGCCGGCGGTATCGGTCTGCCAGACGGTTGCGCCGTTGATGCGGACGAAGGCCATGTGGTAGCCTTTTTCCTCGGTGCGATTGTCGTTATCCCAGTAGAAGGAGACGGTGGAGGCGGCGGGATCGATCACGCGGAGATCGGCGAAGATGGAGCCGCGATCGCCGGCCTGGGAGGGAGTGCGGCGGGGGAACTCGATGGTGGTGGTAGCGCCGTGGGCTTCATCGTTGAGGTAGGCCAGGGCGTTGCCGACCTGGAGGCGGGATTTGGGATAGGCCGCGACGACGCCATCGACCAGGCCGGCAAACTGATCGACGAAAGTTTTCCAGGCCTGGGGGAAATAGCAGAGGGCGTAGAATTTGATGTCGGGGTTGATGGCGCGGGCGGCGCTGGTCATCTTGCGGACGTAGGGGACGGTGAAGCGGTCGGGCATGACGTTGACGAAGAAATCATCGATTATGTAGCCGACGATGTTTTTGTGGGCGAGCGAGAGTTTGGCGATTTCGGAGGCCCAGCGGATGTAATCGGTGCGGAAGGGTTCGGAGTAGCCCCAGGTTTTTTTGACGAGCGGGGTTTCGGACCAGGGGATGAGGTAGACCCAGACATCGATGTGCTCTTTGGCGGCCGCGGCGGCGAAGGCGGGGAGATCGTCCCAGTCATACTCGGAATGCCAGATGAGATAGAAGTAGGTGTTAGCGCCGAGTTGCTTGAGGGCGCGGAGGTTGGCGTCGATATCGATGTGGCCATCGGGACGGCGGATTTCGGAATCGAAGTCGCCGAGGATGGGGGCCGGGGGTGGACTATCGATGCGGGCGGGAGTGGAGGGGTCGGCGGCGCGGGTGGGGATGGTGAGGACGGCCGCGAGCAGCAACAGGGTGAGAAAGATTCGATGAGAGAAGCGCGGAGATGGGGTCATTCTGGAAATCCTTGGTTGTCCTATTGTAGACCAAAGCGCGTTTGACGTCTGCGGCACTTCTGATGCGCTGTTACCTGGTGCCATGCTTAGACCCGCCGCAAATGGATGTAATTCGCGCTTTTGACGTCGTCGGCGGGGATAAGCATGTGGCGGCACGCGCGATAGTAGAGTTCACGATATTCGGCATGCTTATCCCCGCCGATTTCGTTGCTCGGCGAAAGAGCACAATCACCGGCGGGTCTAAGCATGGCACCGGGTAGGCATGGCACCAGATCGGTATGTCACCATGTAAAGTCCGATAATTTCATTCCCGGCAGTGTCGAAAGATTCCATTTGCCTCCGGCTCATTCATATTGGATTTCAATGGTGTCGCCAGGAGGAAACAAACACATGGTCAGTCGTTTTAATGCGGAACTTTCGGAGATTCAGTCGGCCCAGTCGGGTCAGCACGCACCTGAGGGTGTGACGGTGTTCGGGCAGGCGGATCGGACGGTTGTGGATGAGGTCGATCGGGTGGCGGATCAGATGCTGATGCCGCGGTCGTGGGTGATCGCGCAGATCCTCAAGCAGTGGTTCGAGCAGAGGCGCTCGATGGAGCTGGATATGGAGCAGTCGTGGAGCGGCAGCTATCGCGAGGTGGCCGGTCAGGCGATCGCGGTGTGAGCGTGCGAGATTCGGAGATCGAAGTCCATTTAACAAAACTCTCTCTTCCTTGGGCGCCCCCCGCGTGGGGGGCGCTTTTTTTGTTTCGATGAATTGCTGAAAAGATTCTTGAGCGATCCGGCCGGCACTGATAGAGTAACCCTCGCACATCCTACGATGGGCGTAGGGTTTCACTTCTTTGGCCTGGTTCTGGGGAGTCGCCATGCGATTCAATCGTTTCTTCCAGATGGCAATGATTCTGTCGGGCGCGCTTGCGGTGTCCCTGTGTGTATTTGCCGCGGACGCGCCCCTGCCCGCTAAACCTGCCACCGCGCCGGCCGCCACGGCTCCGACAACCGCCCCCGCGCCGGCCAGGCCGCTGCCGCCAAAACCCCTGGGCGTGGGCGACAAGGTCGAAGCGAAATGGGCCGGAATGAAATGGTACGGTGCAACCATCGAAAAGAAGGAGCCCACGCGATTTTACGTTAAATACGATGACGGGATGACCGGGTGGGTCAAGCTCAACGAAATCCGCCCCGCGTTCAGGAACGATCCCAAGTTTCTCGAAGGGCTCAAGGAGGGCTCGGAAATCCAGGGCCACGACAAGTTCCGCTGGATGAAGTCGACCATCGTCCAGCGCGACGGCGACAAGTTCTTCATCAAATTCGATGGCTGGCCCGACAATTTCAACGCGTGGGTCACGCAGGAGCGCATCCGACCGGCCGATTTTGTGGATGGCAATCCTCCCGGCGCAGGCGCTGTTGCGGGGGCGGGTTCCGGCACGCGCACCCCCGGGCGTCCCCATGCCATCGATCCCAATGTCCGCACGACGCCCCCCGCGGATTCCAAGCCCGTGGCGACCGTGCCCGATGTGCCCCCCGCTCCCCCCGCAATTGAGGGCGATCTCAGCGCCGTCAAGGAACCGCCGGCACCGGCCGCCGACTGGTCCGTCAAGGCCGACCCGGCCGGCCAGCAGGTGGCTTCTTTCGCGGAACGTTCGCTGCCGCTGCAGAGCACTCGCGGGGCCAGAACTTCGCATTCCTTCGAGCGGCTCCACCGCATCCTCTACAGCGATCTGCACACCTCGCAGGCGCTGCTCGTCTATTTCACGCCCGGTGCCCTGAGCGACACCGAGCAGACGCGATATCAGCGCATCAATCTCAACTCGGGCTCGCTTCTGGAAACTATCACCCTCGAACCCAATCGCGATCTGATCGCCCTCAGCCCCAACGGCAAACTCGGCCTCGCCCGCGTTCGCGTCACCGAGGGCAAACGCAATTCCCCCTGGAATGATATCAGCAACAGCTCACTGCAATTCCTCCAACTCAGCCCCCAGAAGGCCGCCCCCGGCCTGCATTGGCGGCCTTACGATCCGAGCACCATCCTCCTCAGCGCCCTGTTCACCGACAATCAGCATCTGCTCACTCAAAGCGACCAGGGCCAGATCATCTACTGGGAACTGCCCGCCGAGGGCGCGACCGGCGCTCCCAAGGCCGTCTATCGCCTGACGGCGGGACGATTTCTGACGCCCAAGCTCAGCCCCGGCCTGAAGTATTTCGCGGTGGAAGATGGCGGATCGATCCGCCTGATCGAAACCGCGACCGGGCAGATCGCCGGCACTGTTTCCGGCGCGAGCATCAACTGGACGGCCGGGGCATCCTATAAGTCCGATGGCATGCTCCTGGCGGTGATTTCGGGAAACAGCGTTTCCGTCATCCACCTGACCAGCGGGCGCATCATCAAGGCGTTTCCAGTGCCCGATCTCTACGGAAGAATGCCCGAAATCGACTGGCTGGATCAGGGTCACCTTCTGATCGGACATGCCTACCTGGCGGACCTTTCCAAGCGGCTGGTGGTCTGGGGTTATCATCTCGGCTCGCATGCCAACGTTTTCGGCGGGCGCGTCTTTTTCGTGCAGTCGGGAATGGAGGAAAAGTTCACATCCGTGGCGCTCAATACCGCCCCGCAGGTCAAGGATGTGCAGGTCAAGCCCGAAGATCTGCTGGTCTTCAAGCCCGGCGCGAAAGTGACCATCGACATGAACGCCGATGCCCCCGAGCCGATCCGCCAGCAGATTCAGAAATCGCTCGAGGAGCAGGTGCGGGCGCTGGGAATGGAAATCGTGCCCGATTCGCCGCTGCATATCGCGGCCATCACCAAGGCCGGTGAGTCGCGGGAGATGCAGTATCGCAACATCGGTTTCGGCGGCGGCGGCCGCGTTGAGAATGTGACGGTGACGGACAAAATCCAGCAGTTACAGGTCACGCTCAACGGCGAGGAAATCTGGAGCACCCAGAGCGTCGCTTCAGCCGGAATGGTCGTCAACCATAGCGCGGATCAATCCGTCGGGCAGGCCATCGCCGATGAACAGAGCAAGTCATCCTCCCGCCTTGCCGGCATGAAGCTGCCGCCTGTCCTGGTGAATCCCAAAACCTATCCGGCGATCGGGCATTCGTGGTTGAATGCCAAGGGGATCATGGAGCAGGTTAAAGAGAAAAAGCCTTAAGAAATCTTCGCCAGGAATTCCCGAATGCGATCGATCCCCTTGTCGATTTGCTCCATGCTCGTCGCGAAGCTCAGACGGACATGGGTTTCGAAGCCGCTGTCATTTCCAGGTACGACCGCGACGTGATTCTGCTCCAGCAGCGCGGCCGAGAAGCTCACCGCATCGGTGATCTCGACGCCGCCGGCTTTTTTGCCGAAGTAGGCGCTGACATTAGGGAAGCAGTAGAACGCGCCCTGGGGGCGGACGCAGGTGACTTTGGGGAGGGCGGCGAGGCGCTCCCACATGTGGCGGCCGCGCTTTTCAAACTGCTGGCGCATGGATTCGACGCTCTCAGCGCCGCGGGGGTCGGTGAGGGCGATGGTAGCGGCCGACTGCGTGAAGCTGGTGATGTGGCTGTTGATCTGGGACTGGAGCTTGTTGATGGCGTCGATCACCGGCTTGGGGCCGCCGATGTAGCCCACGCGCCAGCCGGTCATGGCGAAGCTCTTGGAGTGGCAGTTGAAGGTGAGGGTCTGGTCGATGAGGCCCGGATGGAGCGTGGCGAAGGAGACGAACTTCAGGCCGTCGTAGACGAGCTTTTCGTAGATCTCATCGCTGAAGACGATGAGGTTGGGATGCTTGGCGACGACATCGGCGAGCGCTTTGAGCTCGGCGGGGGAATAGGCGTGGCCGGCCGGGTTGGAGGGGGAATTGAGGATGAGGATTTTGGATTTCGGTCCGATGGCGGCTTCGAGCTGGGCGGGGGTGATCTTGAAGCCGTTGGATTCCTCGCCGCGGATGATCTTGTTCACGCCGCCGGCCAGCTTGACCTGCTCGGGGTAGCTGACCCAGTAGGGCGAGGGGATGAGGACTTCATCGCCGGGGTTGAGGAGGGCCATGAAGGCCATGTAGAGGCAGTGCTTGCCGCCCGCGCCGGTGGTGATGTTGGCGGCCTCGTAGGGCAGGCCGTTTTCCTTCTTGAATTTGTCGGCGATGGCCGCGCGGAGCTCGGGGAAACAGGGCGTGGGGGTGTACTTGGTCTGGCCCTTGTCGAGGGCGGCCTTGGCGGCATCCTTGATGAAGGCGGGGGTGTCGAAATCGGGCTCGCCGGCGCCGAAGCCCACGACATCGACGCCGGCCTTTTTGAGGG
>JBBRTW010000007.1:0-39117 GCA_038244055.1 Tepidisphaerales bacterium | reverse complement strand
TCAGGAGCCGGGCGGCGCGGCACCACTATTTGCGTCACTCCTGGCCGGCTCCTGACCCCCAGAGCATCGCCCAGCGCTGGCGTGATCGGCGGGCGGGGCGTGGATTGGCCGGGTGGAGGATCGAGGCCGTGGTGCGCGGATGAGACGAATGGTGGGCAAACGAGCCGGGAGAGCATAGAGCATGTGTTGACATTTTCCGCAGCTCGTCTGCCCACCCTACGCACTACAACAAACGGACATACTCGATTGCCTTGCGCAGTTCTTCGGAGAAATCGGCCTCGGTAGCGTCGATCATCTGATACTGGTTCATCACGACCTTCAACCCGTGCTTGAGCTGGACATCCGTGGCGAGCCGGATTCCCAGGATCGGGCGGTCCTCACTGTCGGCGAACTTGATCTCACGACGCACCCATTTCGATTCCACCGCGGCGTTGCTCAAGAACACGATGAAGGCCATGCAGTGCGAGACCTTCTCTTCGATCAAAGCATCCCATTCGGCCCCGCCGGGAATGTTGCGGTCATACCAGATCGGGTAGCCCCAGCTCACGATCCGATCCAGAAACGAAACAATCCGAGGAAAATCCTCCCGCTTGTAGCTGATGAAGATGTAGCCTGCATCCACCTCCGAAGGCTTTGGCGCCGAAAGGGGCAAAGGCGCTGCTGGCACGCTGACTGCCTCCACCCCGAAAGGCACCGCCGGCGCTCGCGCCAGCGCTGGGGACGAGGATGCCGCGGCAACGCTCACGGCGTCCACATCCATCAGGTAATCTACATTGGCCCGGGCGGAGGCCGCGGGTTGCAGGCCGGAGTCGTACGCCTTGGCCCATTCGGCGGCCGGAGCCCACAGGCTGAGGTTCAGCGCCATGTCACCCGCTGGGACGATGGCGGTTTCGCTTCGCAGAAGCTCGCCATCAACGAACCACTCAACGCGGTCCGGCAACCAGTCAATGCGGTAGTCGTGGTAGTCGCCCAGCGTGCCCGAGGGGAGGGCGAAGGAACCGAGAATGCGCCCAATGCCTCCCGGCTGGCCGGCGTAGACGTTGGTGTCAATCAGCCCGGGGGCATTGGACATCATAGTAAAGGAGATCTCGTTGTTCAGGCCATTGCCGGCGCGGCCGAAAAGAAAGAGGCCGCCAATGAGGCCGCGTGGAAATGGATTTCGCAGCCTTGACCGGACCTGCACAGACAAACCATCGCCGCGGCTGAAGGATTTGACCGTCTGAAGCTGGGTGCCCAGGAAACTGATGCCGGTAGGGTTACCGGTAGGGTTATAGGTACCCAGTGTCAGGTGCATGTTGCTCTTCGAGACACTCGGCAGCGCGGCGGTCTCACGCACGCGCACCTGGGTCCGCCCGTAGAAGGTGCCGCCGTTGGCGAATAGTGGATACTGCCAGCGCCTTGAATCGATCGCCGGGCCGTCAAAGTGGTCCGTAAAGCTCGCGGCTTGTTGTGGGTCATCGGCTTGGGGCGCTTCCAGGTTTGGCATACGCAGTCTCGTTCCTCTTCGCCTCCCCAATCCGCGGCACCGCCCTCAGCGGCGGCAAAATCGGAAAAGGGGACAATCGGAAAAAGGGAATTGGAAAAGGATCGGATCGGGAAAGGGGACGCGATTCGTTTAAGTTACTTCAACACCGTCCCCCACCCAATCCGCAATCCGCACCGCACTCCTCCCATTTTCATGTTCCATCCCCGCAATCCCATGTTACAATCCCTCCGGTCACCCACTTCGCTTCCGCATTGGAATCCCAAACATGCGCCCCCAGCCAGCCCGCGCCTTCACCCTCGTCGAGCTCCTCGTCGTCATCGGCATCATCGCGCTCCTCATCGGCATTCTTCTTCCCTCCCTCCAGAAAGCCCGCGAAAGCGCTAACGCGGTCGCCTGCGGCTCCAATTCCCGGCAGATCGGCGTCGCCATGCGCCTGTTCATCAACGAGCACCATGGCTACCTCCCCGGCGGATACTTCGATCGCACCAACGCCGAAGAGTGGAAGCGCGACTGGCTCCTCGGCTCCTATACCTCGGCCAACTACCTCATGGCCCCGCAGGAAGGCACGCTCTACCCTTATCTCAATTCGCCCGGAGTCTATCGCTGCCCTTCGCGCGGCGAGATGCCCCCCGGCTCCAAGGGCGGCAGCAATGGCCGATTCGATATCGCCATGTTCCAGATTTTCGTCGGCGCCAAGGTGAACAAGATCAAGCCCACTTCCACCTTCCATTACACCGATGGGCACATCGAAATCCTCCCCACCCCCATCTACTGCGAAGAAGACCCCGCCTGGGGCAACAATGGCAACAATCTCGAAGGCAGCCACGCCAACACCGACAAAATGGCCCATACCCACAATGGCGGCTCCTACTACGTCTCCATCGATGGCAGCGCCACCCTCTTCAAAGAACCGCCCCAGTGCAACTCCCACAACTGGTTCTCGATCGCCCCCAGCGGCGTCGAAAAGGAATTGGGCACTTCCACGGTCGCCTGGGGATTCTGGAATAATCAGTGAACCGATCAATCGGGTAGCGCGGCCACAACGTCCGCATTTATCCTTTGAGTGAGGGCAAATTGTCACTTGTTTGCTTGGCGGATGGCGACGGCTCCATTTTCGGCCAGGGCAATCCGAACTCCAGTTTTCTGTTGGTCGTAGGACACAACGGTGCTATATTCTCCTTAGCGTGATCTGGTTGCGCAGCCTTGGAGGGCTGATGAGAAAATGGACGTTCATCTTTGTGGTAGGTGTGCTGGGCTGCACCGTCTTGCCGGCGCGCGCGGCGCTAATTGCCTATGATGGCTTCGAATCGTATTCGGCCGGCTCCGCACTCGCAGGCGGCAGCGCCGGCAATGGCAGCACGGGCCCCAACGGCGAAATCGGTTGGACGGGGAACTGGGCGACGACTCCTCCGGCAGGCGGAGCCGTGACGGTTCAATCCGCCGCCGTCGTCGGGGGGGGCAGCCGCGCGGCCGAGCTCGACGATACCGCCAACTCCATCAACGTCGCCAATCGAACTTTCACCCCCCAGACGGGGAGCACCGTTTATTTCAGTGTTCTTTTCGATGTCGTGGGTGGACTGAACGCCGACGATTTTGTCCACTTCTACCTCGGCAACAGCACCACCAGCAACAACAACTCCGGCGGGTTCGGACTTGTCGACACCGGCAACACCAAACTGAGCGCCCGCGAGGGGACCACCAACGGCGGCACGACCACTACCGGCGGCAGCAGCGCAACCGACGCCGTGGTGGGCACAACCTATCTCCTGGTTGGAAAGCTTTCGAAGGTTTCGTCCACCAACTACAATCGCATCGACTTATTCATCAACCCGGTGGGCCTGACCGAACCCGGCACTCCGGACGCATTTCAGGCGGGTGTCGACACGACTATCAGCACGGTTAGTGTCTTCAGCGTCCGCGGTTTCAATCTCGACGCCGGCGACAAATACCAGTTTGACGAAGTTAAAGTGGGAACGACCTTCGTCGATGTGGTTCCCGAGCCGGCAACCGCCGGGCTGCTAACAGTCGCCGCAGTGACTCTCCTCGCCCGCCGCCGCCGGACTGTCTGATTCATCCCCCAAAAGGATTTGCGCGGTTTACCCCAAACTGAACGGCTTGGGGGTTGTTGACATTTGATATTTGATATTTGCCATTGCACATTTGACATCTCCCCCAAGCTCAACAATTCGATTGAACATTCCCGCCTCCCCCGCTAGATTACCGCACATGAAAATCACCTCTCTCGCATGCGTTTCCATTCTGGCGCTCGGTCTGTCGCTGACCGCCCGCGCGGATTCCTCCACCACGCTCACCGGCGTTCACAACTGCTGTAAGAGCTGCACCAAGGGCATCAACGAAGCCGTCACCAAGGGCGGCGGAACCGCGAAGGTCGACAAGGGCACCGTCGTCGTCACCGCGGCCGATGATGCGGCCGTCAAGAAGGCCGTCGCTTCGCTCGTCGATGCCGGCTACTTCGGCAAAGGCGCTGAGGCTCCTGCGCCGGCCAGCGATGTCAAGGCCAAGTCCGTGACCGTTGAAGGCCTGCACATCTGCTGCCCCAAGTGCGTCGATGCCTTCAACAAGGCCGCCGCCGCAGCGCCGGGCGTCACCAAGACCAACGCCGCCAAGGGCGCGACCTCGGTTGTCGTCGAAGGCGATGTCTCCCCCAAGGCCCTGGTTGAAGCCCTCAATGCCGCCGGCTTCAGCGCCAAGGTGAAGTGAACTCGATCTAATCGTGAAGTGACGGCCATCACTTCGATTCAGATCTCACTTCTTTTCCGGCGTCTCCACCAGCAGGATCGCCGACCGCGCGATGAAATGGCGTTTCTTTTCTTTATCCTTCTCGCGGTCGATGACCAGCCAGTTGTCGTCGACCGAGATGATCGTGCCACTGAGCGAGGGGTTGTTCATCGCGCTGCCGGAGTAGGGCATCGACTGGCCCACCGCATCGCCGCGGAAATAGACAGTGCAGGATGAGCCTGTGGCCAGCGCCGGTTTCCCACCCGCGCCGGGGACATCGGCGGCATTGGCGCGGTGCGTTGGCCAGTAAGCGAACGCCGCCAGTGCGAATACGCCCACGATGATCGCGATCGCCAGGGATGAATTGCGCATAACCCGACCTCCATGAAATGAGTTAACTCATCCGACGATGGGCCGGCGGGAAAGTTGCATGGACTCGCAAACGCGCGCAGGTATAGTCCGACCATAGGTTTACGGGCCGGCAAGCGGCGGAGGCGGGTTGGAAATCCCCTCTTTGCCGGCGAGGTCCGCATAAAAAGTTGTCGGGATTCCACTTGATCTGGATCGAAACGTTTCGCACAATTACCTGCCGCCGCGGAATTCACATCTGTCCCCAGGGACACTTCCAGTTCGGAGTACCCATGCATCGCGTCCAAGCGCTGGATCGAACTCGCGTTGTATGCACGGATCGCTCTGCTCCGCGCGGGCTTGGCCGGCGCATCGGCTTCACGCTGGTCGAACTATTGGTCGTCATCGGGATCATCGCTCTGCTGATTGGCATCCTGATGCCGGCGCTGAGCAAGGCGCGGGAATCGTCCAATCGCGTGAAGTGCGCCGCCAATCTCCACAACATCGGCATCGCGGTCGTCAATTTCGCCAACGACTATAAGGGCGTGTTTCCGATGGCCTACCAGATGCCCGATCCGGCCTACCCCTTCCGGTTTCCGGCGCTGCTCTCCGGCGATGAGACCTTGATGGACCCGCCGCTGTACAACTGGAAAAAATACGGCGTGCCCTGGCAGACGTTCCAGAAGTACGGCGTCGAGCAGGGCAATTTCGTCTGCCCCAGCGCCGACTATTGCAGCGTCAAGGAATACAGCACGGCCAACGGCGCGCCGCCGGAATGGGGTCCGGTGCTGTGGACGCATTACCAGTACGTCGCGGGACTGACCACCACCAACAAGGGAAAAAGCGGCGTGAACTGGGGGACGGCCGAGCCGGCGCTCAAACTCAATGATGCCCAAGGCAGCCGGAAAGTGATCGCGGCCGACATGGTTTACTACAGCGGCAACGGCACCAAGTGGTCCACGGTGCGCAGTAAATACATGATCAACCACCGCCGCAGGGACACGGCGCTGCCCTCGTTCCAGAATATTCTCTACGCCGATGGCCACGTTGAGGGTCAGGGGGCGGAGACGTTCCCCACGGCGCTGAACCAGAGCAACAACTACTCGCTCCTGCACGCGGGCAGTGGAATCGGTGGATATTTTTATTGGGGGCCGAACTTTACGACGCTTGTTCTGAACCCGCCGGCACCGCCCAAGCCGCCGACCCCACCGACGCCTCCAGCAACGCCCAAGCCGCCGGCTCCGCCTCCGCCGCCCCCGATTTTGCCGACGCCGTTTCCGACTTGAGTGTTGGAATGCCTGCCTATTTCTTCTCGGCTGTCGGCGTCAGCAGCGCCCGATACGGATTCTCTTTCGACGTCACCGGCCGAATCTCAACCTTCTTGATCAGCACGGGTTTTGCCGGGCGGCCGGTCTTCTTATCCGCAACGGGAGCTGACCCGATCGCCTGCATCACCTTCAGCCCGGCCGGGCCGACCACGCGCCCGAAGACGGTGTACACCCCATCGAGATTGGCCGTGTTCTTGTAGTCCAGGCACATGAAGAATTGCGACCCGGCCGAGTTGGCGTATTCGGGCCGCGGGGGATTATTGGGCGATTCGTTGGGATCGGTATTGCGGGCCATCGCCAAGACGCCTTCTTCATGCTTGCGATCGGAGAATTCGGCATCGATGTTGTACCCGGGGCCGCCGGTGCCATCGCCGCGCGGATCGCCGCCTTGAATCACGAAACCGGGCTCGACGCGGTGGAACGCCAGGCCTTCGTAGAAGCCTTCGCGCGCGAGCTTGAGAAAATTATCGATGGTGACGGGCGCGACATCCAGATAGAACGCGACAGTCATGTCGCCGGCATCGGTGCTGACGATCGCGTATTGCAATGGATCGATCTTGACGACCATCGGCCCGAGCGGCGCGCCGCGACGGCGATCCTCGCGCACGGAAACGACTAGGGGCGTGCCGATGAAGTTGCCGGTGCCGGCCTCGCCCTTGGGGACCGCGTAGAGGAAATAGGTTCCCGCCGTCTTCATCGCGGGGAAGAGGGATTTGATATCCACCGAGCCCTCGGCGGCGAATTCGCGCGGGATATCGCGCGAGGGGTCCAGGCTCGATCCCGCGAAATCCGTCATGACCAATGCCACCGTTTGCCCGGCCGGCGGCTTGACGATGACGGACCAGGGCTGATCGGGACCGAACCAGCCTTTGGAGGGAGCGAGAACCGAGATCAAGAGAAGTGCGGCGGCGGGATTCATGGAGGTTGTTGTCCATTGCTCGATGCCGCTTGTCAATCCGCCTCCCGCGCCGTCGCAGCCGATGGGTGCAAGTCAAACACTCCGGCGGCAAGATCGGCGCGATTCGCATCAACAATATGCGATGCCATAATTCTTTCGCGTGACCTGTCGCACGCCCGCATATGATATGCGATGCGATGAAGCACCATGAGGCCTTGGCGCACCTCTACCTCAACGACAAGCTGGTCGGCATCGTCCAATTGACTGGCAGCGATCACTCGTGGCATTTTGGGGAGTTCGAACCCAACGAGGCGTTCTCGGAGTTCGCGCCGCTATTTGGCCGGTGGTCGCTGTTGATGCATGCGGATGAGGCGGAGCCCGGCGATCGGCTGACGGATGCGGCCTCGCAGGAATTGCGGGAGACGGAATTCGCCATCGATCGCATCCACGCCCGCCTGCACGTTCTATTGACGGATAATTGGCGGGAGGCGCGGCAGGTCAATATCGATGGAAAACTGATCGATTGGAAGGAATGAGCCGCAAGAGTCGAATATCGGACGGGGCAGTTCCTCCAGCACCCTTGACACCCCCCCGCCCGCCGCTATATTGCCCGATTCTCCGCTGGCGCGCACCCCCCTGCCCGTCCACGCGTTTTCCCCGGATTTACACCGGATTGTCAGACTGGTTCGAAAAGAGGTTCTCGAAATGTCTACTTACCTTGCCAAGCCCGGCGAACTTAAGGCCGACTGGCATATCATCGATGCCACCGATCAGGTTCTGGGCCGTCTGGCTTCCAAAATCGCCATTCTGCTCCAGGGAAAGCACAAGCCGACCTACACTCCGCACACCGACACCGGCGATTTCGTCGTTCTCATCAACGCCGCGAAAGTCCGCGTTACCGGTAAAAAGGCGGATGTTCTCGAATACGATACCTACTCCCGCTACCCCGGCGGCCGGCGGGTGTATTCCTATAAGGAAATGCTCGCCAACCACCCCGAAAAACTGGTCGAGCTGGCCGTGCGCCGAATGCTCCCCAAATCGAAGATGGGCCGCAATATCCAGGGCAAGCTCAAGATCTTCCGCGGCGCTGAGCATCCCCACCAGGCCCAGCAGCCCAAAGCCCTCAAAATCTGAATCTGAGTCTTTCTGTTTCTCGCTTCCAACTTCTCGCTTCTAACTTCTGAACCACCATGGCTGAAACCGATACCCCCACGCTCGCCATTCCCGAAGCCCCCGCCGCCCCCCAGGGCAAGCAGACCTTCATCTGGGGCACAGGCCGGCGCAAGTCGTCCGTTGCCCGCGTTCGTCTGGCGCAGGGCTCGGGCAAGATCCTCATCAATGGCCGCGAACTCAACGATTACTTCACCTCCGAGCGCGACCGCAAGGCGCTCTTCGCCCCCTTCGAAGTGACCAACACCGGCGGCAAGATGGACATGCTGGTCAATGCCGGCGGCGGCGGCCCGACCGGGCAAGCCGGCGCGGTCATCCTCGGCCTGGCCCGCGCGCTGGCGAAGTACGACAAGTCCCACGAAGTCCCGCTCCGCAATGCCGGCCTGCTCACCCGCGACCCCCGCATGAAGGAACGTAAGAAGTACGGCCAGCGCGGCGCTCGCCGGAAGTTCCAGTTCTCCAAGCGGTAATTCGCTTCTTCAATCAATACAAAACAGAACCCGGAGAATCGATTCTCCAGGTTCTTTCTTTTTTTCATTTCACCCTCTCGGTAGCCCGAATTATTCAGATGAACCACGAAAAACACCAAGGGCACGAAGCGGAATGCGAAGACGAGGATAGACGATAGAAAATAGAGGATGGAACGACAACGGAGAGCATGCCCACTCCCAGGGGTTTTCATTTTCCAGAAATCAACATCCTGCCGGCTTCCATTCTCAATCCTCTATCTTCGTTTCCTGATTCCTTCGTGCCCTTCGTGCCTTCGTGGTTCAATTTGTCTTGCGCAAAAAACCGCCCCGGAATGGATTGGCCATTCCGGGGCGGATTGCGTTTGAAACGTGAAACTTCGCTTATCCGGCGACTTTGCTCGACAGGAGCGGGAACTGCTTTTGTTCCTGCTCGCGCTGGATGATGATCGTCGGGCGCACCAGGATCAGGAGCACCGATTCATCCTTGGCCAGCGAGCGGTTGGTGAACAGCCGCTTGAGGAACGGGATCTTGGAGAGTACCGGGACGCCCGCCTCGCGTTCGACCTCGGCCGCGAGGGTCTGGCCACCCAGGAGGAGCGTGCCGCCATCGGGGACGCTGACGGTGGTGCGCACTTCGGTGAGCTGCAACTCGGGCTGCTGGATGATGCCGGTGCCGACGCCCTGCTGGTTGCCGCCGCCGATGACGATGCCGCCGGCTCCGCCGCCGCCGCCGGCCGGAGCGCTGCTGCCCTGCTGGAAGGCGAACTGGAACAGGTTGAGGAGCTGGGCGAGCTGCGGACGAAGGGTCATGGTCACGTACTTGCGGTCGGCCGAGACCGTCGCCTGCACGTCGAGCAGCACGCCCGATTCGACGATATCCACCGTCGGCTGGAAGTTGGAGGAGTTGTTGCCGACTACGGCCTGCAACTCCGAGACATACGCGCGCTGCGTGGCGACCAGCACATAGGCCCGCTGGCCGTTGAACAGCGTGACGCGCGGGGCGGTCAGCGTGGTCGTGGTCTGCGAGGCCTGGGTGGCGTTGAGGAGGAAGTTGACCTGGAAGTTATCCAGGTACGTTCCGCCAACGCTGAGGGATTGCAGGTTGCCGGCCTTGAATTCCTGACCGACGCTGCCCGGGATGCCGGTGGAGGGCTGCTGGGTGAAGCCGATCGAGTTCTGGAAGACGTTGATCTGGCTGAAATTGTTGGGATTCTTGACGTTGAAGAAGAAGTCAAAATCCATGCCGACATCTTCGAGGAAGCTCTTGGAGACCGAGAGGAAGCGGGCTTCGATGGTGATCTGAATGGCCCGAGTCTCGCGAAGCTGCTCGAGGAGGTTGACGAGTTGGCGCTGGTTCTCGGGGGTCTGGGTGACGATGAGCTGGCCATTGAGAGCCCGCACCGCGCCGACCGAGCCGCCGGCATCGCGCCAGGACGTGGGATCGACGGTTTCCTGGATCAGCTTGACCAGGGCGTCCATGCGCTCCTGGAGGGTCTGGGTCTTCTCGCCGCCCTGCTTGCCGCCGCCGCCACCGCCGCCGCCACCGAAGAGGCCGCCGCCACCGCCCGCACCACCGCCGCCACCACCCCCTCGGCCGCCGCCGCCGCCCCCGCCGCCACGGCCGCCCCCACCGCCGCCGCCGCCGCCACTTGAGTTGGACTGCAGGCTAAAGTCGGGGGCCTGATCGAAGTCGGGGACTTCAACCAGCAAATCGCGGATGTCGTAGACGCGCGTCGCCGTGTTCTTGGCCAGCTCATCGGCCGTCGAAATCGTAATGACGCCTTCATCGATCGTGTAGCCGAGCTTGATATTGCCGCCGCCGACATCGTTCAGAATCGTCGTCAGGGCCTTGGAGAATTTCACATCCTTGAGACGCGCGGTGACCGGGGCATCCTTGTTGATGCCGGCCGCTTCCAGCGTCCGCCAGCTCACGAAGATGTTTGCGCCGGAGACATCGGTGAGGAAGTCGACGACGTCTTTCAAACCCTGGCCGGCGAAGTTGATTTCCGGCAGGCGGCGGTCGAGCTGCGCCTGCACGGCCAGATCTTCCTGCTTCATGCCGCGTTCGCTCTTGACCTCGGCATCGCGCATTTCCGAAATATCCGGCCAGTTTTCCGGATAGCGGAGAATATCTTCGTAGGGAATTTTCCGTTCTTCGGCCGCGTTCATCTGGTTGGTGAATTCGCGGTTCCAACGGTCACGATGCTGCCTCTGCACTTCAAGCTGATAGTTGTCGTAAACCAGGGGCTTGGCGCCCTTGGCGTAGTCGTTGTTCGGATCGAGCTGAATTACCTGATCGAGAATGCCCAGGGCCTCTTTATACTTCCGGAGGCGGATTTGGTCCTGCGAGCGCTCGATCAGCTTGGCAATCGTGCGCCGCTGATTCGCCGCTTCTTCAATCTGACGCCGGATTTCGTCATCGTTCTGCTTCTTGCTGGTCTTGGATTCAATCTCGATCTTCGCGGCCGATTCCGCCTGATCGGCCGACAGCTTGGTGGCGCGAATCTTGGTCTCGAACTCGGCCAGTTCGCTGGCATTGAACAGCGTGGCATCGGATTTCCAGGCGACATCGGCATCGAGGAGGGCGGTGCGAACCGCGGACCAGTCCCTGGCCGAGATCGCCTTTTCGGCATCGCGGATCTTCTGCTCGAAGCGGAACCTGATTTCCTGGCGGCGAATCTCGATGAGATGCGGAATCGGGCCGGTGCCGGTGCCTTTGAGCGTGCCGGTGCGGATGAGCATTTCATCGCGGCCGGACTTGGCCTGCTCGTTATTGGGATCGAGGGCGGCGGCATCGGAGTAGAGCTTGAGTGCATCGGCCAGGCGCTCGGCGTTCTGAGCCTCGCGGGCCTGGGCGACCTTCTGACGGGCGGTGAACTCGCGATCCTGCTGCTGAAGCTTCTGCCGGACGGCGATGGCTTCGAGCTCGGACGCGGCCTTATTGTCGACGACGGCGGGCGCGGTGTTGCCACCATTTGGCGTCGGTGTGGGGGTGGGCGTCGGGCTCGTATCCGCCGGGGTCGGTGTCGGAGTGGGGGTGGGAGTCGGCGTGGGGGTCGGGGTAGGTGTTGGAGTCGGGGTCGGCGTGGGGGTTGGCGTTGTATCGGCCGGGGTCGGGGTCGGAGTTGGGGTGGGAGTTGGGGTCGGGGTGGGCGTGGGAGTTGGCGTCGGGGTCGGTGTGGGATTGGTATTCTGAGCCAGGGCCGTGCGGGGCTGATCATCGGCGGGGCGCCTGGCGGCGATTTCCGCCTCGGTCTTGGCGCGGTCGGCCGATTCCTTCTTATCCATCCGCTCGAGATACTTCTGGGCGGAATCTTCGAAAAGACCGGGCTTGTAGTCGATCGCCAGATTGAAGTATTTGCGGGCGGCGATCCAGTCGCCTTCGCGATAGAGCCGCCGACCCTCGGTATAGGCGGCGTGCGGATCGATCTTAATGTCTTCAACAGCCGGGGCGGGCGTCGGGGTCGGCGCGGTATCCGCGGGTGCCGGCGTCGGCGTGGGGACTGGAGTGGGAGTCGGGGTGGGCGTCGGGGTGGTATCCGCCGGTGTGGGGGTGGGAGTCGGGGTCGGCGTGGGAGTAGGCGTGGGAGTCGGAGTGGGGGTGGGCGTGGGCGTGGGAGTCGGTGTCGTATCTGCCGGGGCGGGCGTCGGCGTCGGGGTGGGCGTCCCCTCTGCAGCGCGACGTGCCGCCAGATCAGCCTCGGTCTTGGCGCGATCGGCCGCTTCCTTCTTATCCATCTTGGCGAGAATCGAATCGGGCGATTCTTCGAACAACCCGCCCTTGTATCCCGCAACGCGAGCCTGCTCCAGGAACTTCCGCGCGGCAATCCAGTCGCCTTCGCGGTAGAGCTTTCGGCCATCCTGATAGGCCGCGCGAGGATCGCCGGCCGGAGCCGCCATCGCCTGCACCAGCGCGATCTGTTCGCTCGCCTTTTTCTTGGTCCCCTCATCGGCGAACTTGTTTTCCAGAACCGACTGATACGACTTCAACGCCTCATTGGCGTTGTTCGACTGGCGGGCCTGTTCGCCCGTCTCGAACGCGGCGCGGGCGGCCTTGCGCTCATTGGCGGCCGACTCGGCATCCTTGATCGTCGCGCTGTAGGTCTTCTTATCTTCAGGCGTCAGCGCATCGGCCTTGACCTGTTGCAAGGTCGCCAGCGCTTCCTCGTACATCGCCTTCGAATATTGATCGACACCCTGCTTCACCAGGTCGGCATCGCTCAACTTCGGCTGCTCGGCCGCCAGTTTGGGCTGCTCGCCCGGAATGCTCAGGCCGGCCAGGATCGGCATCGGCCGGGGCGCGGACGAACGCGCATCGGGATCTTCCGCGCGAAGCGCGTTCAGACCCACGACACTCAGCGACGAGGCGACGGCGGCGGCCAAGGCCACGGCGGCCATTCGGCGGCGTTGTTGCGGCTTGTTAAGGGTGATGGTGGAAGAAGAAACCACGCAGCGGGCAGGGCGACGATTGGAATTCACAGCGTTCCTCCTGAAAGCTCCAGGTGTCGAACTCGTATGGTGTCGGATTTGAGTACGCTTGTATCTTGGGGCGGCACTCGGTCTGCCGCGTGTCCAATAGGCGAAGGTGTGAATATAGCGGGACCGGGTGTACCGGGCGAAAGTTGAAGCCTTTCACGACAGCGGCGGTGGGCTGCTCCGCGACTCGACCGGTCTTCTGATCCCGTCAAATTCACTCCTGCGCGCCCGGTCAAAGCCCCGGGGGATGCCAAACGTTCTCCAAAGCGGGGCAGAGTCTAAACATAAGAAGAGGCCGATGCAAATAAAAACAAACACGCCAGTGCGGTGCGCGGGCTTTTTCAAGGGTGCCCTCGATGCTTTGGAATCGAGACTATCGGGAAATCCGGCCGATTTTGATCTCCCATTTTGCACGTTGTTGGTCCGACAAGGCCCTGCGTAGGATGCACCCCAGTCGATCGCCGAATATGTTGCCGCGGCGCGCGGCATGGGAAATCGACATACCCCTTTGTTCGGGAGACTCATATGAAGTCACTGATTCGAATCGTCATGGTCGTCCTACTCGCCTTTGCTCCCCTGGTCATGTCCGCCTGCAACACGGTTGAAGGCGCGGGCAAGGACGTCGAACGCGGCGGCGAGAAGATGCAAAACGCGGCCGAAAGAAACAAGTGATCTGGATCGCGAGCCCGGCGACAACCACGGCCGGGGCAATCCGTGCAACTTGCTCAAGCGCTCCCCTGTTTCGGGGAGCGTTTTCATTGGGGGGGACCGTTAGGATTGGCTCGGTGGGCGGTTTGGTAGCACGACAAAAAGTCGGGCGGCGGGCGATGGGGTTGAGTTTTGCGTGTCCCAAGATGGAACGGCACAAATCTTGCGATAGCTGATCCTTCGAACGTAGCGCCGCCTTCATGCCTGCGGAAGCAGGCGCGGTGCTCGGAATCTAACTCCATGTCATTACGGAGGCTATATGCTGTATTGGTCAGCCGTTTTCTTCATCATTTCGATCATCGCGGCGGTCTTCGGCTTCGGCGATGTCGCGGCCGGCGCAGGTGGCGTCGCCAAGGTACTGTTCTTCGTCTTCCTGGTGCTGTTCCTGCTCTCGCTCCTCGCCGGTGTGGTAAAACGACCGCGCGGCCTATGACGCCGCATCGGCCGTAGCATGGGCATCCTGCCCATGTCAGCCAAGCCCCAAAAACAGCCGGGAATCGTCCGTCTTTTACGGCCGATTCCCGGTTTCCGAGAGCAAATTTGCTGCTGACTACTGTCTTCTAACTACTCACTTCTGACTTCCCCCCTACTTCTCTTCCGTCACATTGATCCGCTCGATATCCGCCCCCACGGCGATCAGTTTCTGCTCGATCTTCTCATAACCGCGGTCGATGTGATAAACGCGGTCAATCTGGGTCGTCCCCCGGGCTACCAGACCGGCCAGAACCAAGGCGGCTGATGCCCGCAGGTCGCTGGCCATGACATTCGCGCCTTGGAATTCTCGAACACCCTGAATAATTGCGGTCGGGCCTTCCTTGCGAACGCGCCCGCCCATGCGGTTGAGCTCGCCAACGTGCAGGAACCGATCCGGGAAAATCCGCTCGGTGATGACGCTGATCCCATCCCCCAGGCAAAGCAGGGCCATGAGCTGGGCCTGCAAATCGGTGGGGAAACCGGGGTAGGGCTGGGTTGTCATCTCCACCGGATTGAGCCGCCGCGAAGAACTGACGAAAATCGTCCCATTCTCGCGCACGATCTTGACGCCGACCTCTTCCAGGCGATCGGTCACGGCGATCAGGTGATCCAGATTGCAGTGCTTGAGTTCCAGTTCGCCATTGGTGATGGCGGCCGCGATGATGAACGTGCCGCATTCGATGCGATCGGGAATGATCCGGTGCTCGCAGCCGATCAGCTTATCGACCCCTTCAATCTTGATTTCCGGCGTACCTTCACCGCTGATCTGGGCACCCATCTTCTTGAGCATGTTGGCGCAATCGACGACTTCGGGCTCACAGGCCGCCCCGACGATGACGGTCTCGCCCTCCGCCAGTGCGGCCGCGCACATGACATTGATCGTTCCCAGAACCGTCGGCCCCTGCGCGCCGCCGAGGTACATTCGGCAACCCTTAAGCCGTTTGCCATTGGGCACTTCGCCGACGATATCGCCGCCTTCGCTGCGGAACTCGGCCCCGAGCTTCTGGAGGCCGCGAACGTGGAGATCGACCGGGCGGTCGCCGATGGCGCATCCGCCGGGGATGGCGACCTTGGCCCGCCCGCGTTTAGCGAGGAGGGGCCCAAGAACGCAAATCGAGGCCCGCATTGTCTTTACGATCTCATAACGGGCATGGGTGGGGCTCTCATCGCGCACTTCAAGATCGAGGGGGCCGTTCAATGCCGGCCCATCGCCGACACCCGGGCCGGTGGGGTCATGCCGGTAGACATGGCAGCCCAGTTCCCCGATCAGCTTGGCCATCGAATCGATATCCGAAAGCCGGGGCACACCATGCAGGCGCGTGCGACCCTCGGCCAGGAGGCAGGCCGACAGGATGGGCAGCGCGGAGTTCTTGCTGCCGGAGATTTCGATTTTTCCCTTGAGACGGGAACCGCCGCGAATTCTAAAGCTTTGCATAAAGTGGCCCTTCCTTGGCCGAATATCGACCAGTCCATCGGTCGACGATCAATCAATGCTGTCCGGCGAGAAAAGCTCGGTTTATCGGGCAGCGATTTGAGGTGCGCGTGTGGCCTGAAACGTCCAGGCGAATCACGAAATCCATGGGGCATTCTGTGAAGGGCGGCAATTCATTTCAAGCGGGCGGGTTGGAAATATGTGAAAACAGATAAGATTGACGGTCGGGGCATCCGGCCCTATGGAGATTAGCGCTGGATGGATTAGAGGAAATGAACCCGGAGAACCGCCATGTGCCGCCGAAATGCCGCGATTGTGAATGTCACTGGCCGCCGCCACGCTGAATCCATCGGATGGCGCGGGGTATGGGGGATTTCAATTTCATTTGTACTGCTCCTGGTGGCCGGAACACTGGGCGCGGGGCCTTATAACCATGATCCCAAGGTCATCGAGGAGTTTCGTGCCCGGGAGGGTCTGCCGCATTTCTTCGCCAAGCTCCAGGCAGGCGGGCCGGTTCGCATCGCTTACCTGGGTGGCAGCATCACCGAGGCCAACGGTTGGCGTCCCAAGACACTGGCGTGGTTCAAGGCGCAGTATCCCAAGGCCGAGATCGTGGAGATCAACGCGGCCATCTCCGGCACAGGGTCCGATTATGGCGCCTGCCGGGTTCAGGGGGATGTGCTGGTGAAGGAGCCGGACCTGGTGTTCCTGGAATGCCGGGTCAACGGGGGCGGCGGGTTTGAGAAAAAATCGGTGGAGGGAATCGTCCGCCAGATCTGGAAGAAAAACCCGCGCATCGACCTCTGCTTCGTCTATACGACCGCAAAGTACATGGTGCAGACCCATCGCGCCGGCAAGAACGACAAATTCGGCGAGGTGATGGAAACCATCGCCAACGCCTATGGAATTCCCAGTATCGACCTGGCGGTGGAAGTCGTGCGGCGCGAGAAGGAAGGGACGCTGCTCTTCAGCGGCGATGCGCCGGTGGAGGGAAAACTGGTCTTCTCCAAGGATGGCGTCCATCCCGGCGATGCGGGACACGATATTTACCGGGATGTGGTCGCGCGCAGCATGCTCAAGATCAAGGACGGCGTTAAACCGCTGGATCGCGCCCTGCCCGAACCGCTGGAACCCAATGCGTGGGAAACCACGGCCCTGCTGCCGATCGGCCAGGCCGGGTTGAGCGCCGGCTGGGAAAAAGTGGACCCGGACAAGGACCCGGTCTACACCGAAGATCGCGGCCGGACCCGCAACATGCTGCGCGGCGCAGTCCGGTGCAACCAGATTGGCCAGACGATCACGCTGAAGTGGACCGGCACGACCATCGGCTTCAGCGACATTCCTTACGGCGATCCGTATGTCGTTGAAGCCGCGATCGACGGCGGCCAGCCTCTGACCATCAAGCGCACGCAGACCGAGCCGCGCAAACATGCCCGCTTCTGGTATCTCCCCGCGCAGCCGCCCGGCGAGCACACGGTCATATTGACCCTCAAACAAATCCCGCAAGGCTCGTGGGTCTACGCGGGCCAGTTGCTGGTGGTGGGCAAGCCGATGCCGTGAGCGCGGGAACTCCTGCCGCACATGGGCGTCCAACCCGAATAATTCAGATGAACCACGAAAAACACGAAAGGCCCAAAGAAGACCGGAGAGAAGAGTAGAAATGTATTTTGCGCAACGTGCAATTCACCGGTTACCGACTTTTTGACTGTAAGTCCCTCGGCTCATTCCTCTTCGTGCGTTTCGCGTTTTTCGTACTGAATAATCTGGGCTGACGCGCACGGGGCAGGAGGAAGACGATGAAGCACATTTCCACGGTGACGGCGGCCAAGGGGTTCAATGCGGATCGACGCTACTTCCCCACATACTGATACGCCGGCTTCATCATCTGCGACGCATAAAAAATATTGCGCGCCGGGTCCCAGCCGTAATTGCCGAACTGCCCGGTCTTGAGCACCTTGATCTCCGGCGCCAGCGGCGCGGCCAGGGCCCAGGTTTTGCCGGAATCTTTGCTCTCGTACAGGCCATCGGGGCAGCCGACCACCATGCGGGTTTCATCGGTGCCGAACATCGGGCCGAGGCATGCGCCTTTGGGAACCGGGCCGGCGACGCTCCACGTCGCGCCTTTGTCCTTGCTGACGAGCAGCCCGGTCTCGCCGAGCCAATATCCGGTTCCTTTGAACTCCACCATCACCGGCGCGGCGATTTTTTCATCGCTGACCTTCGCCCACTTCTCGCCGCCATCGGCGCTGCGCACCAGGCCCTCCGCCTTGGTGAAGCTCATGAGCGTTTTGGCGTCGAAAAGGCCGGCCGCCGCGTAGCCTTTTCCGAGGGTCTTCCATTCCTTGCCGGCATCGACACTGAAGAGAAGCTTACCGCCGCTTTCGTGGCCGATCGCCAGCAGCGCCTTGCCGGTATCGCTCCAGTCCACCGCGCCGTAATCCAGGTGACCGGTCTTCGACGGCATCCAGGTCTTGCCCGCATCGCCGCTGTACCCGGCCGAGCCGTAAATCGTAAAGCACATCAGCCGCCCGCCGGCGGGATCGATGTTCAGGCCCCAGCCATATTCGAACCGGCCGGTCACGGCCTTGCCGGAGACGAGCGCGAAGGTCTTGCCCTGATCCGTGCTCTTGCAGATGCCGACGTTGTTGGCCAGGAGATAGACATCGCCATTGGTGCGATCGACCGAGATGCCGGCGGTCATGGCCGTGAATTTATCCTTTCCCTTGGGGTGGTCTTTTTCGAGCTCGGCGAGAATGCCATCGGAAATCAACACCCATTGCCCCTCGTAAAGCGGCTTGGGCGGGGCGGCGTGGGTCTGACCCACGAAGAGGCAGGCGAGCAGGGCGACGACGGCGGGCAGCGAATATTTCTTCATTTCCTTCTCTTTTTTCAGTACGGACTCGGGCGAGCTTCGGGGCAAAATCTTCACGGGCGATTTCCATCATAACAAGCAATCCGCGCGGAGACTTCGAGAACGCAGTTTCAGTTGAGCGCGGCGCATCTACAGCTTGGCATTCACAAGGGCTTCCTGGCACCAGACGGGGGATGCGCGAAACCGGGGGATGGCGGCGATGGCGCGGATGGTGATGATGAGGAATGTCGTCACGAGCGCCGCGGAGATCAGGCCGCTGATGACCATGGGAGGGCCATCGTATCGGCTCATCGCGCCGCCGATGATCAAGCAGAGCGATCCGATCAGCCCAATGCATTGGAAAACAAGCGCGGTCACCGGCCCCCAGACACGGCATTTCATCGCGGCGGCTCCGCAAAAACCGTAGAGCACGGCAAAGCCGGCGTAGACCGCCAACACCATGACCATGGCGAACATTTCCTCGCCGCGACGATAGGAGCGGGATTCCGTGGCGGCATACAGAATCGCGATGAAAAGGCCGACGGATGCCAGGGACAGAAAAAACACGAGCAATCGGCAGAGGCTTCGGAAGCCCCGCATACAACGGCGATGGCTTTCAGTCTGAGCCAACTGCGACAGATGCTGATCGCTGAGGGGCCATTCGCCGCGCGGGCCGGTGGGCGCGGGATATCCGCTCATGATCTGCGCGGTGCGCGGGCCGATATCGCTGGTGGCGCTGTAGTAGCCGATCTGGCCTGAAGGCGCGTAGCCGGCCGGCTGATTCGGATAGCCGCCCTGGCTGTAGCCGACGGCGGCCGACTGGTAGGCGGGGCTTACCGCGGCCGCCGGCGCGTACGCGCCGTTGGGGGCGAATTCGGCGGCTGGAACATTGGCCGCGGGCTGCCCGCTCTCGGGAAAGATTCCTTTGACGCGGACGGCCGGGGTCCATTCGGCCATGCCATCTTTCCAGATAAGGTCGCCGGGCTGGAGTTGGCCCGAGGCGGCGAGATTCTTGAGCTGGTCGGCGGTGATGGGGCCGAGTTGCTGGCCGGACTGGGAGTAATACCATTCGCTCATTGTGGGCCTTTCGATTCATCAAGGAGGGCGCGACGGGGAAATTGTAAACGAATCAGCGCGGGTTCGAAAAGGAAAAATGGATTGATGCCGGCGGAAGCGGGCATCGGAAGGGATACGGCCAGGAGGGTGGATGATGACAGTGGGGGAGGGGAATCCAGCGGCGGGAGGGATCGGCGGCGACACCCGGCAGCGCCTATTCATGCCCGGAGGTGAGCTTGGCAAGATCCGCGAAATATTCCGGATACGTCTTATTGGTGCATTCAATATCCTTGATCGTAACGCCCTGGGCGCGCGTTCCGGCGATGGCGAAGCTCATGGCCATTCGGTGATCGTCGTAGGTGGCGATCTCGGCGGGGGTGATTTTTTCGGGCGGGGTGATCGCGAGGTAATCGGAGCCGGCATCGACTTCCGCGCCGAGTTTGCGCAGTTCGGCGGCCAGGGCCTCGATGCGATCGGTTTCCTTGAGCTTGAGCGTGTGCAGGCCGCTGATGACGGTCTGGCCGCGCGCAAATAACGCGACGACGGCGAGGGTTTGCGCCATATCGGGCATCGCCAGCAGATCCACTTCAATGCCGGTTAGGTCGCCGGTTCCGATGATGGTGATGAAATCCTTGCCGAAGAGGAGGTCGGCCCCCATCTGGTGCAGAATATCGGCGAAGCCCACATCGCCCTGGAGACTGCGCTTGCCGAGCCCTTCAACCGTTACTTTCGCGTCCTTGTGGATCGCGGCGGCGGCGAGGAAATAGCTGGCGTTGGAGGCATCGGGCTCGATGGTGTAGTCGGTAGCACCGTAGGTGCCCTGGGGGACGATGATGCGTTTGGGGTTGCCCTGGGGGTCGAGTTCCAGCTCGGGCGTGTGGTGGAAGAGATCCATGAGCTGCATGGTCATCGCGACGTAGGGCCAGGAGGTTTGCTGACCAATCAGATCGACACTGGTCTCGATCCGCGTGTAGGGCGCGGCCATGAGAACGGCGGATAGATACTGGCTCGACTGCTCGGATCCGTAGCGGAGGATGCCGCCGGGCAGGCCATCGGCGTTGATCTCGACTGGCGGAAAGCCTTCCTCGGCCTGGTAGCGCGGACGCGCGCCGAGGTTCTTGAGAATCTCCACCAGACCGCCGATGGGGCGCTGGCGCATGCGGGGGTTGCCATCGAGAATGTAGCGCCCGCGGCCGATGGAGACCATCGCCGAGACGAAGCGGATGGTGGTGCCGGAATTGCCGCAATAAAGCTCGGCCTCGGGCGAAGGAATCTGCCCGCCGCTGCCTTCGATCGTCACCGTGAAATTTTCGCGATCGACTTCCACGCCAAATCCCAGGCGCTTGAGGCAGTCGATCATGACCTCGGTGTCATCGGCGAACAGCACATTGCGCAAAACGCAGCGTCCCTCGGCCAGTGCGGCAAGGACCATCGCGCGATTGGTCAGGCTCTTGGACCCCGGCGGGGTAATCCGGGCGACAAAGGGCCGCGTTACCACGGGCACGAGCAGATCACTCATGGCATTCCAACTATCATGGACGGGATTAAATGACAATCGGGGAAAGTCGGTTTTACGATGGGGATAAGATAAAGATATGATGTGGGCGGAGGAATCGTGAAGCGAACCGGCAATACGCCTGAAAACTCGGCTGCCCAGCCATCTCCAGGGACGCCCAACGCGGCCCTGCCGCTGATTTACCAGCAGACCATCCGGCCGACACCCATGGCCCCGGTACGGCTCGATGGGAAAGGGCCGGAGATTGGCTGCAAACTGGAGTATCTCATTCCTTCGGGGTCGACCAAGGATCGCATCGCCTGCTTCATCCTGGGGCGGGCGTTGGAGCGGGGGGAAATCGCGGCCGGCGGGCTGGTGGTGGAGGCTTCGAGCGGGTCGACGAGCATTGCAATGGCGATGGTCTGCGCGCGACTGGGGCTGTCATTCGCGGCGGTGATGCCGGCCGGGGTTTCCAGCGAGCGGTCGATGATTATCCGGGCCTACGGGGGCGAGGTGATCTACAGCGACTCGGCCGGGGGAATGCCGGCCGCGCTCGAACTGGCGGGGCAAATCGCGCGGGAGCGCGGGGGGCTGTTTACGCGGCAGTTTGAGAATCTCGATAATGTTGAGGCGCATCGCATCGGCACGGCTGGGGAGATCGCCGAACAACTGGTTGCGCCGGCGGGCGGCGCGATTGGGCGCTGCGCCGTTGTGAGCGGCATCGGCACGGGCGGCACGCTGGTGGGTGTTCATGCGGGCCTTTGCGAGAGGGGGATTGATTGCATTCCGGTGGCGGCGCTGCCGGTGCGGCATTTCGATGCCAGCGCGGCGGGGGCCGGGTGCTTTCAGGAGGCCGAATGCTGCTCGTTTTCGAGCCGGATTCCGGGTGTGGTGGATCGGCTTTCGAAGTTGTACGACCCGGCGCGATTGCCCGGGCTGATGGAGATTCGGGTCCACGATGAAGAGGCGATCCAGACGACGCGCGGGCTGATCCAGTTGGGGTATGCGGTCGGCCCGAGCAGCGGTTTGAATTTCGCGGCGGCGCGGCGGGCAGCGGAGATGCTGGGGGCGGGGGTGGAGATCGTGACGTTTTTTGCCGATCGAATGGAGCGGTATTTTTCCACGGAGTTGTTCAAGGGGATGGGGTGAATTGCATGAGGGTTGGGAATGATGCTGAGCCAACGTGCTGCGGATCGCGTTCTCTTGCGCCGCTTGGGAGAGGGAGCGGGAAGCGGACAGTTCGTTACAAACGCTTTACGGTGAATCGAATGGGTTTGGCGTTAGACTTGCGGCGTCCTTACACCCCTACCCGGAGACTTTCATGCGCTTTGCGATCCCCCTGCTGGTTCTGCTCGTTCTTTCACCCCTGGCTCCGGCGGAGAATGCGGAAAATCTCCGCACGATTAGCACGACTGGCGAGGCCGTCGTGTATGTCGTGCCCGATGAGGTGGTCATTGGTTTTGGAATCGAAACGTTCGATACCAATCTGGATAAAGCCAAGTCGGCCAACGATTCGGCCTCCGTGAAACTGCTCAAGGCGGTGCGGGATTTGAAGGTCGAAGAGAAGCATATCCAGACCGATGTGCTCACGGTGGAGCTGCGCTATCAATCCAGCACGCATCTGCTCATCGAAGGGTACGTTTGCCGCCGCTCGTACTCAGTCACGCTCAAGGACCCCAAGATGTTTGAGAAGCTGATCGATGTGGTCCTCAAGAACGGGGCCAACCAGATCAACGGTTTCGAGTTCCGCAGCACCGAGCTGCGCAAGCACCGCGACCAGGCGCGAAAGATGGCCATCAAGGCGGCCAAGGAGAAGGCGGCCGATCTGTCGAAGGAACTCGAATGCGGCGTGGGCAAGCCGCGGACCATCGGCGAGGGATACAGCTATTTCGGCAGTTACAATCGCTCGAGCATGGGAAACAACGCCCAGCAAGTCGCCCAGGGCGGCGGCGAAGTGGCGGCCGAGGGGGAGCAGACCATGCCGCTGGGGCAGATTGGAATCCGTGCGAGCGTGAGTGTGACGTTTGATCTGGATGTGAAGTAGAAGGGACAGGGTCAGGAGCCTCGCACCCGTTGCGCCAATAGTTGCGCGGGCTGGCCGAGGCTCCTGACCCTTTCATGTGGGGACGTGAAAGGGTCAGGAGCCACGGCACGCCAATTCCCCTATCGACGATTACTGGTGGGTGGCTCCTGACCCTGAATCACTTACCGCTTCTTCGCATCGGCCTGCTTGTTGATCGTCTCGGCGACTTTCGCGTCGAAGGAGTCTTTCTTCGCGGCGGAGGCGGCGGTGAGCTTTTTCTGCTCATCGAGGATGTACGCATCGCGGGCCTTGGAGAGCTCAGCGATCTTGGCCTGGATGCCAGCGCGTTCTTTCTGCTTTTCGGTGACGCAGGCCTGGCGCTGCTCTAATGTCATCTTGCGCATTTCGGGAGGAAGCTGCTCATCCTTCATGTCGGCCAGTTTGAGCGTGCCGTTGGTGATGCCGTCGATGAGTTCGATTTCGCCGCCTCGGAAAGCGCCGCCATTCAAACTGAAGTCGGGGGCACCGCTGAAAGTGGTCGTACTGGAGGTTCCGTCGCCGAGGCCCGCGACTTGCACGGCGCGCTTGGACTCCGCGTTGTAGACCAATCGATCCGCCGCGACCGATGCGGGCGCGGCCTCCGCGGCAGCCTGCTTGCTGGCGACCTCCTTGCTGGCATCCTCCCATTTCCGGCCATTGGTGGCGCAGGGCACGAGTGTTTTGCCGATGGCCGCATTGAGCTTGGCGATCTCCACATCCTGTGGCGCGGAGACCACCGCCATGTTGCCCCCCTGCTCGATGGCGGCGTATTCGCCTTCGGAGGCTTTGGCGATCTCCTGCCAGATCGGGCCGGTGGCGGCGATCGTGCCGCACTGAACCGTGTTAATGATCAGGTCCTTCTTGGCCGCTTCCTTGCAGATATCGGGGTACTTTTTGTCGTCCTTGTAATCCATGTGGGGCGGGGCATCGCCGACCAGGAAGATGACCTTGAGGACGGATTTGTCGGCCGACCAGGTGATCTTGTTGACGGCTTCATCGAGGGCCTGATTGACGGATTCGGGCTCATCGCCGCCGCCATCGGCCTTGAAGGAGGTCAAATTCTTGAAGACCGCATCGATGTCATCGGTGAGATCGAAGCGCTTGGTGATGTACTCATCGCCGCGATCGCGGTAGGCGATCAGGCCAATGCGCACCTCGGGAGTGGGCTTGCGCTTGATGACCTGGTTGGCGATGGACCAGATTTTGGCCTTGGCACCTTCGATCAGGCCGGACATCGAGCCGGTGGTATCGAGGACGAAGCAGACCTCGACGCGGGGCTTGGCTTCTTTCTTATCCGCGATGGGTGCGGGAGCAGGATCGACTGAAAAAGCGGGTGTGGCGAAGAAGAGCGTCGGTGCGAGAGCGAGGGCGAGGAGTTTGCGGGTCATGGGAATCTCCGTGAATTTTATTCAGGGTCAGGAGCCTCATACCAGTCGCGTCCATAGTTGGCTGGGCTGATTGAGGCTCCTGACCCTTTCTATGTGATAAGGGAATGGATGCTGTTTCACGTATGCAACGAAAAGGGTCAGGAGCCACGGGATGCCAATTCCGCTCGGCACGATTTCTGGTGTGTGGCTCCTGACCCTGAGTATTACCGAATGACGTACAGCGTATCGCCGATGACCACATCGACTTCGCTGCCCAGGGAGAGCCAGGCGGCGGCGTCGGGGTTGCTGGTGATCAAGGCGTAGTAGTCATCGCTGTTGAATTTGATCTCTTTGCGCTTGAGATCTTTCTGGGTGGAGGCGTTGTTGTCGGTCCAGATGGTGCCGTTCTGGTAGAAGGCCCGGCCGCGGACGATGCGGGATTGATTGGCGTAGTTGGAACTGGCGCGGTAGCCGTAGTTCTGACCCTCGCCGCCAGCCTGCGCCGCGCCATCCGCCTTGCCCGGCTCGCGCAGGGCAAGCGACCCATTGCCGGTCACGGCCAGGGACAAGGATTCGCCCGGCCGGGTCGCGGCCGGGGCGGCGGGGGTTGAAGCAGCTCCGCCGAGGGTGACGCCGCCATTGGCGGTGGCACCGCCCGTGACGTTGAAGCTCCCGCCCTTGTCCAACGCATAGGTCTGCTGGCCTTGCTGGAGGTTATCGCTGCGCTTCAGGCCGGCGATGTTCTCGGCGTTGGCGACGGCCATATCGCCGCCGCGGCGGCCTTCATCCTTGGACTCGGCCACGGTGTTATCCCAGACGGCCTTGGCGGCATAGCGGGCGCGGGGGTCGGCTTCCAACTCGCGGAAGGTGCGGACGGCCACCGGCACGCCGCGGCGCTGTTCATCTTCGAGAATCAGGTAGGCGGTGTAGGGGGTGACGATGCCATGCTGACGGGCCAGTCGCACGACTTCTTCCTTCAGCTCGGTCTTCTCGCCGTTCTTGCGGATTTGATCGAGGAGGAAGCCGACCCGGCGCGTGGCCCAGAGGCGGGGGATGAAATCGTTCTTGGTGTCATCGGTGGTGAAATTCACATCGGTGACGAATTCCTTTTTCTCGCCGCCGAGCGTGCCGGAAATCTTGACGGCGGCCGCGCCTTTGCCGGTGTATTTGCCGAAGAGCACGAGCATATCGCCCTTGAAAAGATCGCTCATCACACCGGGATAAAGCTGGGTGACCTTGATATCCGCGCCGGTGAAGGCGACGTCGAGATTGGAGAGGACCGGGTCTTTAATCTTGGTGTAGAAGTTCGAGAGTTTCACTTCGATATCTTCTTCGGGCAGGACATACTGGCTAAAGGAGCGGGTGGCATCGGCCAGGCGGTCCAGAAGATGAGTGTTGATATCCGTGCCGATGCCGAAGGAGAAGACGCGGACGTGATCGGCGTTGGCCTTATCGACATTGGCGAGGATCGCGTCTTCTTTGGTCTCGCCGATCGTGGGCATGCCATCGGTCAGGAAGATGACGACGTAAGGCCGATCCTGGCCGGCGATGCGGCGGTTCTGGGAGAGTTTGAGGGCCTTGGTGAGCGCTTCATCGATGGCGGTGCCGCCGATCGGCTTGAGGGCGCTGACGAAAGCCTGCGCCTTGTCGACGTTTTCTTTCGAGGCTGGCTTGAGCTCATTGAAGAAATTCTCGGCCTCGGTGGAGAAGCGGATGATCTCGAAGCGATCCTGCTCGTTCAGATTGGCCAGGCAGAAGGCCAGGGCCTTCTTGGCCTGATCCATCTTTTTACCGGCCATCGAGCCGGAGGTATCGAGCACCAGGCAGACATCCTTGGGCTGAACCTTGGTGTTCTTCACATCCATGCCGGGCGAGGCCAGGAGGAGGAAATATCCCTCGCCATCGCCGGGGTTGCGGTAGGTCATGAGGTTGATGCCGATATCGTTCTTGGCCCCACGGGAGAAGACGAGCTTGAAATCGATATCGGGGCGGACGTTCTTCTCTTCGTAGCCGATGACGGCCTTGCTCGCGCCATCGCGCTTGATCTCGACGGCGTGGCTCGGGCAGTAGACGGCCTTGAGCGGCGACTCGGTGTTGAGCGTGACCTTGACGGAGACATTTTTAAGCGGGCGGGCGGAGAATTTTTCGGTATTGAGCGGGTAGACGTACTCGGTCAGCCCGGTATCGGATTTGAGAAGCTGCGTGTACTTGAGCGTGATGTGCTTCTTGCCGTTGGCTTCGATGGGGAAGATGCGGACTTTGAACGTATCGCGACCCATGTACTCCAGCAGGGCCGGGTCTTTGTACTTGCGGACGATGTCTTCGTAGATGGCGCGGGCCTTGTCGGCGGGAAGTAGCTCGGCCTCCTGCATCTTGCCGTTGATGTCCATCGAGAACTTATCGATGTGCGATCCGGGCTGGAGGGGGAAGAGATACGTTCCCTCCAACTGCTGCGAATTGGGATTGATGAATTCCTGATCGACCGTGGTGATGGCGACCTGATCGCGAATCTCGACGGTGACATTGTGATAGGAGACTTCCAGGGGCGCGAATGAGAAATGCCCCGGCGGCACGGGTACGGGAGTCGGCCCGGGATGGATGACGATAAAGCCATCGGCCCGAGCGACAGAGGCACCGGCCAACGAGACAAAGAGAGCCAGAATGACCAGGAACGCGCGATGGACTGTTTTCATATCGACCTCAAATTTCTGAAGACCCGGAGGATTAGAGGTTGGCCGAGCGGAAAAGTTCCAATGGGAAGGCGAATGTTACGGGGACGTTACGCGGCAACGTGTGAAGCCGCTCATTTTGCTGCCACCTAAAGACAAGCGGGCGTTCGCGAGGACTTCACATCGGGCGCGCACGGGGCCTGGGTATTGGGCTTGCAATGGCGAATTATTTTTTACATTGGAAGGGATCACCGACAGCGCTGGGGTGACATCGCGTGCGCACGGAGAGTACTGCGGGCGCATGAGACGCACGGCGTGCGCACGCGGTGCGTTGGAAGCGCCCGGCGTTCATGGGAGATTCGCACGGGTGCAATTTTGCAGGCTGCCCCGGTCGAAATGTCCTCGGTTTCAGCCGTTGGGGCCTGCTTTTCTGGATTTTTTGAGGCTTTGAAAGGGGTGGCCGGGTGATGGCATGGGCGTTGCGGTTACGCCCCGAACTGTTTGAAACCCCAGATTCTGTAACCCTTTGCGCCCAGGAGGCGTCTCATGAAAATGGAAGACTTGGAAGACCTGTTCAAGGAAGACTTGAAAGATGTGCTGCACGCGGAAAACCAGATCGTCAAAGCGCTGCCTAAGATGATTAAGACGGCCGCGAACGCTGATCTGAAATCCGGGCTGGAAGAGCACCTGGAGGAGACCCGCGAGCATGTGACGCGCCTGGAGCAGGTGATGGAATCGCTGGGCATGCCCATCAAGGGCAAGCCATGCAAGGCGATGCAGGGGATCATCGAGGAGGGAAAGGAAGTGATGGAGGAAGATGCTTCTGACGAAGTGATGGACGCAGCCCTGATCGGCGCAGCGCAGAAGGTCGAGCACTACGAAATCGCAACCTATGGCACGCTCTGCACCTACGCGGATCTACTCGGTTTGAAGGAAGCCAAGCAGCTCCTCGGCCAGACGCTGGAAGAAGAGAAGGCCGCCGATTTGAAGCTGAGTGAGCTGGCCGAGACGGTTATTAATCTGGAAGCGGCCAATGCGCAGTAATCGCGGCCATATTTAGAAGAAAGCAGACGATGGCGGCCTCGCTCGCATGGTTTTTGCGGCAGTGTCCGTTGACGTTGAAGCTAGGTGCGAGCGGAGCCAAACCGTCCTTTTGTGCGGTTTTAGGATGTCCATTTGTCGCACCCCATTCAAGATTTCCACGGAAAGGTACAGATCATGCAAGATGAAATGAACCCAACGATGACGGCAACGAGTCCGTCGGGCACGAGCCGTCGCGGTTTTGCCTCGATGGACCGGATGAAACAGCGCGAGATCGCCAGCAAGGGCGGTCGCGCGGCCCACGCGAAGGGCACGGCCCATGAGTTCAGCACCGAGGAAGCCCGGCAGGCCGGGCGCAAGGGAGGCTTGGCGGTGAGCCAGAATCGCGAGCACATGGCCGCGATCGGCCGCGAGGGCGGCAAGAAGTAGAGCGGCGGCGGCGCTGTTCTGTCTGCTCAGGTTGTCGGGGCCACTGGTGGACTGCGCTCGTGGCACTGGCGGTTAACAGAATGAAGTTTTGGCGTCGCGCGCTTGCGTTCCCGAGTTGCGGGCCCGCGACGCCATTCTTGTGTTTCAGGCCAACCTGCGCAGCCAATGAAAACGCCCGCGTTTGAAGCGGGCGGTGAAACGCTGGAAAATGTCGCTGCCAATTTGACGCCAAAGGGTCAGGAGCTGGGGAACGGAAATCTGCTTGGTTGCGATTTCTGGTCGCCGGCTCCTGACCCTGGATGACCTTGGAAAAAGATCAATTGTTATTGGGGGAGCTCATGCTCTGCGACACTTCGGGCTGGCTCGACTGGGCTTGCTGGGAGGGGAAGCTGATTTGCGGAACCGGATGTTCGCTGGTGCTCTCGACGCGGAAGAACTTGGGGAGCAGCTCATTGCGGCGCTGCCACTCGAGAATCACTTTTTCGAGATCGCGATCGAGTTCGCGGATCTGATCATCGGTCAATTGATTGAGATATTGCGCGGCCGGGCCGCCGACTTCATCGTGGGCCTGCCAAGCCATCTCGCGGAGGACGGTGCGGGCATGTCCGGAGGCGTGGGGATCGGGGTCCACACGGCGTCCGACGAAAACCGACTGAGGCTGAAGCATGGATTCGCGCGCGTCTTCAAGACCCGCGCGGAGGGCCTCCTCGCGCGTGGAAAAGGTTCCCGTGTAATTTTCGCCGTTGAGTGAATATGCATAGCGCGCGGGCATGGGTGTTTACTCGTCCTTTCTTCATCTGAATTATAGCTAGTCCGCCATGGGGATGGGGGGCAAATCCGGATAAGTCTGTCCAATCAGACGCAATTGATGGGCAAGATGGGACTTCTGTCATTATAATCGGTATTGTTGAGTTATCGCCAAGAGCCGTTTCGTCGTTGCGGCGGTGAGCGGCCGGCTATTCGAGGCGCGGTTGGGCGATTTCGGGGGGATCGATTATAACTGACGGCGACCACTGTGCTTGGATGATTCGGCTTTGGAGAGATTGCAGATGTGGAATCAGCGGAGCGCGACACCGATGGATGATGACCAGAGCCAGTGGCAGCCAGCGCAACCCGCGCCGATCAGTTGGACGGCCGATCAAATGGTTCGCCTCGAACATGAGTGGCGGCAGTTACAGAGGAATTTTGCCTATCACCCTTCGGTGCGGGTGACGCCGCTGCAGGGGAATCCGCCGGGAGAGTATCAGATCGAGTTCACCGCCCGCACGCTTTATATTCGCGAAGATGGGCAGCTCGATTTCATCGCGACGCCGTCGGTGCATATCTGGCTGCCGCCGGGATACCCGCATGAGCCGCCGCTGGTTCGGCCGATGCAGGCGCTGTTTCATCCGAATATCACGATGGAGGGAATTGCGATTCTACCGGCCTGGGAGCCGACGCGGACCATCGCCGATCTGGTTCAGCAGATCGGCGCGCTCCTGTCGTTCCACACCTACGATCCTTACAACGTCTGGAACCCGGCCGCGATGGACTGGGCCACCGCCAACCCGGCCTATTTGCCGACCGACCCATCGGCCACGTTCGTCCCCAACGCGGGGGGCGAACCATTGGGGCGAATCTGCAAGAACGGGGCGCGGACGTTGGAGCAATTGCGCGGGCAACTCAATGAGCTTTGCGGCTCGCTGCTTTCAACGGATGATCCGCCTTCGATCGATGAAGTGAAGCAGTTCGCCGAGCGGATTCGCCTGGCGACGGGGCTGTTGCTGGATGATGATGTTCCCGATTCGCTGCGGACGCCGGCCAAGGATCTGGATGAATGGGCGGAATCGCTGCCATCGACGGTGATGACGTTTGAAGGGCTACGGCAGCGGCATATCGCATCGATCGCGGCGCTGCAGGCGGCGGGGAAACTGGCCGAGGTTCGGCGGGCGCTGCTCAAGGAGCTATCGACCTACGAGCAGATGGTGGTCGATCTGCCGGGGGCGGATCCGAAATACACGATACAACATCTCCCTGATCTGGCGGCGATGCAGGCGATGCAGACCAATTTGCGGGTGACGGCCAATGAGGCCGAGAAACGACTGACCGCGGCGCAGCAGAGGCTGGGCGCGCTGACGCCGCCGCCGGCGCGGATGACGTTCAGCCATTCGGAGCTGCACGAGAAGGTGATCGAAGCGGAGATGCTACGGGCGACCAAGGCGATTCAGGAGGCGGCGGAGAAAACGCGGTCGGCCATCGAAACGATCGCGCCGACCATCGTGCGGGCGCGGGATGAACTCGCGGTGTTCGACCGGATCATCGGCTGGACGGACTTTCTGGTGCTGCCGGGCAAGGCGCGGGAGCTGGTCAACCGAGTCCTGGGGTGGGGGAGCGCGGGAGTGCAGGCGTATTTCGTGGAAAACGAGGGCGGGGCGTTCGGGCCGTTCGAGTTCGAGCAGCGGCTGGATCTGGGAGCGGCGGCGCTGGCGGTTCGAAACACCGGGCGGTCCTCGATCGAGATTTATGATGTGCAGACGGGCCGGAAGCTGGCGGGGAGCGATGCGGGCGCGGTGACGGTGCCGCTGCCGGGCGGGGAGGATGGGGGGACTTTTCCCACCACCTTCCGCATGACCTCGCGCTGCGATGATCTGTGGGTGCAGGTGGAGTATTTGAACCGGCAGATCGGCGAGGTGGTTTTGCGGCAGGTCAAGCCGCTGAATGCGCCGCACGCCGAATCGTGGGCGGCGGCGTACAACAATGTGTTGTCGGCCAAGGATTCGGTGCGCATCTTCGTCGAAGACACCAAGCGGGATGTGCAGGAGCGCATGGGGGTGATCTCAGATTTGAAGCTGCTGTCGCGATTCAAGGAGCGCCTGGCGACGCAGTATCTTCTGGAGCGGCAGGCCGAGATGGTGCCGCGTTTCAAGGCGGAACTGGCGGATGCGACGCGGCAGCTAAAAGAATCGAGCCAGCGCATCGGCGAAATCTTCTCGCGCTCGCAGCGTGATGTGGAATCGGGCATGCCGATGATACCGCCCAAATTCGCCAAGGATTACGAGATCAATAAACTCAAGCAGGAGACGGCGCAGCATAATATCGATCGCGTGGAACGGTTGCTGGCATTGTCGGCGGCGCAGATCAAGCCGCGCCTGACCACGCCGGCGCTCTATGGGCTGGATGATGTGCCCGCGCCGCAGGTATTGCCGCCGCTGCCGGAGGAGCAGTCGGGGCGGGCGGATCTGGTGGGGGAATATTCGATGGCCGAGCAGGTGGCGGGGTTGGAGGGTTTGCTGGGGATGCAGTTACGGCCGGATGTTCCGATCGCCGCGCCGCCGGCGGCGCGGCCGGCGCAGGTGGAGCAGACGGAGGCGGGGCAGGGGTGGACGGGCGGGACGGCGGAGAGCGAGGTCGCGGCGCATTCGGAACATGCCGAGGAAACAGAACATGCGGCGGAGGCGGGGCATGAGGAGCAGATGGCTGACGGGAGCGATATGGCAGTCCATGATGAGCATGGGCATGAACACGAGCATGAGCATGCCGAGCATCACGATGATGTGGTGGATTTTGGGTTTGATCCGAAGAAGTAGTCAGTGCAGCAACCGATGCAGTTCGAACCGATCTAGCGAAAGTGCCGCATGGAACAACTGAAGGCGGCGCAACCGTCAGACTGGAAAACCAAGCCACTTCCTGCCCAGAAAAGCACCATATGCCTCGACCGTGTTTTCTCAGCGCAGGACATGAACCGAATTCGCCAAGGACTTGACCCCGAGCAAATGGAGGACAAGTGGTTTATTTATTGGCGTGACAACACTCTGTTTTTCATCGGAGTTGGACGGGACATTGTATTTACATGGCTCGCTTCGTCGACGATGGAGGCAACTGCCGACTGGTCGACGCTGAAGTTAATCGAAACCGCGATCAGTACAGTCGATCTGATGATCATGCCGACGCTCAGATGGTCAATTACCTTATCGACGCACTTCTCCTGCATAAGGATGTTGCCTTTCCACCGACGAGCCATCGCCAGATAGGCGAGCAATTGTCGCATGGAGTAACGTTGGAAACGCGATGTTCGACCATCATCCCAACGTTGGAAACGAGAAAAAGATGACAAAAGACGATTCGTTTTCCGCCGGAGTAGCCGCAAAGCTCAAGACATATGTGTACCGCCTCATTGATCCGCGAAACGGCGAGACCTTTTATGTCGGAAAAGGTGTGGGCAATCGTGTATTTTCGCATATCCGTGGGTCGAAGGTCATTGCAGGGGACGACCTCGATAATAAACTTAAGCGAATCCACGAAATTCACCTTGCAGGCTTTGAAGTTGCCCATGTAATCCACCGCCACGGGATGGACGACAACACCGCGTTTGCAGTGGAAGCCGCTTTGATCGACGCCTATCCGGGCCTTACCAATATTGCGTCAGGAGTAGGAAGTGACGATTTTGGCGCGATGCATGCGCTTGAGATTATTAAACGATACACCGCCCAACCCGCCGAGTTCAGGCATCGGGCGCTTTTGATCGGTGTAAACCGAAGTGCAACCGAGAAGTCGCTGTACGAAGCAACCCGTTATGCTTGGAAAATCAACAAGGTCAAAGCGGAGCAGGCCGAAGTCGTGCTGGCGACGAGGCACGGTGAGATTGTCGGTGCTTTTATCGCCCATCGGTGGTTAGAGGCGACTGCGGAGAATTTTCCGAGCCATGAACCTGTAGCCGGTCGTTTTGGTTTCGAGGGGCAAGAAGCGCCTGAAGAAATCAAACAACTCTATGTGGGGAAACAAGTCCCTGACGAGTACCGCAAAGCCGGCGCCGCCAATCCGATTAAATATACGTGGTGACGCCACAAGTCGTTCTGCCCGTCACCTTGCTAATTCGTGTAAACTATCCCCGTGAACGACGCCCCGGCCATTTCGTCCTCCGATCTTTCGCGCCTGCACCTCAGTTCCCATGAGCCCCAGATCGCCCTCAGCGCCCTGGCGCGTCTCCGCTGGCTAGCGGTGATCGGCCAGATCGCCGCGACCTGCGTCGCCATCTGGGGCCTCAAGCTCCAGGTTCCCGTCGGCCCGATTTCGGGCGTGATTCTCTTCACCGCGATCACCAACCTCGGGATGGCCCCGGGCATGCGCTGGGGCCGCCCGCCCGGATGGATGGTTGAAGCGGTCCTTGTCGCCGATGTCCTGGCGTTGACCGCCCTGCTCTATTTCACGGGCGGGGCGCGGAATCCGTTTTCGGTGCTGTACCTGGTGCATGTGGCGATGGCGGTGATCGCGGTGGGGTCGGGGTGGACGTGGGTGATCGTGTCGCTGGCGGCCGGGTGTTATGGGATGCTGTTCGCGTGGTATGTGCCGCTGGAAATGCGGCCGCTGCCGGAGTGGGTGCTGGGGACGGGGCACTGGGTGGCGCTGGTGCTGGTGTCGGTTTTGATCGCGGCATTCATCGGGAGGATTCAGCGATCCTTGAGGCTGCGCGAGGCGGAATTGGCGGATGTGCGCGAGCGGGCGGCGCGGAACGAGCGGCTGGCATCGCTCACGACACTGGCGGCGGGGGCGGCCCACGAATTGAACACGCCACTGGGGACGATCGCGGTGGTGGCGAAGGAGCTGGAGGTGTCGGCCGATACGGGGAGAGATCGAGGCGGGGAGCGGGCGGCGGCGGATACGGCGACGATTCGCGAGGATGCGCGGCTGATCCGCCGGGAGGTTGATCGCTGTCGGGAGATTTTGCAGCGGATGCGGGTGGATATCGCGGATGTGGGGCAGAGCGGAACCGTCGATGTGCGGGGGCTGGTGGAGCATTTGCGGAGTCAGCTCCGCCCGGCCGAGGCGGGGAGACTGCGGGTGGAGGGGCTGGAGGAGATCGATACGATCGCCGCGCCGCCGCGGGCGCTGGAGCAGGCGCTGCTGGTGCTGCTGCGGAACGCGTTCGATGCATCGGAGAACGGGAGCGAGGTGACGCTTTCGGTTGCGACGCGCGATGGGAGCGTTCGGTTTGAGGTCGCGGATCGGGGAAGCGGGATGACCGAGGAGCAGTTGCGGCGGGCGGGGGAGCCGTTTTTCACGACCAAGGAGCCGGGGAAGGGGATGGGGCTGGGGCTTTTTCTGGTGAGGCTGATAGCGGAGCGGTGTGGGGCGCGGTTCACGATTGAGTCGAAGCTGGGCCAGGGGACGCGGGCGGGGTTGGAGGTGCGGGGATGCCCCCGGTTGTCGGATGAAACATGAAGACATGAAACCTGGGGCGACCGAGTCATCATGTCAAAAGGCAAATTGTGCGTTTCGCCCGCCCCTTCGGGTGGGTAGAATGGGCTCGGACACGCGGAGCAAAAGGCTCTCGCGAAAAGCCAATCCTGTCCCGAATGCCACATCTCTTGCAGGAGCCAGTCATGTCCATCCGTCTTGAAGCGCTCGAAGCGCGGCGTCTTTTCACGGCCAGTCTTTTCCCCATCGGCCTTGGCTCAACCGGCCAGGACACGGGCGACAGCGTCGCGGCCGATCGCTCCGGCAATGTCTATGTCGCCGGAACATTCTCGGGAACGGTGGACTTCGATCCCGGCGCGGGCACGGCCCAGCTCGCGGGCGGCGGTGGATTTGTCGCCAAGTATGCCTCCGATGGCGCTTTCGTCTGGGCAAGACAGTTCATCGGCGCAGCGCCCGCGAAAGTGGCCACCGATCGCGCGGGCAATGTCTACTTCGCGGGAACTTTTGCCGGAACGGTCGACTTCGATCCGCGCAGGACCAACTTCGCCATCACCAGCGGCGGCGGCACCGATGCCTTTGTCTGCAAGCTCAACACCCACGGCAACCTCGCCCTCGTGCGCACCTTCGGCGGCGCGGCCGACGATACCGGCGATGGATTGGCGGTTGATACCCGGGGCAACATGTTCATCGGCGGAACCTTCCTGGCCCGCGCTGATTTCAACAAGCTCGGCGGCGGCTTCACCATCGGCAACAGCGGCGGCGCCGATGGCTACATGGTCGCGCTCGACTCGGCCGGCGCCTTCCGCTGGGCCGGCAGCTTCACGGGCGGCAGCGATCAGAAACTGGCGGATATGGCGCTGGATGGCGGTGGCAACATCCTGGCCAGCGGCCGTTACGGCGGCACCGTCGATTTCGATCCCCGCAAGAAGGGAACCGCCAACGCCGTCGCCAGCACCGATCAGGGCTTCACCGTCAAGTGGGATAACAACGGCGCCTTCGTCTGGATCGCCGGTTTCGGCGGCGCCAGCACCACCTTCGCCACCTCGGTCGCGGCCGACCGTGATGGCAATGTCTACACCACCGGCAACTTCCAGAACACCGCCGACTTCGATCCGCGCGGCGGAACCGTCAACCTCGTCGCCGCGGCCACCGGCGCGGTCTTCATCTCCAAGCTCAACGCCGCCGGCAATTTCGTCTGGGCGAAAGCCATCGGCGGTTCAACCGATGTCGAAGTCGGGCCGGGCGAAATCTCGGTTGACAAGTTCGAGAACATCTACACCACCGGCCAGTACACCGGCACCCAGGACTTCGATCCCAGCGGCGGCGTCTCCAATCTCAGCAGCGCCGGCCTGAACGATGTCTTTGTCTCCAAGCTCGATTCCAGCGGCGCGCGGGTCTACGCCAAAACCATGGGCGGCCCGGCCGAGGACCGTGCCCCGGGCAGCGCCCTGGGTTTCGAGAACGAGATCTTGATCACCGGCCGCTTCGCCGGAACCAGCAACTTCGCCACCAGCGGCAGCCCGCTGAACCTGACCAGCAACGGGCTGGACGATGTCTTCATCTCCAAGCTGGATGAAACAACCGGCGCCCCGGCCTGAACTTTCGCGCGCCCCTTGGCGCTGGGTAGATTGAGCGCGGATGCGGGGAGGAATGTGCTTTGGCGGAAAGGAAATCCTGTTTCTTTTTCTTGGCCATGTAACTACGACAATCGCATTCGTTGCGTGACCTTATCCAGATTGGCCGCACATTCCCGAGACTATCTGGAGTGGCATATCCATAGGCCGCGCATTTTTGGCTCGGTACCGGGTGAATTCCGATTCAACGTATGGGGATTCCACCGGCAAAAGCAGTGTAATAACGCGGATTTCAGAAATATTCGCATCCGCCGGGCGCGATTATCCCACAACCGTTCGCACAGGCATTGACTGCTGTTCCCGTTTCCCGACGATATGGCCAACCTTGTTGAACGAGCAAACGTCTCTCGAAAGTATCATGTAAACGGCACGATCATCCAGGTTGATCGCAATCCAGGCAGGACGAGGATTCCATGAAATCTGCTGCGTTGAGGAAGTACGCAACATCCGTGTCGCTTCTGGTTCTGTTCGCGGCGTCCGCGGCGGTCGCCGACGAGCCAAGGGAAAAGTGGGTTGCCCCGCGCAGCGTGGCCCGTGTGACCAACCCGATTCCCGCCACCCCCGAATCGGTCAAGGCCGGGCTGGCGGTATACAGGGCCAATTGCGTTTCCTGCCACGGCGAGACGGGCAAGGGCGATGGGATTCTTGTGCCCCAATTGTCCTTCAAGCCTGCCAACCTGAGCGACGTCGACGTGTGGAAGCAGAGCGACGGCGCGATTTTCTGGAAGGTCAGCACCGGCCGCCAGCCCATGCCCCCCTGGGGCGCCCCCGGCGACGCGGGCATTCCGGATGAGGATCGCTGGAACGTCATCAACTACCTGCGGGCGACCTTCGCACCAAAGGGGGTCGCCGTCGCCAATCCGGCCGTGCCAGTCCCCAACCCCGCCAACCCCCTTGCCAACCCACCTAAGAATACCGTCCCCGTCGACCGGATGCCCGAGACGCCCGAGGAATACAAGGCACTGGTGCTGAGGCTCCTTCGCGAGCACGAGGAGATGCGGACGGAAATCGAGCAGCTCAAGGGGCAACGGGGGGCTCCCTCCACTCAAACCGGCACAACTACCGTGCGTCCGCAAGTGCCCTCCGTCGCCAGCGGCGCCGCCAGGCAGGATGACCTTGAGGACGTACAGAAGCAGGTGGACGCGATCAAGAACGATCTCAGCCGCGTTAAGCCCGGCATCGAGGGCGTGTTTATCGCGGGCGATGCCTTCGTGGGCTTTTCCTCGCAGCGCAGAAATACCTCCTCCTTCTCGGCCGGCGTAGCGCCGGTCATCCTGTGGAAGCCGACCAGCAATATCATCTTTGAGACCGGTTTCGACATCGGGCTGAACACGGACCCGGACACCAGCTCATCGACCAGCTTTGACCTGACCATCGCCAATGTTTCCCTGCTCCTCACCGACTGGCTGGCGGTCGGCGGCGGGCTGTTCGTGACGCCGTTTGGCGTCTACCACAACCACTTCGACCCGCCGTGGATCAACAAGTTCGCCGATGACCCTCTCGCGTTCAGCGATGGCGGCATTGCCCCCGGCTCGTCGGTGGGCATCTTCGCGCGGGGTGCGGAACTCATCGGCAATATGAAGATTGTCTACGATGTTTACGTGATCAACGGGCCGAACCTGATCACATCGGACCCGGGGGTCGCCGGGTCGCTGGCGTTTGACAACTACTCGGACCTGAACAACGACAAGGCGGTAGGCGGCCGGATTGGCCTGATTCCAATGCCCAACATGGAGTTGGGCTATTCGATCATGTCCGGCAGGGTGCAGCCGCCTGGCTTCAGCAGTACCCATGCCCTGCTGCAAGCCGTCGACTTCAATTACCGGCCCGATGTTCCGGCGCTGGCAGGCACGTTCGACCTGCGCTCGGAATGGGTCTGGAGCAACGTGGGGCGGGCCACTTACGATTCCACTGGAAGCCTCGGGTTTGGTCCTGTCAATTTCCGCAACTTCCGCAGCGGAGGGTACGTCCAGCTCTGTTACCGCCCCACGCACGTGAACAATAAGATCCTTCAAAACCTCGAGTTTTGCGGCCGCTGGGATATCTTGAAGGTGCCCGAGGCCGCGCCGGGCGGAGGCACCGAACAGCGCTACATCATCGGCGTGGACTACTGGATCAATCCGCAGGTGGTATTAAAGGTCGACTACGAATTCGACCACCGGAGCAAGAGCCTGGGAGCGGCCGAGAATGCACTGCTGTTCCAACTGGGCATCGGGCTGTAAAGCAAACGTCAAACAGAGAGAAACCGAGATGAAAACGATAAAGATCATGGCGTGTTTGGCGTTGGCCGCGGCGGTGTGGCTGCCCTTTGGGTGCACCGCCGACTCCGAGAAGCAGGTCAGCGACGGCTCGAGCCATTTCCCTCATGTCAAAAAGACCGGCGCTCAAATCTGGGCCGAAAACTGCACCCGCTGCCACAATCCCAGGCCTGCGGTCCAATACAGCGCGCAGCAGTGGGATATGATCACCACGCACATGAGACTGCGCGCCGACCTCAACGGCGAGGAACAGCGCGCGATCTACCACTTCATGTGGGGCATGTGACGGCTCGTCATGATGGCCGCAGCATGGGCAATTCAAAGGGGACAAGCAATTCAAAGGGGAACGGGATTCATTTTACTGCAACCGCATGCAACAGCCAGATGCCGCCCCCACTTCGCGGTCCTGGCGCACGTTCGGGGGTCATTTGCAGGCCGGCGGCCTCGTCTGTATCAACAGCCCGTGACCGAGGCACATCGTCCGATTTTCGTCATAGCACCGAGCGCGAGCGAGGCCCGACAATTCCACGTCCAGGTTCCGCTCCAGCCCGG